>JBFYQX010000030.1:0-22521 GCA_041302525.1 Candidatus Bipolaricaulota bacterium | reverse complement strand
CGTGGCATCTCTCGAACCTCCTACAGGAGCCGGTGTCGCTCGTGTCCGGCTTCTACTTCCCGGTGCGGGCGCTCGGCCGTGTTGTGGCCGCGGCGGCGTCGATCCTGCCGATCACTCTCGGGCTCGACGCGATGCGTCAGCTCTTGTTCCCGTCGATGATGGCCGACCTGCGCTTCCTGTCGGCGGGGGTCGAGCTGGCGATTCTCACCGGCGCAGCCGTGATCTTCCTCGTTCTTGCGCGGCACGCTCTGGCGACGTTCGAGGCGCTCGCTCGACGCGAGGGGCGACTCACCGTGAGGGGGCAGTGATGGACGGCGATGGCGTGGTGCGACGGGAGGCCTGGCGAAGCTTCCGCACGGCGACATGGCTTGGGTGGCAGATCGAGTCAAACTGGGCCGACCCGTTCGTCTTTGCCGTCTACTCGCTCGTGAAGCCGCTCGCGGGCGCCCTCATCCTCGTATTCATGTACGCGGTGATTGCGAAGGACGGCTTGGCGAGTCCTCTGTTCCCGGCGGTGTTCGTCGGCAATGCGGCATTCCTGTACGTGCCGGCCGTATTGTCGGGGATCAGCTGGACGATCATTGACGATCGCGAGCACTACGGGATGCTGAAGTACGTGTACACGGCGCCGGTGAACGTGCTCGCCTATCTCGTGGGGAGGGGCGTGGCCAAAGCACTCGTGGCGACGGTCGCCGTCGTCATCATGCTCCTGCTTGGGACGCTTGCGCTCGGCGTGCCGGTGCGTCTCGCCGGGATGGATGTGCTGCTCCTTGCAGCCGCACTCGTCATCGGATCGGCGATGCTCGCGCTGTTCGGCATCCTGCTGGGCGGCGTGACGCTGATCACGGCGCGCCACAACTACGGCGTGGGCGAGGCCGTCGCCGGCGGGCTGTACCTGTTGTGCGGCGTTGTCTTCCCGCTCGAGGCGCTCCCTGGGTGGCTGGCCGGTATTGGGCGTGCGCTTCCGATCACGTACTGGCTCGAGGCGTTCCGCCGTGCCCTGTTGGGGTACGGGGCGCCGGCCTTCCGCGGGCTGTCCGACGGCGTCTTGGTCGGGGTCATTGCCGGCTCGACGGCCGTGCTTGCCGGCCTTGCCGTGCTCTGCTTTCGGCTCGCCGAACGGCGAGCTCGCAGCAGGGGCCTGCTCGACATGCAGACGATGTACTAGGCGCTACGGGACGGGGATGTAGCGCGTGAACAGCGAGAACATCGGCAGCACCAGCAGCTCGTCGGTCACGCGCCCGAGCGGGTCGATGAGCGTCGTCGTGTCCGTGATCACCGGCTGCAGGGTCATCTCGCCGACGAGCGATCCCGTCGGGGCCAGGCGGATGTCGCCGCCTAGCGCAACGGAGGGCAAGTCGGCGAGGGGCAGAACCGACCATCGGTCCGCTGCCCTGGCGACCGTGAGGAACGGGAGCGTCGTCGCCAATCGAGCGGTCAGGCCGGCGCCGATCTGGTCCTGCACGGAGGCGCGGGCGAACGACTCAAACATCGGCGCGGCGGAAACGGCGTCCGCCGTGACGGGCCACAGCGCCGTGAGCCCGACACCGAGCTTCATCTGCTCGGTGACGTCGTAGCAGTAGGTGACTGTGGTACCCAACGCGGTTGGACCGGAGTCGATGATTGCGGTCACGTCGAGCGAGTCCTGGGTTCCCAACGTGATGGTAGCGCCGAGCGACAGGGAGAGGTCCCAGGCGCGATGGCCATCGCGCCGCTCGATCGATGGAATGAGATGGAACCCCAGCGCGACCGACCCGAGGCCAACGGAGAGGCCCACGCAGCTGACGGCGATGGCGGCACAGAGCGCGAGCGCAAGTCCCCTTCTCATCGTTCCCCCTTCTGCGCGGCTCGTCTCTGAGACGCTCGACGATACGCCGCGCTCAGGCAGAGCGTAGCGGTCTCGTCGGGCCTTTCCGCTCCCACGTGTCCCGTCTGCTGACGTTGCCGCTGGCCGAGGCGGCCGGATCGCGTAGACTGAAGGCACGGCACGGACTGGAGGCAGACCATGATCGGACGCGCGAAGGCGGGCTTCGGCCCGGTGGTGTTGGTCCTGTTGCTGGCCGTGCCGTGCGCTGCACATCAGGCGGTGGCCATAGGTGGGGTCTACGATGATCCGGCGGTGGCCGTCGAGATCACCGATCCGGAGACCTCCCAAGTCGTGTACGGCGATCTGCCGGTCGGCCGGGCGAGTCTGTGGATGGCTGTCGAGGTTCCGGCGGCCATGGACCTCTACGTTCAGATTGGCGTTCCGTACATCGATCGGTTGCGCGCGTACCGCCCTCAACTCGCGCTGCTGGGCCCAGGACTGCCGAGCCTCGCCCTCCCGATCCCCGTCCCGGCCGGTCTGGGGGGCATGCTCGTTGTCACCTCGCGGATTGGCGACGCCCCGGTGTGGCGCGAGCCCGTGACCGGAACGCGATCCTGGATCCTCGGGGATGCCACGGTGCGCGTTCCGGGACCCGGCAAGTACTACGTGGTCGCGTGGTCGGCGTCTGCGGTCGGCGGCAAGGCTTGGGTTGCCATCGGCACGCGCGAGACCTTCACGTGGCACGATCTTGCGGCACTGCCTCGCGTGATCAACGGCGTGCGGGCGTTCCATGAGCTGGGCCCGGATCCGCGCCTGCAGGACATTGCCCGGGTCACTTTCTTGGCGGTTATCTCGCTGCTGATCGCCGGCCTGGCGTGGCTGTGACGGCGCGGGGCGGGCGGCGGGGCGCCTGGCTCGGGGTGGCTGCCTACAGCGCCCTTGTCGCCTACCTTTCGCTTCGGCCCTTCGGCGATGCTCCGATCGAGCGAGCCATCGACGCCGTCGGGCGTGCGACCCTTCATCTCCCGGCGTACGCCGTTCTGGCGGGACTCCTCGTCTTTGCCTTGCGCGCGCGGAAGCTGTGGCGCCGCGCGGCGCTCGCCGCGGCCTTGTCGGCAAGCTTCGGCTGGCTTGTCGAGCTGGCGCAGATTCCGGCGCCGACGAGGTCGTTCAACGTGCGGGGCCTGCTGCTGGATGCAGCGGGCGCCGCGGTGGGCAGTGCGGCCGCCGCGCTGATCGTGCTGTGGCAGGCTCGGCGCGGGCGCAGAAAGGAAGCAGCCTGACAGAAGCCGTGCGGCGATGCCCGGTCGGTTGGCGATCTCGCGAGCATGCAGGGCGAAGCTGCTGTTCAGGGTCTCGCGCCGGTGCCTCGACCGTTGGGCTCCCTTCCTGTGACGGCGCTTGTCGTGCACGCGATGAGCTTGCGGCCGAACGTCACCCGTCAGCAAGGCGTCCCGGCGACGACGGTCCAGGCACGGAAGCCGCAACCCGCTGGGCCGTTCTTGTCTCGCCGTCGTCCACGGCAGTCGGTATGATGACCGTGAGCCTCACGTGGCCGGCGGGCATGCCGACGGCCTGCCGAGGGCGGAGCCACACCTGGACATCGAAGGGGCCTTTCTGATGACCATGCAGATCGTGTTCCCGGGCGGAAGACGCGTGGATGCCCTGTACAAGGGGTTCCTCGTGCAGACCGACCAGCCGACGGAGGCCGGCGGAACCAACGCCGCGCCGAGCCCGTTTGACCTGTTCCTCGCGTCGCTGGGGACGTGCGCTGGCTTCTACGTCCTCGCATTCTGCCAGCGGCGGAGCCTGCCCACAGCGGGAATCGAGATGGCCCTTGCCGCCGTGCGCGATGCAGGCGGGCACCGTTTGTCGCGGATCGAGATCCAGATTCTTCTCCCGACGGAGTTCCCGAACGAGATGGTCGACGCATGCGGCCGCGCTGCCGAGCAGTGCGCCGTCAAGGGCCATCTCGATCCCAACCTTCGCGTCGATATTGTCGCGCGGCGCGCGTGACGCGATGCTGGTGGGCCTACTGCTCGGCCGGGTACGATGGGCGGAGGTGCGGGTCGGGAGGTGCAGGTGGCGAGCGTCTGGCGAGTCTGCGCAGCGGCTTTCGGCCTCGTGAGCCTGGGCGTGGCGGCGTGTCTGCTTGCTGCTGGCTGCAGCGCGCGGCAGAGTTCCCCCGAGTACATCTACGGGATCCCGAACGTCGAGTCGGTCGAGGTCGTGCTGGCTCCGGGAACCCCGATTCACTTCGTGGCCGTCGTGCGCGGCACGGTGCGCGATCCCTGCACGCGGATCGGGGCGGTCAAACAGGCGCTCGAGGGGCGCGTCGTCACGCTGTCGCTCACGACGCGCCGCGCACTCGCGGATTCCTGCAGCGACGCCGAGACTCCGTTTGAGGCGACCGTGCCTCTGATGGAGCGCGGCATGCAACCGGGCGAGTACACGGTCACGGCTGGCGGAGTGTCCACGACCTTCTTGTATCGGCGAGGCGCGCCAGAGCTCTAGGGGGCACGATGTCCGATCGTTTCGTGGTGACGATGGACGAGGGCGTGGCGGGCCGCGTCGTGGCCGCGGTGGCCTGGGCGGAAGGGATCGCGCCGCAGGGCGGAGGGCGCTGTGAGTTCCTTGACGCCCTGCTGACGCGCGTGGCCGGCGGCGAGAGCCTCCTCCCCGACGCCGTGCGCGCCGCCGTGCGGGACATGCTGCGCCACGGGGCCTACAAACCGACCGGACGCGGCAAGCCGGCGAGCGAGTTCCTGCTTCAGGCCGCGCAGCGCGGCGAGTTTCCCCGGGTTCATGCGGCCGTGGACGCGAACAACGCCATCAGCCTGGCGTCGGGTCTCCCGGGATCCGTCTTCGACGCGGATCTTGTCGGCCGCCGCCTGTTGCTTCGCTACGGACGTGCGGGCGAGTCCTACGTCTTCAACCCCTCTGGCCAATCGATCGACCTTGAAGACCTGATCGTCGTTTGCCGCGAGTCGGCGGCTGGCTGGGAGCCATGCGGCAATCCGGTCAAGGACTCGATGGTGACCAAGATCCACCCCGGGACGCGCGATGTCGTGGCCGTCCTGTACGCGCCGCGGGCGCTCGGAGATGAGGCGGTTCTGGCTTGGGCGTCGCGATTCGCCGACGAACTCAGCGTCTCATGCCGACCGCGCGATGTCGGATTCAGTCTCGCGGAGAGCGTGGGCGGATCCTAGGAGCCGGCGGTCCTCCCAAACTGCTCCCAGTGCACGCGCGAAGCCTCGAACTGCGTCCGCGGTACTGGCGGCTCAACGGGAACGCCGACGGGGATCAGGGCAAAGGCAAACTGGTCCAGAGGGAGCCCGACGAGCGCGCGGATGGCCGACTGCCGCTCGTCGTCCATACCACACCACGTCGCTCCGAGGCCGAGGTCTGCGATCGCGATGAGGAGGTTCTCTGTTGCGGCGGCCATGTCCTGGTCGAACCACTTAGAGTCTCTCTTGGATCCGAACGGCAAGACAACGGCTCCGGCGTCGGCGCCGAATCCAGCGTAGGGGTGCGCGCGGCAGATCGCTTGGATTGCCGGCTTCTCTGTCACGACGAGAAAGCTCCACGGTTTGAGATTGCGCGCCGACGGAGCGGCCATGGCCGCCTCGAGGGCCGCAAGAAGCGTCTCCCGGGGAACGGGAGCTCCAGTGAACCTGCGCACGGAACGGCGCTTCTGGATCGCATGAAGTGCGTCGGTCATCTCTCCCCCTTGTCAGGCTGTGCGAAGACACAGGGTAACTCGGTGCAGCCCGCGGGAGAAGGATACTCGGGGTTCGGGCGCAGTCGAGCCGGGGCGGCCGCCGGCCTCCTGCGCGTCGTCCCCACCGTCGCAGCGCGCGGTCGGGCTCGGTACCATCGGCCGTGGTGATCCCTATGGAGTGTCGTCCTATCGTGGACGTCGACGAACTGGTGAGGGTCGCGAAGCCGGCGTACACGCTGCGTGCCGTCGAGCGCGAGGCCATCGGGCCGTGGGTTCGCGATGTGATCGAACGCGGCGCCGCACCGTACGGCGTGTACGAGGGGACGCGCCTACTCGCAGGGTACGTCCTCTACGACTACCGCATGCGCATGCGCTCTTCGGTCGTTGCCATGGGCGGCATCGGCCTCGTCTGCTCCGCCCTCGCGGCGCGAGGGCGAGGCGCGGTCCGGCTTCTCCTCGAGAAGTCGATCGAAACGATGCGCGACAAGGGACACGTGGTCTCCGTCCTCGGCCCGTTCGATCAGTCGTTCTACCGGAAGTACGGGTGGGAGATGTTCTCCCGTTTCCAGCGGCTCGAACTCGCGCCGGGTCAGTTCCACGTGCCGCCGGCGGAGACCGAGTACGAGGTCGAAGAGCTTGCATCTCCGGACGTCGCCAGCTGCAACTTCTACAACGGCATGGCGGCGACGCGATACAACCTGGCGCAACGCGGCGAGGCGCAGTGGATCGATCGAACGGAGCTGCGCTCTTGGCACGAGGATACGGCAGCGCGCGGGGTCGTCAGAGTGTCGCGAGGCGGAGAGGTTGTCGGACTGATCGGGTACTCGGTGTGGCGCGAGCCGAAGGGCGACAACACCATCACCGTGGATCCACTTCTCTACGCCGACGAGGGGGCCAAGCGCGAGATCCTGAGATTCCTCAGCCGCCTGTCGCATCAGATCAAGACCGTGCGGTTTGACATTCCCGAGGATCTCGAGCTCTGGCCATACACTGCGGATCACCCGAGCCGTCGTCAGGTGATCGACGCGTTCATGGCGCGGATCGTTTCGGTTGCCGCGCTCGACAGATTGCGTTTGGAGTCCCCCGACGTCGAGGTCGTGGTCGATGTGGTGGACGCTCAGGCTCCGTGGAACCAAGGGATTTGGACCCTGCGGGTCCGCGAAGGGACCCTCTCTGTCGAGCCCGGCGGACGCCCTGAAGTCCGCAGCGGGATCGGCGCGCTGTCGAGCGTTCTCACTGGGTTCACGACGTTCGCGGCGATGATCGCCGCGGGGCGGATGGAAGCCCTTCCCACGTATCGCGGGCAGGACCTTCCACGCGTGACGACGTTTCTCGCCGACTACTTCTAGTCCCGGCGACTACGGGAGCATCGATGATCGATCGTGAGGCTCGATACGAGCGGATCCGCGAGCAGTTGGAGGGCCTGATCGCCGGGGAGTCGCCCTCGCTTGTCGCGGCGATGGCCACGGTGTGCGCATTGCTTCACGGAAAGATGCCTCATCACTCTTGGACCGGCTTCTACTTTGTCGCGGCGGACGACGAGCTGCATGTCGGCCCGTATCAGGGTCCGCTGGCGTGTCAGGTCCTCAAGGGACGCGGGGTGTGCCTGCACGCGGTGACGACGCGCGCCTCGGTCGTCGTGCCGGATGTCGCGACCTTTCCCGGGCATATCGCCTGTGATCCGCGGTCGAGGAGTGAGGTGGTCGTGCCACTCCTCCGCGGCGGGCGCGTGGTTGCGGTGCTGGACGTCGACGCGCAGGAACTGGCGCAGTTCAGCGCCGAGGACGTGGCCCCGCTCGAACGCATCGTGGGTCTGCTTGAGCCCCTCTGCCCTCCGTAGAGCGCGAGGCGCCCGGGCTGCCTGTCTCCTCGTTGGCAGGCAGGGCTCGGTCGGCTTCTCGGCATCCTGCTGCGGCCGGCGGCGGGTGAGGAGACCGCAATGAGGCGTCACCTGGAGGTCACCGTGCACGGCAGGGTGCAGGGCGTCGGGTTCCGCCAGGCGACGCGGCGGATGGCGGCTGCGCTGGGCGTCTCCGGCGCGGTGCGCAACCTTCCGAATGGGACGGTGCACGTCGTGGCCGAGGGAGACGCCGCGGCACTCGCTCACCTCCTGTCGTGGCTCCACCAGGGTCCCGAACGCGCCGGCGTCGAGCGGGTCGACGCGGCGTGGGCGGGCGCCGAAAGCATCGACGGGGACTTCGTCATCGACGCCTAGCGGTCTGCTGGTGGGGGTGCGCGGCGTTGGGTACGATCACAGACTGCCATGAGACGGCCACGGGTTGGGGAGAGAGCGGGGTTTGAGATCTCGGAGCGGCTGCAGCCGTGCGGCGATCAGCCGAAGGCGATCGCACAGCTGGCAGACGGGCTCGAGGAGGGACTGCCGTTTCAGACCCTGTGGGGCGCGACAGGAACGGGCAAGACGTTCACGATCGCCCACGTCATTCAGCGTGTGCAGCGGCCGACGCTCGTCATGGCCCACAACAAGACGCTGACCGCGCAACTCGCTAACGAGTTCCGCGAGCTGTTCCCGCACAACGCTGTGCACTACTTCGTGTCGTACTACGACTACTACCAGCCGGAAGCGTACATCCCGCAGACTGACACGTACATCGAGAAGGACTCGTCGATCAACGATGAGATTGACCGGCTGCGCCACGCGGCGACGGCGGCCCTGTTCGAGCGGCGCGACGTGATCATTGTGGCGTCGGTATCGTGCATCTACGGCCTGGGCTCGCCCTCGAGCTACACCGACATGTCGCTGTCGCTCGCGCGGGGTGAGGCGATCGATCGCGACGACGTCCTGCGGGCGATGGTCGGCATGCAGTACGTCCGAAACGAGATCGGCTTCGAGCGCGGCACGTTCCGCGCCCGCGGCGACACGGTCGAGATCATTCCGGCGTACGAGGAACGCATCGTGCGGCTCGAGTTCTTCGGCGATGAGATCCAGCGCATCGCGCTCCTCGACCCGGTGAGCGGTCACCCGATCCGCGACGAAGAGGACGTGACAATCTACCCGGCCTCGCACTTCACGACGCCCGAGGCGCAAGTGAAGAAGGCGCTCGGCGGCATCGAACAGGAACTGGAGGAGCGCCTGACGGTCCTGCGGGCAGAGAGCAAGCTGCTCGAGGCGCAGCGGCTCGAACAGCGGACGCGCTACGACCTGGAGATGATCGAGCAGATGGGGTACTGCTCCGGGATCGAGAACTACTCCCGACACCTCGACGGTCGGCGGGCTGGGCAGCCGCCGTCGGTGCTCCTCGACTACTTCCCCAGCGACTTCCTCCTCGTGATCGACGAGTCGCACCAGACGGTGCCCCAGGTGCGCGGCATGTACCACGGCGACCGTTCGCGGAAGACGACGCTCGTGGACTACGGGTTCCGTCTGCCGTCAGCGCTTGACAACCGTCCCCTCACCTTCAGCGAGTTCGAGGACCGGATCGGCCAGGTGATCTTCACGTCGGCAACACCGGGGCCGTACGAGGAACGCCAGAGCCAGAGGGTTGTCGAGCAGGTGATTCGCCCGACAGGACTCGTCGATCCCGAGGTCGTCATCCAGCCGGTCAAGGGGCAGGTTGATCACCTCATCGCCGAGATGCGCGGGGTGGTCGACCGCGGCGATCGGGTGCTTGTGACGACCCTCACGAAGCGCATGTCCGAGGACCTCACCGAGTACCTCGTCGAGGTCGGCCTCCGCGCGCGCTACCTGCACTCGGAGATCGAGACGCTCGATCGGATCGACATCCTGCGCGAGCTACGGCTCGGCAAGTTCGACGTGCTGGTCGGCATCAACCTGCTGCGCGAGGGTCTGGACCTTCCGGAGGTCGCGCTGGTCGCCGTGCTCGACGCCGACAAGGAGGGATTCCTGCGCTCGGGGACGTCGCTCGTGCAGACGATCGGCCGCGCGGCGCGCAATGTCCGCGGCAAGGTGATCCTCTACGCCGATCTGATGACGGACTCGATCCGCCACGCCGTCGAGCAGACGAACCGTCGGCGGGCGATTCAACTGGCCCACAACCGCGAGCACGGCATCACGCCGCGGACCGTCGAGCGAGAGGTCACGGACATCATGCAGAGCCTGCGCGCGGGGGCCGTCGAGACGACGACCGTGCGCGAGAAAGCCCGCAGCGCGAGCCGCGAGGAGCGCCTAGAGATGCTGCGAGAGCTGGAGGAGCAGATGCTCGCTGCAGCGCAACGGCTCGAGTTCGAGTTGGCGGCCACGCTGCGCGACGAGATCCGCAGACTGCGAAAGGACTCATGAACGTCATCCACGTCAAGGGCGCACGCGAGCACAACCTGAAGAATATCGACGTCGCCCTGCCGCGCGATCGCCTGGTGGTGATCACCGGCATCTCCGGCTCGGGCAAGAGCTCGCTGGCGTTCGACACGATCTACGCCGAGGGCCAACGCCGTTACGTCGAGTCGCTGTCGGCCTACGCGCGGCAGTTCCTTGGGCAGATGGAGAAGCCCGATGTCGACTTCATCGAGGGCCTCTCGCCGGCCATCTCGATCGATCAGAAGACCCGAAGCCACAACCCCCGCTCCACGGTCGGCACGGTGACCGAGATCTACGACTACTTGCGCCTGCTCTACGCGAGGATCGGCCACCCCCACTGCCCGCAGTGCGGCGACCCGATCTCGCAGCAGACGGCCGAGCAGATCATCGACGGGGTGATGGCCCTGCGCGAAGGGATGAAGGTGCAGATCCTGGCGCCCGTCGTGCGCGGCCGCAAGGGCGAGTACAAGAAGACGTTCGAAGAGATCCGCCACGAGGGGTTCACGCGCGTTCGCATCGATGGCGTGACGCGCACGCTGTACGAGGACATTGAGCTCGCGAAGACGCAGAAGCACACGATCGAGATCGTGGTCGACCGGGTCGAGGTTGAGGCGAAGAAGCGAAGCCGCATCGCCGACTCGATTGAAACGGCGCTCAAGCACGGCGGCGGGCTGGTCAACCTGGTCCTCGACGATGGGACCGAGCAGCTGTGCAGCGAGCACTATGCGTGCGTTCGCTGTGGCGTCAGCTACGAGGAGTTGTCGCCGCGGATGTTCTCGTTCAACAACCCGTACGGCGCGTGCCCGGAGTGCAGCGGCTTGGGCCAGCGCAAAGAGGTGGACGCCGAGTCGCTCATCGACCGCGAGCGCGGGCTCCTCGACGGAGGGCTGCTGCCGTTTGCCGAGACGAAGAGCCGTTGGTACGAAGGGCAGATGACGGGCCTCGCCAGCGCGCTTGGCATCGATCCCATGACGCCACTCGGCAAGCTGCCGAAGAAGGCGCTCGACATGGTCCTCTACGGGACTGCGGGGAAGCCGATCCGCTTCGAGTACACGTCGACCGCGGGGACGACGCGTGAGGTCAAACGGCCGTTCCGCGGGATTGTGCCGACGCTTGAGCGCTGGTACCGCGAGACGACGTCCGAGACGTGGCGGGCGCAGATGGAGCCGTTCTTCGCGACGCTGCCGTGCCCAACGTGCGGCGGAGCTCGCCTCAAGCCTGAGGTCTTGGCGGTGACGGTGAACGGCCTGAGCATCCATCAGGTCACGTCGCTGTCCGTGCGGGCGGCGCTGACGTTCTTCGAGACGCTGTTGCTCTCGGCGCGCGAAGGGAGGATCTCCGAGCAGATCCTCAAGGAGATCCGCGCTCGTCTGGGGTTCATGGTGTCGGTCGGGCTCGACTATCTCACCCTCGATCGGCAGGCCGGCACGCTGGCCGGCGGCGAGGCGCAGCGCATTCGCTTGGCGACCCAGGTCGGCAGCCAGTTGACCGGCGTGCTGTATGTGTTGGACGAACCGTCGATCGGGCTCCACCAGCGCGACAACCGCCGGCTGCTTGCCACGCTCAAGGGATTGCGCGATCTCGGGAACACGGTGCTCGTCGTCGAGCACGACGAGGAGACGATGCGAGAGAGTGACTACATCCTCGACCTCGGCCCCGGTGCCGGCGCGCACGGCGGCGAGGTGGTGGCATGCGGCACGCCGGACGAGGTGGCGGCGTGCGAGGCCTCGCTGACCGGCCAGTACTTGTCCGGGCGGCTCAAGATCGCAGTCCCCGAGCGGCGGCGGCACGGGAACGGGAAAAGCCTGAAGGTCACGGGAGCGCGGGCCCACAACCTGCGCGGGATCGACGTCGAGTTCCCGCTCGGGCGGTTTGTCTGCGTGACCGGCGTCTCGGGCTCTGGGAAGAGCACGCTCGTCGAAGACGTCCTGTACCGCGGCGTGGCCCACAAGCTGCGCCTCGCGACGCGGCGGCCCGGCCCGCACGACGAGATCGTGGGCGCCGAGCACGTCGACAAGGTGATCGAGATCGATCAGTCGCCGATCGGCCGGACCCCGCGTTCGAACCCGGCGACGTACACCAAGCTGTTCGACGACATCCGGACGTTGTTCGCCAAGTCGCCCGACGCGCGGATGCGCGGGTACTCGGCCGGCCGCTTCAGCTTCAACACGAAGGGCGGCCGCTGCGAGTCATGCCAAGGGCAGGGGCAAGAGAGAATCGAGATGCACTTCCTGCCCGACGTCTACGTTCCCTGCGACGTCTGCAAAGGCACGCGCTACAACCGCGAGACGCTGCAGGTCAGGTTCAAGGGCAAGTCCATCGCCGACGTGCTGGCGCTGTCCGTGGAGGAGGCCCTTGGCTTCTTTGAGAACATCCCGGCGATCGAGAGCCGCCTGCAGACCCTCCACGACGTCGGGCTGTCGTACATCACGCTGGGACAGCCGGCGACCGAGCTCTCGGGCGGAGAGGCGCAACGCATCAAGCTGGCCAAGGAGCTGTCGCGCCGGTCGACCGGACGCACGCTGTACATTCTGGACGAGCCGACGACGGGCCTCCATGCGGCCGATGTGCGTCGCCTGCTGGAGGTCCTGCACCGCCTTGTGGACTCGGGCAACACGGTCGTGGTCATCGAGCACAACCTGGACGTGATCAAGACCGCCGACTGGATTGTCGACCTGGGGCCCGAGGGCGGGGACGGTGGGGGCGACGTTGTGGCGGTCGGCACGCCGGAGGACGTCGCGCGCGTGTCGGCGTCGTACACGGGGCAGTTCCTCGCGCCCGTATTGGCCCGCTAGAGCACGACGGGGGCTCAAGAGCCGGCCGCGGCGCCTGCCCTGCCCCGGAGAGCTGCAGGGCCGGGTCCTTCTTTCATATCGGCCGGCCCGGCCCTGCGGTCGCTCTACAACCCCGTGCAGCTTCCCGTGGAGCCAGTGCAGCTGGCGGCTCCGATCGAGCAGACGCCTTGGGCGACGCCGACTGCGCCGCTCGAGTCGGTCACCGTGAGCGTGACCGTGTAGCGCCACGGCTGCTCGTAGGCGTGGGTGACGCTGGAGCCGCTGGCGGTCGCGCCGTCGCCGAAGTCCCAGTGGTAGATCTCGATCTTGCCGGTCACAGCCCGCGAGGCCGTGCCGTCGAAGGTCAGCGGAACCCGAACCGTCCCGCCGGAGCAGGACGTGTACCCGTAGGGGATCGTGATCACCGCAAGGGGCTTGGTGTCGTTGCCTCCGCACGTATCGCCGCCGCAGTTGCTCGAGCCGGGTTGGACGCGGACCTCGAGCGTCGCGGTGGCCGTGAGGCCCCCATCGTCGGTGACCGTCAAGGTGACGGGGTAGGTGCCGCCCGCCTTGTAGACGTGCTTAGGCTTGGCGCCGTCGGCGGTCTCCCCGTCGCCGAACGCCCAGTGGTAGCCGACGATCTTCCCGTAAGGATCGCTTGATCCGGACGCGTCGAACTGGACCTCGTCGCCCGGGTGCGGGGTCAGGTCGCTCGCGGCGGCGTTGGCCACCGGCGGCGGGTTGGTCACGACGATCGCCAGCTGCTGGCTGTTCATGGCCCCCTCGTTGTCGGTGACCGTGAGCTTCACCAGGTAGGTGCCGGGGACCTGATACTGGTGCGACAGCGCGCTCTCCAGTCGGCTCCCCGTCGCGGCTGGGTCCCCGAGATCCCAGCGCGTTTCGAGCAGGGCGCCATCGTCGTCGTGCGAGTAATGGGCATCCAGGCGTACGGTGAGCGGTGCTGGACCCTGGGTGGGCTGGGCGTCAATCACCGCGCGCGGCTCCTTGTTGACCATGCTGTTCAAGAGGTCGTCGAGCGCGCACCCCGAGAGGAGCGCGGCGAGAGCACCGAACAGCGCGAACGCCAGCGCGACGCGCTTCATGGGCAGGTCCCTCCTCCGTCGATGTCGGCGTTGCACGGTGGACCGCCGACGATCCTGATCTGCTTCACGTGGGTCGACTCGCCGCCGTCGTTGTCCTTGACGACGAGCGCCACGTTGTAGGTTCCGGGGTAGAGGTAGCGGTGGCGAACCACGGCTCCTTCTGCGTACTGACCGTCGCCGAAGTTCCACGTGTACCCTGCGACCTCTCCGTCGTCCGTGGACGCGGAGCCGTCGAACGTGATCCACTCGCTCGCGCCGATGATGTACTCGCCGTCCATCATGCTCTTCGGCGAGTAGGAGAACGTCGCGTTCGGCAGGGGGTTGAGCGCCTTGACCGAGAGCGACGCGGAGCTCGAAGTTCCTCGCGCGTCGTAGACCGTGAGCACGACCTCATAGACGCCGTCCTGCGCATACTCATGATCCACGAGAGGTCCGCTGCCCGTGCTCCCGTCGCCGAAGGCCCACATGTACTTGAGGATCTCGTTCGGCGCGCGTTGCGACAGCGTGGCGTCGAAACTCGCGGTGAACGGGATCAGGTGTTCGGCCGGGGACGCCGTGAACAGAGCCTGCGGCGCCGTAGGCTCGAACTGGAGACAGCCGCCGAGTGCCACGGCAAGGAGCAGCGCGGTCCCCGCCAACGGACAGAGTCGTCGAGTCGTCATGGGTTTTCTCCTTTCTCCCCGCCGAGGGAGAGGTCCAGCGCGAGAGACAAGCCGATCTGCAGCGACAGGCCGCGCAGGTCGGCGGACTCTGTCGTGCCGTTGCTGTCGAAGTCGAGAGGTGTGGCCGTCGCGTTGCGGAGCGTGGGCACGTTGGCCCAGCGGTAGCCAATTCGAGCCTCCACCGAGACCCCCTCGAACAGCGGGTACGAGAGACAGAGCCCCGCGCCCAATCCCAACGCGCTGCCGGAGTGGCGGTCTTCGCCCTCCTCCGGGATTCCGGCGATGGTGTCCGGGTACTCGCTCGGCACCTCGAACGTCACCGCGTGGTCGAACGTCGAGTGGAAGTAGCCGAGCGCAGCCTCGGCGGCGAGTCGCAGGCCGACATCGAGGAAGCGGATGTGGGCGCCGGCGAGCACGCTCCAGTGGGCGTGCACAGCCGAGATGTCGATCGTCGACGTCTCCGCGCCGTGATACTGGCCGCGCGTCGACGTCTCGGTGCGCCCGTACTCGAAGCTGCCCGTGAGTGCGAACCAGTCCGCGACCCAGTAGCGCTCCGACGCGCGAACACTCATTCCGCTGTACAGCGGGTCAAGCAGGGCGACGCTTCCCGTCACGCCGGGAACGACGGCCAGGGTCTCATTCAGGTGCTCGATGAGCGTGTTGAACAGCACAATCGCCGTGTTGATGTCGTCGAGCGCGACCGTGGTCGGCCCCACGCCGATCCCGACATCGAGGCGCGCGGCGTCCCGCGCCGCGGCAGGCGCGCCGACCGCCAGTCCGACCACAAGGAGAATGCCCAGTACAGACGCTAGCCCCTTCATCGGTCCCCCTTGGTACGCCGGGGACAGGGCCGCTCCAAGACAGAGCCGCTCGCGTCACCCGGTTGCCAAGAGCGTAGGACCGGCCGCCGGGCACGGCCGCGGAAAAGGAACCCTCGTCAGGCGACGTCGTTCTGGGAGGAACTGGACCTACGTCCCCTCGACAGCGGACCGGAGGGCGTCCAGGGCCGTCGCGACGTCGGCGGCCGAGACGTCAAGGTGCGTGACCATACGCAGTTCGCGCCCGGACTGGCCGATCGGGGACGCCAGCACGCCGCGCTCGCGCAGGCGGCTCGACAGCAGGCGAGCGTCCGGCGCGCCGTTGCGAACCGCGTCGGCCTCGACCGCCAAGTAGACGAGGTTCGTCCACGCCGTCGGGCACGGTCGCGCCTGCGGCGTTGAGAGCCCGTCGATCTGTGCGATGCCCTCCGCCAGACGCCGGGCGTTGGCGTGATCGTCGTCGAGTCGTTCCACGTGGTGGTCGAGGGCGTGGAGGCCGGCTGCGGCGAGAATCCCGGCCTGGCGCATGCCACCGCCCAGCATCTTCCGCACCTTGCGGGCGGCCCGGACGAACACTCGATGGCCGCACAAGACCGAACCCACGGGGGCGCCGAGACCCTTGGAGAGGCAGACCATCACCGAGTCGAAGGCCTCGCTCCACCGTTGTGGAGGCATCCGCAGAGCCCGCGCGGCGTTGAACAGACGCGCGCCGTCCAGGTGCACGACGATGTCGTGGTCGTGCGCGAACCGAGCGACGGCGTCCGTGTAGGCTGGGTCGAGCACAACGCCGCCACAGCGGTTGTGGGTGTTCTCCAAGGTGATGACGCGCGTGCGGGGCGCGTGGACGTCGGCAGGGTTCCGCACGGCCGCGGCGATCGCCTCCAAGCGCATCGAGCCGTCGGCCTCGTTGTCCAGCGCCGCGGCGTGGATGCCACCGAGTCCAGCGCTGCCGCCGACCTCGTACAGGAACGTGTGGGCCTGGCGGCCGAGGATGACCTCATCGCCGCGGCCGGCGTGCGTCAGGAGGGCCACGAGGTTACCCATCGTCCCGCTGGCCACGAACAGCCCGCTCTCTTGGCCGAGGAGCTCCGCCACGCGCTCCTCGAGTGCGCGGACCGTTGGATCCTCCTCGTAGACATCGTCGCCGACGACGGCCGTGGCCATCGCCTCGCGCATGGCGGCCGCCGGTTGGGTCACGGTGTCGCTTCGCAGATCGATAAGGCGCATGAAGGTCACGTCTCCTGCTCTGTTGTCGAGCGCCAGCCGCCCGCGCCGACGAGCGGCACGAAGGCGCACGCAGCGAGAGTCTCCTCGCGCACGCCCGAGGGATCAACCGTGACCCGCACAAGGCGCTGGCGGCGCAGTCTGCCCAGTGGGCCGACAAACAGCCCGCCCGGACGGAGCTGGGCGAGGAGCGGCGGGGCCAGCTGTGGGAGACTGCCCGTCGCGAGCAAGCGATCGAACGGCGCCGCGGCCGGCCAGCCCAGCGTGCCGTCGCCGCAGACGACGCGCGCCGCGTAGCCTAGCTCGCACAGGCGCGCACGGGCCTCGCGCCAGAGCGCCGGAGAGGACTCGATGGACCAGATCTCGGCTCCCAGATGGGCAAGAATCGCTGTCTGGTAGCCGGAGCCGGTGCCGAGTTCCAGCACGCGGGCACCGGGCCGGACGTCGAGCGCCTCGGTCATGCGGGCCACGATGTACGGCTGCGAGACCGTCTGCCCGTCGCGAGTCGGCAGAGGGCAATCGGCGTAGGCCAGGCGTTCCAGGTCTGGCGCCACAAAGCGGTGCCGCGGGACGGCACCGAGGGCAGCGAGCACGCGCACGTCGCGGATCCCTCTCTGGCGCAGGTCCCGCTCGACCATGCGGGCCCGCTCAAACGCCCACGCGTCGCGCAGCCCAAGACATGGCACGGGATCCGTGCGCGGCGCAGTCACCGCGCCCCTACTCGTCGAACGGCGGCTCGAAGTAGTCGCCGATGATCGCGCGGGCCCGCTCAAGATCGCGTGGGCGCACCATAATGCGCACCTCGCCGAGCCCATCGAGCATGCCGGGGTAGAGCGACGGCACCGCGTGGCTCATCAGGTTCGACGGGATGCCGAAGTCCTCCAGCAGCCCGGCAATGAGCCGGGCCTTCGGCTCGCCCCACACTTTGTGGCACAGGACGAGGTCCGCCGAGACGTCGCCCTCATCACGATCAAGGAGGTAGTGGACGATGGTGATGCACTGGCTGGTGTGCAGCGTGTTCGGTCCGAGCGAGATGCGCGGCAGGTCCGCGAGCGCCGCCTCGTCTTCCTCCGTGAACTCCTCGTGGTCCGAGAGGATGAAGACCGGAGACTCGGGGACAGAGAACGCGTCGATCGAGCGCCCGTGCTCGTGGAGCACGATCGGGTGCGCGCCGAGCTGGTAGAGACGGTCTAGCGCCTGGGGGAGCGTCGCTTGCGCGGCATGCACTCCGGGAGTTGTCTCCACCCCATCCGGTGCCGCGCCGCGCAGCGCCAACTGCAGGATTGCGGCGGTCGAGCGTTCGTCGGGGTTGAGTCGTCGCACGCGTGCACCGTCAATCCGGATCTGAACGGAATTCTGGACCAGGAGAGTCAGCTCCGTGTCCTCGCGGATCCCGTGCGAGACGAACAGCGCGGCTCCGACCGCGCGGCACAGGACATCCACGCGCCCCCCCGTCCCTGGGAGGTCGTTGAGCGAGAACTCGCCCGAGACGGGCACCTTGTGCGCCAGAACGAGGAAACGTCTCATAGCGACAGAGTCTAGCGGCGCGAGGGCGCGTCGCCAAGCGGTCCGACGACGAGCGTCGCGGGACGGACGCTGGCTCGCCGGGTGACCGGTTTCCCCTCCTCGCGGGTCGTGCGAGTCCCGCCGTGACCGATCGTCCGTTTAGCCTGATCAAGGCGTCGGAGGGTTGGACCTGCGGGTTCATCCGGCCCAGGGTCGGGCCGAAGAGGCCTGGCGAGGGAGGGCAACCAGTGAGCGCAGAGAGACGGGGCAAGTTCAGAACACCTGGCGGTCTGCTTGGACTGGTGCTGGTGGCCGTCGCATGCCTGGGCGCCGGCGCTACGGAGATGTTCACCGGGGCGTGGACTGCCGACCTCACGTTGGCGAACGAGCAGACCGCTCCCATCACGGCCTTCCGAAGCCGGCTCGACTGCGCGGCGAACCTCGGCCCGTTCTCCCTCTCGACGCGATCGGACTTCGACGTAGACGGCTGGCTATGGCAGAGCTTCACCGGCGCGTCGAACGTCGGGTTCTTCTCGCTGCAAGCGGACGTGCTCTATGCCCCGGATCCCTGGGCATTCTGCTATGCCAGTGGGTTCTTCAAGTTCGACTTTGACCAGATCTGGCTTGCGTACTACATCGGGTACCTCGGCTCGATCTTCACTGGGGACGTGCTTCGCGGGAGCGTGTTCGAGATCGGGTCATCCTTCGCGGGCATCGAGGCGCGCGGGCTTCTCTTCCTGGGCGCGACGCTCGATGGCATTCTGTTCGAGCCCACGCCGAGCTACTCGACCTGCCCCACGGTTACCTGCTGCGTGGCTCCGGCGCCCGAGGAGCGCTACTACCTCGTGCTTCCGGTCCAGAGCGGCAGCCTGACATTCACCGGCGCGCGCGTTACCTTTGCTGCGCACCTTGGCTACGACGTCAGCTTGCTGGCCACCACCGAGTTCTCGCCAGCGGGGTTCGAGTTTCAGGAGTTCAGGACTGAGATCTGGTCCATCGGACCAGTCCCGATCAACCTCGACGTCCTGCTGCACTTCGAGATACAGAGCAAGTCGCTGAGCCTCGAGCCCAAGATGGGCCTCGGCAACCGGACCTGCTATGGTCGGGTTCTCATCGACCTCATCACCCCTGGCCCTATGGGTTTGATCGAGGGCTTCTCCATCTACGGTCTCGACCTGTTCTTCGAGAGCCCAGGTTTTGCGTTCCGATCGTTGTCGTTGTTCGACACGGCGAACTTCAGCCTCTACCGCGCGGACTGCCTGAACCTGTGGGACGCAATCTGGATTGACGAAGTTGGGTCGCCAGGAGTTTGCGGCCACGCCGGCGAGGCTCTGCCCGAGTACTGGGAGATCGTCGGCATTGCCGCGTATCGCGGCGACCCATGCTGCCGCGTGATGTCGTTCGTAGCCCTCGCCTTCTTCGGAGAGAGCGACGCCCTGTTTGACTGGATGCGTTCGGAGTTTCGCGCTGAGATCGCCGTGCTGCAGGACTTGGCGTTCCGGACGACCGTGGTCCTCGACTCCGACGGGATCTCCGCGTGGTCGCTGGGCATTCGCGTAAGCTGGTGAGCACGTTCCCGTCCAACAAGAGAGAACGGGAGACGGCTGAGCCGTCTCCCGTCCGTTGCGTCTGTGGAGGCGAGCGGATTCGAACCGCCAGCCTCTGCGATGCGAACGCAGCGCTCTCCCGATTAGAGCTACGCCCCCAGACTCCTTGCGACTAGCGGCGCAGGGACTCGAACCCCGAACCTCTCGGATATGAGCCGAGCGCTCTAAACCAGTTGAGCTACGCCGCCGTACCGCTGGTTGCGGGGGCCGGATTCGAACCGGCAACCTCCGGGTTATGAGCCCGACGAGCTTCCAGATTGCTCCACCCCGCGGTGTCTACTGCCGGGAGCGGGAGTCGAACCCGCACGAGGAATCCCTCAAAGGATTTTAAGTCCCTTGCGTCTGCCTGTTCCGCCATCCCGGCGCACGCACTGACTTCCCCGGCGATCCTTCTGAGCGGGAAACGGGATTTGAACCCGCGACCCCTGCCTTGGCAAGGCAGTGCTCTTCCGCTGAGCTATTCCCGCGCGAAGTGCGCTCATTATACCGGCGCCAATTCGCGCTCGCAACTGCGAAGGGCGGGAGTCGAACCCGCACGCCCGAAGGCACTAGCTCCTAAGGCTAGCGCGTCTGCCGATTCCGCCACCTTCGCGTGTCAAGGACCTGAGGCTGAACACGGGGAACGGAGGTCGAAGGCCGCCGTTCATCCGTCCGCCACCTTCGCGTGTCAAGGACCTGAGGCGGAACCCGGGGAACGGAGGCCGAAGGCCGCCGTTCATCCGTCCGCCACCTTCGCGTGTCAAGGACCTGAGGCGGAACACGGGGAACGGAGGCCGAAGGCCGCCGTTCATCCGTCCGCCACCTTTGCCGGGTGACAGAATACTGGAAAGCCGTGCCCCGCGGCGACTCGTCGCCGTGCAGCGCGTTGGCCCGGCCGCGCGAAGAGCGCCAGGAACAGGCCTTTTGGGCAGGCCAGCAGACCAGACCCGGAGAGCAGAACGAGCTCCATCCCCATGGAACCCGTGGTGGCCAAAGAAGAAAAGGGGGCCGAAGCCCCCATGTCAGAGACAGACACCCGACTGCTGCGTTACGGATGACCGCAACCCGTGCAGCTGGGCTGGCAGCAGCCGAAGAAGCCGAAGATCGAGAAGCAGCCGTTCGTGCAGGGGTCGACGAACACCAGACTCGTCCGGCAAGCACACGTCGTGAGCGTCGGCACCTCTTGACACGCACAACTCCAGCACGGGCTCCAGCATGTCGTGCAGCCGCAGGGGTCGTAGATCGAGAAGCAGCGCGACATCGTGCCGACGGTCGTGTCCACGTACAACACGTACTGGCCGACAGGCGCCGCGACGCCGTTCACGTCCCTTTGGTTCCACGAGCCAAGCCACGAGGAGGCCGGTGCGGCAACCTCGTAGAGCATGTTGAAGACAATCTGGCCCGTCGCCGTGGCGATGCGCCATCCCAGGATGTCGGACGGCGTACACGGGCAGCAGCAGTTCCACCACCACGTGCTCTGATCCTCCACGCGGAACTGAATCTCCGTACCCACTTTGAACCGCGTGCCGAACAACGAACTCGTCGACGCCGTTGCCGCGAGCGATGCCACCAGAAGAACGAGCACAGACGCCAGCACCACTGATCTCTTCATCACGCGACTCACCTCCAAGAGCCACCCATCATACACCGAGAGCCCGGTGCAGTTTCACCGTCGGGCCCCGCCTGGAGAGCGGGAGGTCCTGGCGGATAAGATCCGCACAAGCGTGAACAGGAGAGACCGCACGGAACGCTGTCGCGCACTCGCGAACAGAGGAGGGGACATGGTCAAGGAGAAGAGCCTTGAGAAGCTCTCGATCTACATTCCGCAGAAGAAGACGACCGAGAAGCCCGTCGAGCGCTTGATGAAGCTCGGCAAGCAGCGCGATCGGTCCGTCAATTACCTGGTTGTCGAAGCGATCCTTCAATACGTGCAGCGCGAAGAATCGAAGAAGTGACCGCGAGCCTCTCAGGCTCCGAGAAGAAAAGAGAGGCAGCGCCCGAGAGCGCTGCCTCTCATTACGTTCCGATGCGCCGAAGCTCAGACAGCGACGACGTCGTTTGCCTGGGGACCCTTCTGGCCCTGGCCGAGGGTGAACTCCACCTTCTGCCCCTCGCTCAACGTCTTGAAGCCCTCGCCGCGGATCGAGCTGTAGTGGACGAAGACGTCCTCACCCTGCTCGCGCTGAATGAAGCCGAACCCCTTTGTCTCGTTGAACCACTTCACTGTACCGACCTGACGATCTGCCATTTCTTGGTGCCTCCTGCATGTTGGGGATCTTGTACTGACAGGACGTTCTCGATGGGATTCAGATAGTTCTGTTCACCAGCGCGAGACGACTGCAGACTACCAACAACGCGCGAAGAATACACGACCGACAGGTGTAGCGCAAGGAGTGGATGTTCGACCGCCAGCCGACGGCGGGAATGCCAGGACACGCGTCTAGCCCTGGCTCGCCGTGCGGGCGTGAGAACCTTGCGTCCGAGGCGATGGCGACAGGAAGCCAGTCCAACGGGGTCTTCCCCTGCTCTGCGTCCGAGCCGGACGACCGGGTTGCGCGCTGGATCGCAGGCCGGCGTGGTGACTCCACACGGTGGCATGGTCACGGAGCTCCGGTCCTTCGTCGGCGAAACGGGAGAGGGCACCCGCGAAGGGTGTCCCTCTTGTGCTGTACGCCTTGGTGGACTACTTCCGGACCGGGCATTGACTTCGGAAGTCGTCCCGTCTGGTACGCCCGACAGGATTTGAACCTGTGACCTTTGGCGCCGGAGGCCAACGCTCTAATCCACTGAGCTACGGGCGCGCGGCTACTCTGCTGCCGTCGCGGCTGCAGAGTAGCGTGCGAGTTCCGCCGGCTTGTGCCGCTGCAGAACTCGTGCTCCTGTTCTGCGGGACTCCGCTCTTCTCCGGCTGCGGAGCTTCCGATCTCCTTGGCGGAGAGGGCGGGATTTGAACCCGCGGAGGAGCGTTAACCCCTCGACGGTTTAGCAAACCGTTGTCTTTGACCGCTTGACTACCTCTCCGACGTGCGAATCTTACTCGCGCCCTT
>JBFYQX010000114.1:0-17607 GCA_041302525.1 Candidatus Bipolaricaulota bacterium | reverse complement strand
TTCCGATCTCGTCCACGTGCCGGCCCGCCGGCCCCTCGCCGCGCGCGACGGTTTCGATCTCGTCACGGCCGTCCTGGACGACGACGCGGCCCGCGCCGAGGCCGCACGGTGCCTGCAGTGCCAGCTCGTCTGCGATCGCTGCATCGAGGTCTGCCCGAACCGCGCCAACGCGAGCTTCTGCATCCAGCCCGTCGAGCGCGAGGCGCCGCGCCTCGACCCAACGCGCGCCGCAGCCCTCGCGCCGGAGATCGTCCGCTTCCGACAGGAGCGGCAGATCGTTCACATCGTCGACCTGTGCAACGAGTGTGGAAACTGCGCGACGTTCTGCACGCACGACGGACGACCGTTCGCCGACAAGCCGCGCCTGTTCCTCGACGCGGCCGCGTTCGCCGCCGACCCCGGGCCGGCACTCGCCTTCGTCGGCGGCGCCCTGCGGGGCAGAGACGCGCAGGGCGGCCTCTGGTCGCTGACGCCGGACGGCCAGGACCTACGCTATCTGGACGCGGCGATCGAGGTCGTTGTGTCCCCGCAGTTCGAGGTCCGCGAGGCGCGCGCGGTTGCGTCCGACGCACGCGTGGTCTCTGCGGCCCACGCGATCGAAGCCGCGATCGTGTTCCGCGGGCTGCGTTCCAGCGCGGTGTGGACGCTGATCGAGCGCGAGAAAGGAGACGCACGGTGAGCAACAAGATCAAGGCGCTGCGATGCATCACGTGCGGCGCGGAGTACGACCCAGACCAGATCGACTACACGTGCCCGATCTGCGGCCCGCGCCGTGGCACGCTTGAAGTCCTCTACGACGAGGCCGCGCTGCGCCAGACCCTCCGTCGCGACACGTTCGCGGCGACCGGCCGGCTCTCAATGTGGCGCTACGAGGCCCTGTTACCGATCGACGACCTGCGCTACGTCCAACCGCTCCGCGTCGGCTGGACGCCCCTGTACTCGTTCCCAAAACTCGCCGCCGCGCTGGGGCTCCGCGCCCTGCATGTGAAGGACGACGGCCAGAACCCGACCGCCTCCTACAAGGACCGCGCCAGCTCGCTCGTCGTGATCAAGGCGCAAGAGAAGGGCCGATCCATCGTCACCTGCGCCTCGACGGGCAACGCCGCCTCGTCCCTCTCCGGCTTCGCCGCGGCGGCCGGCCTGCCGGCCGTCATTTTCGTGCCAGAGCGGGCGCCCGAGGCCAAGGTCGCCCAGCTTCTCGTCTACGGGGCCAAGGTCTTCTCGGTGCGCGGCTCGTACGACGAGGCCTACGACCTGGCCGCCGAGGCGGCGGAGGCGTTCGGCTGGTACAACCGGTCAGCGGCGATGAACCCGTACCTCGTTGAGGGCAAGAAGACCGGTGCGTTCGAGATTGCCGAACAGCTCGACTGGTCGCCGCCCGACGTCGTGTTCGTCGGCGTCGGCGACGGCTCGGTCGTCAGCGGGCTGTGCAAGGGCTTCGAGGAGTTCGCGCGCCTGGGGCTGATCGAGCGCGTGCCGCGCGTGATCGGCGTCCAGGCCGAGGGCGCGTCCCCGATCGCCGCGGCGTTCGCGCGCTACCGCGGCGGACCCGTCGCGTTCGAGGACGCTGCGGCAGAGACCGTCGCCGACAGCATCTGCGTCGGCAAGCCGCGCGACGTCGTCAAGGCTGTCACCTACGTCGCACGGAACGGCGGGACGTTCGTCACGGTGACCGACGACGAGATCCTCGACGCCATCCTGACCCTCGCCCGCGCGACCGGCGTGTTCGCCGAGCCCGCCGGCGCGGCGTCGTACGCCGGCCTGCTGAGACTCGCCCGCGACGGGGCGCTCGCCGGGCAGTCCGCGGCCGTCGTCATCTCCGGGCATGGCCTGAAAGACGTCGCTTCCGCGCGCGAGCGCGCCGGCGCCCCTGTGCGCATCGCACCCCGCCTCGAGGAGATCCGCCAACACCTATGAACGTCCAGTTTCGCGTCAACGGTCGCACGGTCCAGGTCGACGTCGAGCCCACCCGCCGGCTCCTCGACGTGTTGCGCGAGGAGCTCGCGCTCACGGGGACAAAGGAGGGTTGTGGCGAGGGGGAGTGCGGCGCCTGCACGGTCCTCCTCGACGGCCGGCCGGTGAACGCCTGCCTCGTCCTCGCCGCCCAGGCCGACGGCGCCGACATCGTGACCGTCGAGGGCCTGGCCCGCGGCCCCCGCCTGCATCCGGTCCAGCAGGCGTTCGTCGACGTCGGCGCTGTCCAGTGTGGCTTCTGCACGCCGGGGTTCGTGATGGCGACCGTCGCGCTCCTGCGCGATCATCCGGCCCCGTCCGACGACGAGATCCTGACCGCGCTCGAGGGCAACCTCTGTCGCTGTACGGGCTACGCCAAGATCCTCGCCGCCGTGCACCGCGCCGCCGAGCAGATGCGGGAGGACGCGTGAACCCGGCCGCGCTCGTCCTTGCCGCCGGCCTGGGGACGCGGATGCGCGCGACGAAGGCGCTCCTCGACATCGACGGCCTCCCGGCGCTTGTCCGGGTGTTGAAGACGATCGACGCCGCGGGCGTCGCGCCGGTCGTCGTCGTGCTCGGCCGTGACGCCGCAGAGATCGAGGCGCACGTCGACCTCTCCGAGCGCCGCGTCGTCGTCAACCCTGCGCCCGAGCGCGGCCTGTCCTCGTCGCTCGCCCTCGGCCTCGCGGCCGTGCCGGCCGACGCGTCCGGCGCGCTCGTCTTCCACGCCGACATGCCGTTCGTGCGTGCAGAGACCGTCGTCTCGGTCGTGGCCGCGCTTCGCCCGGGCACGCGCCTGGCCGCGCCTCAGTACGCCGGCGCCCGCGGCTTCCCCGTGTACCTCGGCCGCGAGACCTTCGCCGCGCTCTGCGCCGAACTCGCCGGCGACGCGGGGGCGCGCGACTACCTCGCGCGCCACAGCGAATGCCTCGCGCGGATCGACGTCGACGACCCCGGCTGCGTGCGCGACCTCGATCGTCCCGAGGACCTGGCGGCATGCCGAGAGGAGGCCTCATGGACTACGTGCGCGTGAGCGACGAAGCCGACCTTGTCGAGGCTCTTGGCCAGGACGGCGCGGCCCTTCTGGCCGGCGGGACGGACCTGCTCGTCAAGATGCGGGCCGGCGTCGCCGCGCCGCGGTGCCTCGTGGACATCTCGCGGGTGGCGTCGCTCCGCGGCATCACCCGCACGCCCGGCGGCGCCGTCCTCGGCGCAGCCACCCCCATCGCCGACCTGCTCGACGACGCGACCCTCGTCCGCGACTACCCACTCCTTGCGGCGACCCTCGGCGCGCTTGGATCCGTACAGATCCGCGCGCGGGCGACCCTCGGCGGGAACCTGGTCAACGCCTCGCCCGCCGCGGACAGCGCCGTCGCCCTTCTCGCCCACGACGCGCGCGTCCGGCTGGCCTCGGCGCGCGGAGGCCGGGTCTTGGCGCTCGACCAGTTCCTGCGCGGCCCCGGGCGCACGGTCCTCGAGCCGGGCGAGTACGTGCAGGCGATCGAACTCCCGCCGCCCCCGTCGGGCGGGCGGCCGTTCTTCCACAAGGTCGGGCGTCGCCGGGCGATGACGATCGCCATCGCCAGTCTCGCCGGACTCGTCACGCTCGAGCGGGCCGCCGTCGTCGGCGTTCGCCTGGCCGTCGGCTCGGTGGCCCCCACCGCCATCCGACTCACCGCGGTAGAGGCCCTCCTGATGGGGCGCCCGCTCGACGCGGCGCAGATCGCGGCCGCCGCCGCAGCGGCCGCCGCCGCGGTGCGCCCGATCGACGATATCCGCGCCACGGGCGCGTACCGCCGCGACGTCATCGCCGACCTGGTCGCCCGCTGCCTCACGCGCGCCGAGGCCGGGGCGTAGACTTCCCCTCGGCGGCCCTCTCCGCTATGGTGGAAGGTGCGAAGGAGGGCGTCCATGTCCAGGCAGAAGGTCCTTGGTCTCATCGTCGTGGCGGCCGTCTGCGTCGGCCTCGCCGGCTGCTTCCTGTTTCCCAACCGGCCGCCCACGGCAGCGTTCGTCGTTCACTACAACCAAGTCGCCGGAGACCCGATGCGCGTCGTGCTCGACGCGTCGGTGGCGACAGATCCCGACGGCGACGACATCACCCGCTTCATGTGGGCCTTTAGCGACGATCTCGCCCTCATCGAGCCGACCGACTACTCGGCCGTGCGCGAGACCCCCGTGCTGCACGTCCGCTGCCCGGTAGCCGGCACGTACACGGCAACACTGGTGGTGTCGGACGCGCGCGGCCTCACGTCCGATCCGGCGGTTGGGACGATTGTCGTGCCGCAGACTGCGCCGTAGGCACCGGACGCCGTCAGCCCGCCGAGCGCGCCGAAGCCGGTCACCCGCGTCTCTTCACAGGCTCGCTCGTCGGAGGTATAATCGGTTCGGCACAACAAGGAATGGAACGGGCGCATCGCCCATCACGGAAGACGGAGATCAGAAGACCGATCGGAGGGCCGTTCGGCCATCCGATTCTGTTTGAGAACCAACCCACTTGGCCCGCTGGGCCAGGAGGAGAAATGAAAGAACCGAGGGCCACGGTAAGTTTGTCGAGGAATCTCAGCGCGTCGGCAGACGACGACTATGAGATGATCGACGTCGACGACAGGCCGTCGCGAGCAGATAACCCCATTCGCACGTATTTCGGAGAGATCAGCCGAGTCCCGCTCCTCACGCGCGCCGACGAAGTCCGGCTCGCCAAGCGCATCGAGGCCGGCGACCAGCGCGCCAAGGAAGAGCTGGCCGAGGCGAACCTGCGCCTCGTCGTGTCGATCGCCAAGAAGTACCGCGGCTGCGGACTGCCTTTCCTCGATCTCATCCAGGAGGGCAACCTCGGGCTGATGAAGGCGATCGAGAAGTTCGACTACACGAAGGGCTACAAGTTCTCGACGTACGCGACGTGGTGGATCCGCCAGGCGATCCTGCGCGCGATCACCAACCGGTCGCGGACGATTCGCGTCCCCACCCACATCAACGAGCTCATTCGCAAGATCTATCAGGTCGAACGCAGCTTTTTGAAGGAGAACGGCGAGCTGCCGACGCCCGAGAACCTCGCGCATGAGCTCGAGACGACGGTTGAGAACATCATCAAGGCGAAGAAGACGGCGCAGAGCATGACGTCGCTCGACATGCCGATCGGCTACGACGACGACGGCTCGGTCCTCGGCGATTTCATCGAGGACGCCACGGTCGACTCGCCGGAGCGCGAGACGTTCGAGCACCTCCTCGTCGAGGAGCTGGAGCGAGCCCTCGACGAACGCCTGACGGATCGCGAGAAGCGGATTCTCGAGCTGCGCTACGGCCTGAACGACTACCAGCCGAAAACGCTCGACGAGGTCGGGATTGAGTTCGGCATCAGCCGCGAGCGCGTGCGCCAGATCCAGAAGGAGGCGCTCGCCAAGCTTCAGGATTCTGACCTGAAACAGCGTCTGGAGTGGTTCAAGCTCCTGTCCGAAGCGGCCTGACGCGCGGCTACGCCTCGTCGTCTGTCGATGACGCGCCTGCCGGGTCCTCCCGGTAGGCGCATTCCTTGGTCGTGCAGCGCAGCTCGCCGGCCTTCTCGACGAGGACGCCAGTCCCGCACGACGGGCAGGCCTTGATCGGCCGATCGCTCGTGGCGAAGCGGCACTTGGGGTATCGGTCGCAGCTGTAGAACGTGCGCCGGCGCTTGGCCGCGTACTTCTCGACCAACGTCCCCTCGCCGCACTCCGGGCAGCCTACGCCCGTCGAGACCGACGCCGTCGCCCCGCACGCGGCGTCCATGCACTTGTAGTAGCGCCCGTAGCGACCGGAGCGCAGCTCCATCGCCTTGCCGCACTTCGGGCAGTCCTGCATCGTCGCGGCCGACTGCGCGGCCTTGTCGAGCGCCGCCTTCACCTCGACCCGATCCGAGCCGTAGACGACGTCGAGATCGGGCGGCAGGCTCACGGTCTTGCGACACGTGGGGTAGTTCGAGCAACCGAGGAAGTGGCTGCCCTTCCAGTAGCGTAACTCCATCGGCCCGCCGCACTCCGGGCAGGCGACGTCCGTCGGGACGCGGAACGGCCGCTCCTCGGCCGCCTCGATCTGCGACGACAGCGCGTCGAGGCGCGCGGCGAACGGCCCGTAGAACTCGTCGAGCGCCGCCTGCCGCGACATCTCGCCTTCCTCGATCCGATCCAGGTCCTCTTCGAGGTGGGCCGTGAACTGCGGCTCGACGGTCTCGGAGAAGTACTGGGCGAGGAAGTCGACGACCATGTGCCCGAGCAGCGTCGGCCGGATGCTCGCGCCGTCTTTGACGGCGTAGCCGCGCTCCTGAATCACCGAGACAATCGACGCGTACGTGCTCGGGCGCCCGATCCCCTCTTTCTCCAGCACGTTCACGAGGCCGGCCTCGCTGAAGCGGCGCGGCGGCTCGGTGAACTTCTGCAGCTTCTCGACCTCGCCGAGGGTCAGCTTCTCGCCGACCTTGAGTTTCGGCGGGAACGTCGCCTCCTTCTCTCGCCGCTCGGGCAACGCACGAAGGAACCCGTCGAAGGACAGCTCGCTTCCGGATGCCTCGAGGGTCAGCGCGCCGGCGCCCACGGCGACGCTGCGCTGGCGGTACACGGCGCTGGCCATCTGGGTTGCAAGGAACCGCCCGTAGATTAGGCGGTAGAGCTTGAGCTGCTCGGGCGTCAGGTGGTCGGCCACCGACTCCGGCGTCCGCTCAACGTCGGTCGGGCGAACCGCCTCGTGCGCGTCCTGCGACTTGCGCTTGTTCTCAAACGCGCGCACGGTCGGGGACAGGTACTTCTCGCCGTACAACGCGCCCACGGCCTCGCGCGCCGCGGCGACGGCCTCGTCGGACAGGCGCACGGAGTCGGTGCGCATGTACGTGATCAGACCCTCCGACCCCTCGGGCAGGCCGATCCCTTCATACAGCTCCTGGGCAATCGCCATCGTCCGCTTCGGCGAGAACCCCAGGAACGACGACGCGGCCTGTTGCAGGGAACTGGTGATGAACGGCGGCGACGGGTGGCGCTGCCGGTCCTTCTCCTCGACGGACACGACGGCAAGCGCCGCCTTGCGCAGGGCGCGCTCCACGGCCTCGGCCTCTTTCGCCGTGCGGACGAGGAGCTTCTCGCCGTCGCGCTTGGTGACCCGCGCCTTGAACCGCTCGCCGTCCTCGAGCCACGCGTCGACTTCCCAGTACTCCTCGGGGACGAAGCGCGCGATCTCCTTCTCGCGGTCGCAGAGAAAGCGCAGGGCGACCGACTGCACGCGACCGGCCGAGAGGCCGGCGAAGCGATTGCCGGCCAACGTGCGCGACAACAGCGGGCTCACGAGATAGCCCATCAGGCGATCGAGGACGCGACGCGTTCGCTGCGCCTCGACGCGGTCGAGGTCGATCGCCGCCGGCTTCTTCAGCGCCGCGAGGATGACCGGCTTGGTGATCTCGTTGAAGATTGGACGGGCGAAAGCCTTGTCGTTCTTCACCACCTTCTGCAGGATGGTGTACAGGTCATAGGCGATCGCCTCGCCTTCGCGGTCGTGGTCCGTCGCGAGAAAGATGCGGTCGGCGTCCTTGGCCGCCTTCCGCAGCTCGGTCAAGAGCTTGGCCTTCTTGGCCACGTTCTCGAACTTCGGCTCGAAGCCGTCTTCGATGTCCACGCCAAGCTCGTCGGCCGGCAGGTCGCGCACGTGCCCCTGCGACGACAGGACGCGGTAGCCGTCGCCCAGGTACTGGCCGATCGTGCGCGCCTTGGTCGGCGACTCCACGATGATCAGGTTTTTCAATTCTGTAGGCTCCTTGAGTGCTGCATTATACCGCCGTGCGCCCGGGTGTCGAGATCACGGCCACGCGCCGCGCCGCCGCGGTAGAATCGCCCCATGGATGCCGCACTGCGTCACGTCGTCGTCGAGGGCCTGCCGGCCGTGGGCAAGAGCGAGGCGCTGGCGCTGCTCGCCCGCTTCTATCCCCAAGCCGTGCGCGTCCTGCCGGAGCTCGTGAAGTCGGTCGTCGAGGACGAGAGGATCGACCTGTTCCGCGAGCGTGACCGGCTGACGCGCGCGCTCGCCGCCGCCCTGCCGCGTCGCCGCGCGGCCGTCGACGACATCGTCCGCCGCGGCTACCTTTGCCTCGAGGAGTCGCACCTCGGCGTCCACGCCGCCTACGCTCGCGCGCTCGGCGACCGCGGCTTCCTCGAGCGCTACGCCGAGCTCGAGCGCGAGACGCCCCGGCCGGACCTGTTCGTGCGCCTCGACCTGCCCATCGAGGCCTCCGTTGCCCGCCAGGCGGCGCGCGGCACGCCCGCGTACGCCGTCGACGCCGCCACCCTGCGCACCTTTCTCGCCGAGCTTGACGAGTGGCACACCGCGCGCCGCACGCCGATGGTTGTCGTCGACGCGGACCGCTCGGCCGGCGCGATGGCCACCGACCTCGAGCAGGCGCTCGGCCTCACCTACGCGGCGGGCCACGCGGCTGACACGCCGACCTTCGACCTCCTCTTCCTTCTCGGCCGTCCGGCGAGCGGCAAGAGCGAGTTCATCGACTTCATGCGGCGTCAACGCGGCCAAGACCGCGCCCGCGCCCACCATCTCGGCGCGCTCGCCGTCGCCGACGACTTTCCGATCCTGTGGCGCATCTTCGAGGACGAGGACGCCTGGGAACGCTGCGGCCGCCCGCGCCGCCTCTCGCGCCGCGCGGACGGCAACTACGCCGTCGCCGACGACGCCTTGTGGGGGTTCCTCATCGACCGGCTCTGTGCCGACGTCGCGGCACGCCCGGCGCGCCCAGGGGCGACCACGATCATCGAGTTCGCGCGCGGCGGCCCCTCCGGCTACCGCGACGCCCTGCGCCTGGTTCCGCCGGACCTCCTCGCCCGTTCCGCCATCCTCTACCTCTCGGTCTCGTTCGAGGAGTCGTGGCGCCGCAACCTCGCCCGCTACGACGCCGCGCGGCGGGGCGGCATCCTGACCCACTCCGTGCCGCGCGAGGAGATGGAGCGGACCTACGGGACCGACGATTGGCAGGCTCTCACCGACGGGCAGCCGCACGGCCGACTTGCCGTGGGGGCGGTTGAGGTCCCGTTCGCGACGCTCGCGAACGAGCCCGAGTCGACCGACCCGCGCGTCCTCGGGCCGCGCTACGCGAGCGCGCTCGAGCCGCTCTTCCGCTTCTGGGCCGCACGCGGTTAGCCGAGCACCTCGGCGAACACGCGCGCGAAGTTCTCCCAGCAGACCTTCTCGATCCGCCGCGGCGACAGCCCGGCGTCGCGGAACAGGTCGACGAGCCGCGGGTAGTCGGCGACGGTCTCCAGGCCGGCCGGCGTCGCCTCGATGCCGTCCAGGTCGCCGCCCAGTCCGACCGCGTCCTCGCCGCCGACGCGGATCGCGTGCAGGACGTGGCGCACGACCAGGGCGAGCGGCGGCCGCGGCAGGCGGCGCCGACGGGCCGCGATGTCGGCCCGCACCGCGGAACTGTCGCCACGCGCCTCGGCTTCGGCGCGCAGCGCCTGGTACGCGGCCATGGTCGCGGGGTCGACGAAATGCGGGGCGAGCGTGATGCCCATCACACCGCCGCAGTCCGCAAGTCGGCGGATCTGCGCGTCGGTCAGGTTCCTCGGATGCGGGCAGAGGCTCCGCGCGTTGGAGTGGCTGGCGATGAACGGCCGCGTCGCCGCCGCAGCGACCTCGCCCACGGCGCGATCGGAGAGGTGCGACACGTCGACGACCACGCCCAGCTCTTCGGCGAGTCCGAGCAGCCGCTCGCCCTCGCGGCTCAGCCCGCGGTTCGCGCCAAACGCCGTGCCTGAGAACGCGTTGTCCTTCCAGGCGAAGACGACGCAGCGCACGCCGCGGGTCGCGTAGTCGCGCAGCGCCTCGGCTCGGCCCTCCAGCGGGTCGGCGCCCTCGAGCGCGATCACGGCCGCGATCGGGCCGCCTTCCTGCGCGCGGCAGAGGTCCGCGGCCGTCGTCGCGACCCGCATCCGGCCGCCTGATTGCTCGGCCATCGTCCAGACCGCGTCGACCATCGCCGCGCCGCGTGCGACGACGCGGTCCGGCGGCGTCTCGGGGTATACGGCGCACGAGGCGAAGACCTGGGCGCGCACCCCCGCCTCCTCGAGGCCGGGCAGGCCCACGTGCAGGCCCCTGCCGCGCACGAAATCCGCTCCCTCGTCGACGACCTTCATCGGCGCGTCGCAGTGCGCGTCGAAGAAGCCGCCGCGGGGCAACGCATCGTTCACTGCATGACCGCGTGCGCCTCGATCTCGAGGAGCGCGCCACGCGGCAGGCCGGCCACTGCGATGCACGTGCGCGCCGGGTACGGCGGGCTGAAGAACGTCGCGTAGACCTCATTCACGGCGGCGAAGTGGGCCATGTCCGTGAGGTACACGGTCACCTTGACGACGTCTTTCATCGTCGCGCCGCCGGCGGCGAGGATCGCGCGCACGTTCTCCAACGCCTGCCGCGCCGCGCGCTGCACGTCGTCGGAGACGAGTTCGCCCCCCGGCGTGAGCGGGAGCTGGCCGGACGTGTAGACCAGGCCGCCGGCCCGCACGCCCTGCGAGTACGGCCCGATCGCCCCCGGCGCCTCGGCCGTGACCAGTGGTCGTCGGATCATCGCGCGATCACCCCCAGCCGTCGGCCGACCTTGGCGAAGGCGTCGACGGCGAACTTGAGATCCTCGGCGCTGTGCGCCGCCGACATCATGGCGCGAATCCGCGCCTTGCCGCGCGGCACCGTCGGGAAGGCAATCGCGGTCGCAAACACGCCCTCGACGAACAGCGCCTTGGAGAAGTCCCAGGCCACCTTGGCCTCCCCGAGCATGACGGGCGTGATCGGCGTCTCGCTCGCCCCGAGGTCGAAGCCGAGGTCGCCGAGCGCCTGCTTGAAGACCCGCGCGTTGTCCCACAGCCGCCGCACCGGCTCGTCTGACGCCTCGAGAATGTCGATCGCCGCGATGCACGCCGCGACGTCCGGCGGCGTGGCCGCGGACGAAAACAGGAAAGGCCGCGCCCGCTGGCGCAGGTACTCGACCAGCTTCGCGCTGCCGGCGACGTAACCGCCCATGACGCCGAACGCCTTCGACATCGTCCCGCCCTCAATGTCGACGCGCCCGTGCAGGTGGAAGTGGTCCACGATGCCCCGGCCGTGGCGGCCGAGGACGCCCTCGCCGTGTGCGTCGTCGACCATGACCATCGCCCCGTGCCGCTCGGCGACCTCGACGATCGCCGGCAGCGGCGCCAGGTCACCGTCCATCGAGAAGACGCCGTCGGTGATGATCAGCTTCTTCGCCACCGCGCGGTGCTTGTCCAGGAGGGCATCGAGCGCGTCGACGTCGCGGTGGGGGTAGATCTCGCGCTGCGCCTTGGTCAAGCGCACGCCGTCGATGATCGAGGCGTGGTTCAGCTCGTCGGTGAACAGGACGTCGTCCTTGTCCATGAGCAGCGGGATCGTCGCCAGGTTCGTGTTGAGGCCGGACTGCACGGACAGCGCCGCCTCGGCGCCCTTGAACCGCGCGATGCGCGTCTCGAGCTCGATGTGCAGCGTCATGGTCCCGGCAATCGAGCGCACCGCGCCCGGCCCGACACCGTAGGCGTCGATCGCCCGCTTCGCCGCCTCGCACAGCCGCGGGTCGTTGGCGAACCCGAGGTAGTTGTTCGAGCACAGGTTGAGGACGCGGCGGCCCTCGATCGTGACCCACCCGCCGACCGAGCTCTCGATCGTGCGGATCGTGTTGTACAGGCCCTTCTCGCGCAGGTCCGCGAGCGCCTCGTCGATGAACGCGAGCTTGTTCATGCCTCTCCCCCCGTGACCGACGCGCCGTCGCGCGCAGCCCCGCGCTCCCAGAGCGCATCGATCATCGTGAACGCGCGGCGCAGGTGCGGGATCACGATCGATCCGCCGACGACGAGCGCAATGGTCAGGCTCTCCACTACCTCGGCCCGCGTCGCGCCGCACGCCTGTGCCTGGACGAGATGGTACGAGACGCAGTCGTCGCAGCGCAGGACGGCCGACGCGACGAGCCCCTGCAGTTCCTTGGCCTTCGCCGACAGCGCCCCCTCCTGGTACGCGTCGTGATCGAGCGCGAAGAAGCGCCGCAAGACGAGGCTTCCCTCGCCGAGAACGGCCTCGTTGCCCGCCTCGCGGCGCTCGACAAACGCCCGCAGGACCTCTTCGCCCATCGCTCCTCCTTCCTCCGGCCGCGCCGCCGCCAGCGCGGCCTCGACGTCGCGCACGACGCGCCGACTCTCCGCGTGCGTCAGCACGCGCAGCGCGTCGGCGAATGTGACCCAGCGCGCGTCGGTGTGCTCGCCGGACAACGAGACCGGCGCGCCGCGCGCGCGCGCCGCGAAGTACACGACCGTCTTCTGCAACCGCCGCCCGTCGCGCACGATCGGATAGCGGCTCGTCAACGGCGCGGCCGACGCCCACTCGATGTCGGCGATGCCTGTCTCCTCGCGCACCTCGCGCGCCGCCGCCTCGAGCTCCGTCTCGCCCGCCTCGATCCGCCCCTTCGGGAAGCCCCAGTGGCCGCCCTGCTGGTGGCGCAGCAACAAGTAGAGCCGCCGGCCAGCGTCCTGGCGAAACAGGACGCCCCCGGCGGCTCGTTCCTCGCCCTCTTCGTTAGGTGATGTCGATCTCATGCTCGTTGCGGTCGTAGACTCGCGGGTAGAGCCCAAGGCTGCGCAGCTCGCGCAACAAGACCTTGAACGACTCCGGGAGCCCGGCCTTCGGGAAGTCTTCCCCCTTCAGGATCGACTTGTAGAGCTGGATGCGGCCCCGCGTGTCGTCCGACTTCAGGGTCAGCATCTCCTGCAACAGCGCGGACGCGCCGTAGGCCTCGAGCGCCCACACCTCCATCTCGCCGAGCCGCTGGCCGCCGAACTGCGCCTTGCCGCCGAGCGGCTGTTGCGTGATCAGCGCGTACGGGCCGGTCGAGCGGGCGTGGATCTTCTCGTCGGCGATGTGCTCGAGCTTCAGGATCAGCATGTAGCCAACCGTGATCGGGCGCGCGAACGGCTGGCCCGTGCGCCCGTCGCGCAACGTGACCTTGCCGTCGAAGTCGTCGCCGTCGGCCAGGCCGACCTTCTCCCGCTCTTCGTGCAGCGCCTGCAGAATCTCGTCCTCGTGGGCGCCATCGAAGATCGGGCTTGCCACGTACTCGCCGCGCAACTTGGCCAGCCAGCCGAGGTTCGCCTCGAAGATCTGGCCGAGGTTCATGCGCGACGGGACGCCCATCGGGTTGAGCACAACGTCGACTGGGGTGCCGTCCGGCATGAACGGCATTTCGGCAGTCGGCCGAACCGTCGAGATGACCCCTTTGTTGCCGTGCCGGCCGGCGAGCTTGTCGCCGATCGACAGCGTCTTGCGCTGGGCGACAAACACCTTCACCAGCTCGTTGACGCCGGCGTCCAGCTCGTCGCCCTTGTCGCGCGAGAACTTCTTGACCTTGATGACCTTCGCCGTGCCCGACACCGGGCGCATGCGCAGCGACGTGTTGCGCACGTTGCGCGCGCGCTCGCCGAAGATCGAGCGGAAGATCTTCTCCTCCGGCGTCGGCTCAGACTCGCCGCGCGGCGTGATCTTGCCGACCAGGATGTCCCCGGTCCGCACCACGGTGCCCTCGCGGACGATCCCGTCCTCATCGAGGTTCTTCAGGTCCTCCTTGGAGATGTTCGGAATGTCGGCCGTGATCTCCTCCGGGCCGAGCTTGGTCTCCTCGGCCTTGACCTCGAACTCCTCGATGTGGATCGAGTCGAGCAGGTTCTCGCGCACGAGGCGGTCGCTGACGACGATCGCGTCCTCGTAGTTGTAGCCCTCGAACGGCATGATCGCGACGAGCAGGTTGCGCCCGAGCGCGAGCTCGCCGAGGTCGCTCGACGGCCCGTCGGCGAGCAGGTCGCCCTCCTTGACCTCGTCGCCTTCGACGACGACGGGGCGTTGGTGGAGGATGGTGTCCTGGTTCGACCGCTCGAAGCTGACGAGCGGGTAGGCGCGCCGCTTCTTGCCCTTCTTGACGACGATGTGGTCGGCGTCGACCTCGGCCACCGTGCCGTCCTCTTCGGCGAGCAAGAGCATCCCCGAGTCCATGGCCGCCTGGCGCTCCAGACCGGTACCGACGAGCGGCGCCTCGGGCCGCAGGAGCGGCACGGCCTGGCGCTGCATGTTCGCCCCCATCAGGGCGCGGTTCGAGTCGTCATGCTCGAGGAATGGGATGAGCGCCGACGAGATGCCGACGAGCGCGCGCGGCGACACGCCGATGTAGTCGACCTGGTTCGGCGGCACGAGGCGCACGTCTTCGCGTCCTGTCCGGACCTCGACCCGCTCGCCGAGGATCTTGCCGCCCGGGCTCACCGGCGACGTGGCCGGCGCGATGAGCAGATGCTCCTCGTCATCGGCCATCAGGTAGTCGATCTGGTCCGTGACCTTGCCCTTCACGACCTTGCGGTACGGCGAGACGAGGAACCCGTACTCGTTGACGCTCGCGTAGCAGGCGAGCGACGTGATGAGGCCGATGTTCTGGCCTTCGGGCGTCTCGATCGGGCAGATCCGTGCGTAGTGCGACGAGTGGACGTCGCGCACCTCGATCTTCGCCCGGCGCTTGGTCAGCCCGCCGCCGAGCGCGTTGAGGCGACGCTTGTGCGTCAGCTCGGTGAGCGGGTTCGTCTGCTCGAGGAACTGCGAGAAACGCCCGGTGTAGAACAGCTGATTGATCGAGCCTTGCACCGTGCGCGTCGAGATGAGCCGCCGAATGGTGTCCTTCTCCTCGAGCGCGTACTTCGACAGCTTGTCGCGCGCGATCCGCGCCATGCGGACGAGCCCGGTGCGCAGGGCATTCTCCGCCAGCTCGCCCGGCAGGCGGACGCGCTTGTTGGCGAGGTGGTCCTTCTCGTCCAGCAGGTCGTGGTTCGTCGGCACCTCGACGAGGACCTTCAGCGTGCGCATGACGTCGGCCAGATAGAGCACGGGCTGCGTCAGGTGCATGCCCAGCTTGCGGTTCACCTTGAACCGGCCGACCTGCGACAGGTGGTAGCTCGTCGGGTGGAAGTAGAGGTTCTCGACGTACTCGGCCATCTGCGACGGGCTCGACCGATCCGACGGGCGCAGCTTGCGGTAGACGCTGCGCAGCGCCTCTTCCTGGCTCGTCGTCTGATCCTCTTCCAGGGCGCGTTGAATGTAGCGGTTGACGAGCCGCACCTCCTTGACGCCCGACTTCTCGAGCGCCCCAAGGCTCGCCTTGTCGAGCGTCTCGCCCGCGAGGAGAAGCGGCTTCTTGTCCTTGCCGCGCACGTCTGCGGCCAGGCGGTGCCCGACATACGGCTCGAGGGCCTCAACCGACACCGGCGAGACGGCAAACGAGAAGAAGCGGGCAACGCGCGCGTCGTCGAGCCCGAGCGCCTTCAGAAGGACCGTCGCCACGACCTTGCCCTTGCGGTCGAGGTTGGCACGCAGCGTGCCGCGCTTCGTGTCGAGCACGATCTCCAACCACGCCCCGAGCTCAGGCAGGATATGGCCCTTGTACTGGTTCGTGTCCTCCTGGGTGAAGTAGACGCCGGGCGCGCGCGTCAACTCGTTGACGAGCGCATTCTCGGACCCGTTGATGATGAACGTGCCCCGCCGGGTCATCATCGGGAAGTCCCCGATGTAGAGCTCGGTCTCCTGAAGGAGCTTGCCTTCCTGAAGCAGCCGCACGGTGACGCGCAACGGCTGGGAGTACGTGAGATCCTTGTCCTTGCATTCCGCTTCGCTGTTCCGCGGCTCGCCGAGGTACGGTTCGACGAACTCCATCACCAGCCCGTCCTTGCCGTGCCCCTCGATGGGCGTCACATCGGCGAACGCGCGCTGGATCCCCTTCTGGACGAACTCCTCGAACGACCGCCGCACATCGGCCAGGAGATAGGGCGGCGGAAGAATCTCTTCTATCCGTCCGTAGGATCTTCGCTCTCGGTACTCCATCGTCTCCCCTTGCGCAAAGAACGCCCTGCCCTAAGGCGCCGAGCACCTTAAGGCAGGTGTAGTTCAGAGGCCTGTTCCGGCGTACAGGACTACTCCAGCTCGATCTCGGCGCCCGCCGCCTCCAGCTTCTCCTTGATGCTCGTCGCCTCGTCCGGGCTGACGTTCTCCTTGATCACCGCGGGGATCTTGTCGGCGAGCTCCTTGGCCTCCTTGAGGCCGAGGCCCGTGATCTCCTTGATCTCCTTGATGACCTGGATCTTCTTCTGCCCGGCCGACTTCATGACGACTTTGTAGGCCTCAGCAGCCGGCTTCCCGCCCGCGTCCGCGGCGGCCGGCCCCGCGGCGACCGCCACGGGAGCGACCATCGCGGCGGAGACGCCGAACCGCTCTTCGATCATGCTGACGAGCTCGGCCAAGTCCTTGACCGACATCTCCTCAATCTGCTTGAGGATGTCCACGTTTGCCATTGCTTATGCCTCCTCTTTCGCATCTGCGCGCTTCTCTTTGACCTCGTTCAGGACCACCGCGAGCTGCTGCAGCTTCGCGTTCAGGACCACCGCAAGCGAGCGCATCGGGCTGGCCAAGAGCATCGCCAGCTGCGCCAGGAGCTCCTGGCGCGACGGCAGGTTCGCGTACTTCGCGACCTCGCTCTCCAGCACGACCGAGCCTTCGAACACGCCGCCCTTCAGCGTGTACTTGGGCGCGTACGTCTTGCGACACTCCTCGCTCAGCTTGAACGCCAGCGCGGGATCGTCGTAGGCGATCGCAATGCCGATCGGGCCCGTGAAGAGCTCGGACAGCCCTTCCATGCCCGCATCGCGCGCCGCGATGCGCGCCAGCGTGTCCTTGACCACACGGTAGTCCAACCCCTGCTTGGTGAACTTCTCGCGAAGCTCGACCATCTCGTTCGCCGTCAGTCCGCGGTAGTCGGCCAAGACGACACCTGTCGCCTTGGAGAACTTCTCGGTCAGGCGGGCGACTTCATCGATCTTTCCCTGGGTCGGCATCTCGCCCTCCTTACGACTCGGCTTCCGCGACCGCGGTCACTTCGTTCAGGTCGAGGGGAATCCCGGGGCCCATCGTGGAGGCAATCGACACCTTGCGGATGTAACGCCCTTTGACGCCCTCTTCAGGCTTCCTCTCGGCCACGCTGCGAATGAGTGCGCGCAGGTTGTCCGACAGCGCCGCCTCGTCGAACGAGGCCCGCCCGAACACGGTGTGCACGACGCCCTGCCGGTCCGTGCGGAACTCGACCATTCCCTTCTTCAGCTCGCCGATCACCGAACCGATGTCCTTGGTGACCGTCCCCGTCTTGGGGCTCGGCATCAGGCCTCGCGGTCCGAGGACCTTACCGAGCTTTCCTACGACCGGCATCATGTCGGGCGTCGCGACGACCTTGTCGAATTCGAACCAGCCTTCCTGGATCTTCTTCGCCAGGTCCTCGCCACCTACGTAGTCGGCGCCTGCCTTCTCCGCTTCCGCGATGCTGTCGCCTTTCGCGAACGCGAGGACGCGAACGCTCTTCCCTGTCCCATGCGGAAGGTTGCACGTCCCGCGCACATTCACCTGACTCGCCTTGATTCCCAGGACGAATGCCGCTTCCGCTGTCTCATCGAACTTGGCCGTGGCCGTCTGCTTCAGCCGCGCGACCGCATCGTCGATGCTGTACGCGACGTTCGAGGGGACGAGCTGTGCAACTCCAGAATAGCGCTTGCTTCGTTTCACTCG
>JBFYQX010000105.1:0-24063 GCA_041302525.1 Candidatus Bipolaricaulota bacterium | reverse complement strand
GCCGCTCTTCTCGTCTCGATTCCCCTCGGCTTCGGCGCCGCTGCCTTCATCGCCGAGGTGGCGCCGCGGTGGATGAAGGACGTCGCGAAGTCGGTGCTTGAGCTGTTGGCCGGCGTGCCCTCGGTCGTCTACGGGTTCTTCGGCCTGATGATCGTCGCCCCCGCGCTCCAGGCGGGGCTCGGACTGGCTACCGGGCGCACCGCGCTCACGGCAGCCGTGATTCTCGGCATCATGGCGCTCCCGACCATCGCCAGCCTGGCTGAGGACGCGCTCACTGCTGTTCCAGACTCCTATCGAGAAGCGTCGATGGCCCTCGGCGCAACGCGCTGGCAGACGATCCGCGATGTGACCTTCCCGGCCGCGTTCTCGGGCCTCATCGGCGCCTCAATCCTGGGCATGGGCCGCGCCGTCGGCGAGACGATGGCCGTCCTGATGGTGGCGGGAAACGCCCCTCAGATCACGGCATCGCTCTTGAAGCCGGTGCGGACGTTGACCGGAACCATCGCTCTCGAGATGGCCGAGACGCCTTTCGGCAGTTCGCACTACCATGCGCTCTTCGGCCTCGGCGTCATCCTACTAGTCATCGCGTTGATCACCAACGGACTCGCCGAATGGTTCCGCGGCCGGCTGGCAAGGAAGCACGGACGATGATCGCGCAGGTGATAGCGGCCAACCCGAGGCGGCGGCGGCTCGCCCAGAGGATCGCCTTCACGCTGCTCACGATCTCCACCCTCTCGGCGTTCCTCGCTCTCGGCGCGATCCTGTACACGATGCTCGCGAACGGGGCGAGCGCGCTCTCGTGGGAGTTCCTGTCGCAGTTCCCACGCAAGATGATGACCGAGGGGGGGATCTACCCCGCGCTCGTCGGCAGCTTCTACCTCACAGCCGGAGCCGTGATCGTGGCGCTCCCCTTCGCCATGGCATCCGCCATCTGGCTTTCCGAGTACTCGCGCGGCGGGCTGTGGGTGAGGGTCATCCGCGTCGGCGTCAACAGCCTGGCGGGGGTACCGTCGATCGTGTTCGGCCTCCTCGGCTTGGCGTTCTTCGTGAAGGTGCTGGGCTTCGGCGTCTCTGTCCTGTCGGGAGCGCTGACTCTCGCGCTCCTCATCCTGCCCATCTTGATTCGGGCCTCGGAGGAAGCTCTCCAGGCGGTGCCGATGAACTTCCGCGAAGGCGCCCTCGCGCTCGGCGCCAGCAAGTGGCACGCCGTGCGCACCGTGGTCCTGCCGTCGGCGATCCCCGGCATCCTCACGGGGCTGGTGCTCGGGATCAGCCGCGCGATCGGCGAGACGGCACCGATCATGTTCACCGCAGCGGCCTTCTACATGACCCGACTGCCCGAGGCGCTGTCGGACAAGGTCATGGCTCTCCCTTATCACATCTTCGTCATGGCCACGGAGAGCCCCAACTACTGGAGAACGCGCGACCTGCAGTTCGGGGCTGCGCTCGTGCTCCTCGGCATGGTTCTGGTGATGAACCTCGGCGCCGTCACGTGGCGCGCCCGGGTGCGAAGGAGGAAGCAGTGGTAGGCGAGGGGACAACTACGGCACAGGTGCGAAGCCTCGACGCGACGCGCGAGTGGCTCGAGCGGAACCTCCACTCAACGTCGATCCTCGAGACCGAGCGTTTCAGCTTCTACTACGGCAGGGAGCAGGCGCTGCGCGACGTCACGCTCGGAATCCCGCTCGACGGCGTGACGGCGATCATGGGTCCATCGGGCTGCGGCAAGAGCACGCTCCTTCGCGCGTTCAACCGGATGAACGAGCTGTACCCGAACACGCGCGCGGAGGGCACGATCCGGTTCCTCGGCCAGAATCTCCTAAAGGCCGACGCGGTCAGCGTGCGCCGGCACATCGGCATGGTCTTCCAGCGACCGAATCCGTTCCCAAAATCGATCTTCGACAACGTTGCCTACGGTCCGCGCGTTCATGGGATCCGAAGTCGCGCCGTCTTGACGGACCTCGTTGAGGAAAGCCTTCGCCGCGCGGCGCTGTGGGACGAGGTGAAGGACCATCTGAAGAAGAGCGCGCTGTCGCTGTCCGGAGGCCAACAGCAGCGCGTCTGCATCGCGCGGGCGTTGGCCGTGCGCCCGACCGTCCTCCTGATGGACGAGCCGTGCTCGGCGCTCGATCCCAAGGCCACGGACCGCATCGAGACCACAACGCGTGAGCTGGCACAAGAGCTGACCGTGATCATGGTGACGCACAACCTGCAGCAGGCAGGCCGTGTGAGTGACCACGTTGCCGTGCTCCTCGCCGGGGGCGTGCTGGCGGAGTTCGGGGCGACGAAGTCGGTGTTTGCGAATCCGTGCTGCGATCAGGTGGCCGACTACCTGTGCGGACGGTTCGGCTAGATCCGCTTCTTCTCCGCTTTCCCCGCGCTGCGCACGTGCGCTGCCGCGGGAACGTCGAGCGCGTGTTCGGCGATGTTGAATCCGTACTCGCGGATCCGCAAAAGGCTGTCGAGCACGATGCTGATCGAGGGAGCTTCCTCCGGGTGCTTGTCGCCGATCGCGCGGCGAGTGACGGAGAACAGCATCTCTGAGCTCGTCCGGTCTGCCAGCACGCTGTTCGCCAGGTCCGCGCTCTGGTCGATGAACGACTGCACCGCGCGCCGCACGATGTCCTTCGAGGTCTCCGCGTTCACAAGGACCTCAGACGCCGCCTCCTTGCGCACGGGGGTCCGGAGCGCGATCGTCGCCGCCGAGATCTTGACCGCGTGGTCGGCGACGCGCTCGAGCTGCTCGACGACCTCGTTGTAGTTCGCGAACTGCAGTCGCGACAGGCCGTAGTCCTGCTCCAGGACGAGGTCGCGCAGGAGGAGGCTGTACTGCCGCGCCACGAGAAGCGCCAGCCGGTCGACGTCGTCGTCGCGATCGATCACGTCGCGCGCAAGCTCGGCGTCGTGCCCGCAGAACGCGGCAACGGCATCCGCCACCATGGTCAGCGAGATGTCGAAGACGCGGCGCAGCGTCCGCTCGGGAGGAAAGTCGCGCACATTGACCAGGGCGTGCAGGGTAATCGCTCGTTGCGACTCATCGAAGATCTCAAGCCCGATCAGTCCCTGGGCGATGTCGCGCACCATGCGCCGCTGCTCGGCGCGGATCTTATCTGACTCTACGTCGATCATGTCGAACCCGACGATGTATCGGGCAATGATCTCGCGCTGAAGCCGGTCGAAGTCCCATGCGCCCATCGTGACGGTGCAGCGGTTCCGCCCCGGGAGGCTCTCCGGGACGAGAAGCAGGGCGCCCGAGTCGCTCGGGATGAGGCTCACGATGGCCTGCGCTCGGATCCCGACCTCATCCGCCCACTCCTTGGGGAGCGTGACGAAGTAGGTGGATCCTCCCGTCTTCTGAACCTTGCGCTGGAACATGGCATCCTCCGTCGGAGATCATTCTACCGGCGGCGTCTATAGTCAGACAAGATCTATAGAGGTCCTCCCCGCTCACAAGCCCGGCCGCACGTCGCGTGGCGGCGGCGGGATGAGGCCCTCGCGTTGCAGGACGAGGGTCTCGTTCTGGGCACGGCAGATGCGATTCTCGGCCTCCTCGCGCAGCGCTTCCGCCGACAGCGGCCGGCGGGCGACGCCCTGGTCGACCGCCTTGAGGCCCACGGCCACGGCCTGGTTGACGAACGTATCGGTCTCCATCATCGTCGGCAGGATCGCGTCTTCGCGCAGCCCGCGAGCCACGGCCGTCTGGGCGATCGCCCGCGCGGCGGCGATCGCCATCTCGTCGGTGATCGTGCTGGCGCAGACGTCGAGCGCGCCGCGGAAGATGCCGGGGAATCCGAGCGAGTTGTTGATCTGGTTCGGGAAGTCGCCGCGCCCCGTGCCGACGATGGCGAGACCCGCCGCCTCCGCTTCCCAGGGCCAGATCTCGGGCACCGGATTCGCCATGAAGAAGCCGATGCCACGAGGTTTCATCGCCCGGAGCAGCGCCGGCTCGATGGTCCCCGGTCCCGGCTGGGTGAACGCGATGACGACGTCGGCCCCGGCGAGGGCGTCGCGCGTGGAACCACTGGCCCCGTCGCTGTTTGTCTGCGACAACAGGGCACCGCGATGCGGGAACAGCGCTTCGAGGTCGTGGCCCGGGCCGAGCACGGTCGGCCGGCCGCCCACCACATCCACCGCGCGCACGTGGCCCGCCGGCATGCCGGCCGCGACCAGCACGCGCAACGTGGCCGCCCCCGCCGCGCCGACCCCGAGCAACGCGAGCGTGACCTCTTCGAGTCGTTTGCCCACAAGCTGGAGCGCGTTGTACAGCCCCGCCAGCGCGACGGCCGCGGTGCCCTGCTGGTCGTCGTGCCAGACGGGGATGTCGAGCTCACCGCGCAGGCGATCGAGGATGGGAAAGCACTTGGGAGTTGCGATGTCCTCGAGGTTGATGCCCCCGAAGCCGGGAGCAATCCAACGGACGGCCTGAACGATCTCGTCCTCGCGTTGGGTGTCGAGCACGATCGGAAACGCCCCGACCCCACCGAGGTACTTGAACAACAGCGCCTTGCCCTCCATCACCGGCAAGCTCGCGCGGGGGCCGATGTTGCCCAGCCCGAGAACGCGCGACCCATCGGAGACGACGGCCACGGCGTTCGCCACGTTGGTGTACTCGCGGAGCTTGCTCGGGTCGGCGGCGATCTCGCGGCACGGCGCGGCCACCCCAGGCGTATACCAGACCGAGAGGTCATCGAAGCCTGTCACCGCGCACTTGACCGACGACTCCACCTTGCCGCGATAGAACGCGTGAAGACGCGGAGCCATCTCGCCTGGAGCCGCCGCCCGCTTCAGCCGCTCGTCCTCCGCGGGGTCCGACCTGCGCTCGGCCATGACATCACCTCGTGCCCTAGATTGCGTCCATCCTAGCACGACGGGCGGCCTCTAGCGCACCTAGAGCCCACGCATCGCGGCGCTCGCGATCTCCTCATGGAGATCGCGGCCGGTGGCATCGATCGTGACGACGAGAGGGCCGTAGTCGCGCAACTGGAGGATCCACACAGCGTCCGGCATCCCCATCTCCAGAAGCCAGTGCACGTCGAGCACGCGCTCCACGGCTTTGGCGCCGAGGGCCCCGGTGCCGCCGACGGCGGCAAGGTAGGCCGCCTGCCGCGCGACAATCGCCTTGCGCGTCGCGGCGCCCATGCCTCCCTTCCCAATCAAGAACGGCGTCGCGTAGCGAGCCATGATCGCCGGGGTCGACGCGTCCATGCGCGCGCTCGTGGTCGGCCCGAGGCCCGTGATCGCCCAGCGGTCGCCGTCACGCCGCGCCAGCGGCCCGCAGTGGAAGATTGGAAGGCCCGTCGGGTCGAACGGGAGAGGAGCGCCGGACTCCGCGGCCGCGACAATCCTTCGATGGGCGAGATCCCGCGCCGTGAGCACGACACCTGAGAGCGCGATGACGTCGCCAGCGCGCCACTGCGCGACGTCCGCTTGCGAGACCGGGAGATGGATCTGGCGCTTCACGCGAGGACCTCCGCGTCGCCCGACTCCAGAATGCGAAGCGAGGCCCGCCGGTCGGCCCAGCACTGGAGCGCAACGCCGACGGGGAGGGAAGCAGGGTGCCGGAAAGCCAGCTCCGCGTGAGCGTCGAGAGCGGTCGTGATCCCGCCAAGTCCGGCGGGCCCGATGCCGGTTCGGTTGACTGCGTCAAGGAGTCGCGCCTCAAACCGCGCCACGTCGGGATCCGCGTTGCGCGAGCCCACTCGCCGGACCAGGGCGCGCTTCGCGCCTCGCAACGCGGCGTCGCCCGTGCCGCCGATCCCCACGCCGATCACGACCGGCGGACACGCCCGCGGCGCGACACGCGCGACGTGCGCGAGCACGGCCTCGAGGATCGCGCTCTCGCCTCCGCCCGGCTGGACGAACAGGAGCGCCGAGGCGTTCTCGCTTCCTCCCCCCTTGGCGACGTACGTGATCTCGATCTCGCGACCCGAAACGATGTCCCAGTCGATGATCGGGACACCTGGCCCCACGTTCCCGACGTTGACATCCGTGAAGGGATGGATCGCGCTCGGGCGCAGCGGAATCGACCCCGTCGCCGCGCTCACCGCTTGACTCAGAGCCGCCGGGAGATCCGCGAGCCACGGGCTGTCGCTACCGGCACGCACGAAGAAGACGGGGGTTCCGGTGTCTTGGCAGATGGGCAGAGCATTCTCGCGCGCCACGCGCACGTTCTCCAAGAGCGTCTCGAGATGCAGTCGAGCGAGGGCCGAGGTCTCCCGGCCCAGCGCGGCGCGCAGCGCCTCCAAGACGTCGTCGGGCAGTCCGATCGCCGCCTCGCGGATCGTCCGCTCCAGGGTCTCGAGCCACTGCGCGTGCCGTCGTCTCATCGCCCGCCGATTCTGCTCGAGGCGCCGGCGCGAGTCCACGCGCGGCACGGGTCCGACGCCGCTTCGCAAGCGGTTTGAAACGTCGCGCGACGTCCGCTACCGTTGGAACACGAGCTGAGGGAGGGTCCATGAAGAGCGTTCTCGTCATCGCCGACGGCCTCGGCGGGCGTCCGACCGACGTCGAAGGCCGAACGTGTCTCGAGGCTGCACGCAAGCCAAACCTGGATCTCCTCGCGGCGCGCGGCGCCGTCGGCCTGGTTGACCCCATCGGACCCGGCGTCCGTCCGGGAAGCGACACGGCGCACCTGTCGCTACTCGGGTACAACCCGAGAGAGCTGTACACCGGGCGCGGCGTGTTTGAGTGCGTCGGCATCGGACTCGACGTGCAGCCGGGCGACATCTGCTTCCGCGCGAACTTCGCGACCGTTGAGAGCTCCGGAAAGGCCTTGCGGCTGGTCGATCGCCGCGCCGGGCGGCTGGACTCGGGACAGAAGGAACTCGAACTCGCCCTGGACGGCATGAGGATCAAGACCCCGGGCGTCGAGGTGCAGTTCCGTGCTTCGACGGAGCATCGGGGAGCGCTCCTTCTCCGTGGCAAGGACCTCTCGCCGTACGTCGGCGAGACAGACCCTCACGTGCCCGGCGCCGAGATCCGGACTGCCGAGCCGTTGGCCGATGGCAAGGCCGCGCGGCGCACCGCCGACGCGGTCAATGACCTTACGCGCACGAGCTTCGAGATCCTGAATGACCTCCCCGTGAACCGCGCGCGCGCGGCGGCGGGCAAACTGAAGGCGAACATCCTCCTGGTGCGCGGTGCAGCGGATTGCCCGCACATCCCTGCAGTCGGGTCGATCTACGGCCTGCGCGCCGCCGTGATCGCTGGCGGCGCCCTGTACCGTGGCGTCGCTCTGGCCTGCGGCTTCGAGTCGATCGACGTGCCGGGGGCAACCGGCGGACTGAACACGGACCTCCGCGCCAAGGCCGACGCCGCGCTGCGGGCGCTCGAAAGCTACGACCTCGTGTTCGTCCACATCAAGGGCGCCGACAATGCGGCGCACGATCACGACGCCGCGGCCAAGCGCGCGTTCATCGAGCGAATCGACGCCGAGTTCTTCGGCCCCCTGGTGGAGCGCATTCCCTGGGACGTGACCCACCTTGCGTTCACGGGCGATCACACGACAGCCATCGACTACGGCGACCACACCGCCGATCCCGTTCCGGTCTTGTTCGTCGGGCCTCGCGTGCTGCGCGACGACGTGACCGTCTTTGACGAGCGCGCGGCCGCGCGCGGCGGCCTTGGACGCTGGAGCGGGCAAGTCCTGCCGATGCTCCTGTCGCACGCTGACGCGTGCCCGAAATACGGTTCCTGAGGAGATGCCCGTGTACATGGCCGACGTAGCCACCCTCGTGGAAGCCGACATCCTCGCCGGCGCCGGACGCACGGACTTGCTGATCGATCGCGCCTACGCCGTCGACCTGCTGTCCGACGTGCTGGCGCTGACCGACGAGCGAACGACCCTCATCACGGGGAACATCAGCCCGCAGGTCATTCGCGTGGCCGAGATCCTGAACGTCATCGCCGTGATCTTCGTCCGCGGAAAGCGGCCGACGCCGGCCACGGTGGCCCGCGCGGAGCAGCTCAATATCCCGCTCATGAGCACCAAGAAGACGATGTTCGAGACCTGCGGACTCCTCTACGCCAACGGGGTGCGGCCATGCAAGAACCGACCGGTCGAGTCGATGGAGTGAAGCGCTTCGCCTTCCGCATCACGCCGCGCGACGTCGAACAGGGCGGCATCGCCTCGGCGCAGCTCAAACGCGAGCTTCGCGAGGGAGGCGTCAGCGCTTACGATGCGCGCCGGGCCGGGATCGTTGCCTTCGAGGGAGAGATGAATCTCATCGTCCACTCCGAGCGAGGCGGCACCATCGCCGTGGACGTCCATCCCGACACGATCGACATCGTCGTCGAGGACGACGGCCCGGGGATCGGAGACATCGACCTCGCGCTCACGCCCGGGTACTCGACCGCGCCGAACTGGGCCACGGAACTGGGTTTTGGGGCGGGCATGGGCCTGCCGAACATGCAGCGCAACTCCGACCACTTCGAGATCCGCTCGCACATTGGCCGGGGGACTCTGGTCCGCAGTCGCATCGACCGCCGCGAAGGTCCGCTCACCTACACGGCGGCCGAGGCCGCGGCCCGCGCAGCTGCCAAGGCCAACTGGGCGAGCGATCTCGGTGTCGTTCCGGAGGAGAAGGCTTCGTAGCGGGCCGGCAGGACGGCGCGGGAGACTCGCGCGCCGCGAGAGGAGCGTAGATGAATCTCCGAGAACTGGCAGCAACCCTCGGGTGGGACGTCCAGAGCCCCGGCGCGGAACCGGAGGGCCACGTGCTCGGCGGCTACTGCGGCGATCTCCTGTCGCACGCGTTGGCCAACGCCAAGCCTGGCGAGATCTGGATCACCATCCAGCATCACGCCAACATCGTCGCGATCGCTCAGGTCACGGGCATCGCCGGCGTGGTTTTGGCTGGAGGCGCTCGCGCCGCAGACGCTGTGGTAGAGCGCGCAAAGGAAGCAGGCGTCGCCCTCTACGCTTCTCCTGACTCTGCGTTCGTCCTGTGCGGCAAGATCCACCGCGCGCTGGCGGCGGAGAGGCGTTGAGGGATCTCCGGGCTGACCTGCACATTCACACCTGCCTCTCGCCGTGCGGCGAGCTCACGATGTCTCCTCGCGCAATCGTTGAGGCGGCAGCACGTCAGCGCCTCGATCTGATCGCCATCACCGACCACAACACGGCGCGGATGACCGGCGTGGTTGCGCAAGCGGCCGCCCGCCATGGGATCGCCTGTCTCTACGGGCTCGAGCTGCAGACACAGGAGGACGTCCACCTGCTCGCCTACTTCGACGACGCCCAGACGGCGCAACGTTTCTCGGAACGCATCTACGATCTGCTCCCCAACCGCGACAACGTGCCCGAGGTCTTCGGCGACCAGATCGCCGTCGACGAGGACGAAACCATCGTCCATACCGAGCGCCGCCTCCTCCTCAACTCGCTCGCCCTCGGGTTCGAGGACGCGGTGGAATGGATCAGCCGCGAGGGGGGCCTCGCGGTTCCGGCGCACGTCGACCGCGTGCCGTACGGTCTCATCGCGCAACTGGGCATCGTGCCGGAAGGCGTCGGCCTCCCTCTCGCCGAGGCCGACGGAGAACGGCTGCCGGCAGCCTGCGCCGCGAGCACGCTGGTTTGGAACTCAGACGCGCACAGGCCGGACGCGGTGGGGCGTCGCCTCACGGTGTTCCGCGTCCTCGCGCCGACCATCGACGAGCTGCGCCGCGCCGCCCGCGGCGAGAGCGGGCGCGGGCTGTGTGTCTTGCATGGGACGTCGGGAGGCGTCGGATGATGGAGTCGCTGGACCTGCATCTGCTCGACCTGTTCCAGAACGCCCTAGGCTCGGGAGCAACGGAGATCGCGGTCCGACTGGCCTGCCGGTCGGACGAAGGCCGCCTCGACCTCGAGGTTCGGGACAACGGAAGCGGCATGGACGAAGAGACGCTCACCGCGGTAGAGCGCGGCTACTTCTCGTCGAAGTGCGAGCGCTGCGTCGGCCTTGGGATCCCGCTCCTCCGCGCCACGGCCGAGCGCTGCGGCGGCGAGCTGCGGATTGACAGCCGCCCCGGCGTGGGGACGCGGGTGACGGCGTCGTTCGAGCTCCACCACCTCGACCTGCCGCCGTTTGGCGACCTCGTGGAGACCTTTCTGACCCTCCTGTGCACCACCGCGGGCCGACGGATCCAGATCGAGGTCGAGTGCGACGGCACGTTTGCGATCGACACCGCCGTCCTCGAGCAGGAGCTCGACGGGGTGCCCCGCACACACCCCGAAGTCATCGAGTTCCTGCGACGCGTCCTGCGAGAAGCCCCCGTCCTGAAGAAGCTTCAGGACGCGGCCGGGAACCTTGGGATCGGAGCGCTAGACCAGGGTATCATCGCCGGCACGGGGCCGGCAGCCAAAGCCGGGCCGTGAGACGTGGTCTCAGACAAGCGAGGTGGCTTGAGGCATGGAACTGACGTCTTGCACAGCGGAACAGGCCGTGCAGCTTCAGCGGATCGTTGACGCCGCTGCCGGCGCTCCGGGGCCGCTGATCCAGGTTCTCCACGCCGTCCAGGGCGTTGTCGGGTACCTCCCGTCCGACGTGCTGGACTTCGTGGCGCAACAACTGCGCATCCCGCGCAGCGAGGTCCAGGGCGTGGCAACGTTCTACAACTTCTTCCGGCTTGACCCCGTGGGCAAGCACACGGTGACGGTGTGCCTCGGGACGGCCTGCTACGTCAAGGGCGGCGGGAAGATCCTCGAGCGCCTGAAGCGGGAGCTCGGCATCGAGGAAGGGCGAACGACCGAGGACGGCTTGTTCACGCTCGACACGGCGCGCTGCTTCGGCGCCTGCGGGCTGGCGCCGGTGATGACTGTCGATGAGGAGGTGTACGGCCGCCTCAGTCCGACCAAGGCGCTCGCCATCCTGGAAACCTACCGCTCCGCGGCCACAGACGAGCAGGCCGTCGGAGCCCCGAAGGACAAGCGCGGAACCGGGCGCGCGAAGGGACGGAAGCATGAAGCTTGAGGAGCTGCGGCAGATTCGCGAGCGCGCGCAGGCCGAGATGCGCCTGCGCGGCGGGGACGTGCGGGTCAAGATCGTCGTAGGGATGGGCACGTCGGGCATCGCCGCCGGCGCGCGAACGGTCATCTCCGCCCTGCTCGACGAGATTCAGAAGCGGCGGCTCACGGACGTCGTCGTCACGCAATCCGGAGAGAAGGGATTCGCCTCCCAAGAGCCTGTGGTGGAGGTCATCGAGCGCGGCCGCCCAAGGGTGATGTACGGATCGGTCGATCCAGCCGGCGCGCGCCGCATCGTCGCCGAGCACGTCGTCAACGGCGCCATCGTCGAGAGCCTGGTGCTCGCCATCCACGAGGCGGAGAAGGAGTAGGCGTGCCGAGCCGTCTTGAAGTCCTGGTCTGCGCAGGCGGTGCGTGCGTGTCGTCGCACAGCCGCGAGATGAGAGAGGCGTTGGGACGAGCGATCGATGCGCAGGGGCTGGCCGACGAGGTGCGCATCATCGAGACGGGCTGCATGGGTCCGTGCGAGCATGGCCCGCTCGTGCTCGTCTACCCGGAGGGCGTGCTGTACAAGGGCGTCGGGGTTAGCGACGTCGAGGAGATCGTCCGCGATCACTTTCTCAAAGGCCGCCTGGTCTCGCGGCTGCTGTTCAAGTCCGAAGAGGCCGACCGGATCATCCGCGAGAAGCGGTCGATCCCGTTCTTCGAGAAGCAGCTCAAGGTTGTCCTCGCGAACTGCGGCGCGATCGACCCCGAGTCAATCGAGGAGTACATCGGAGCCGGCGGCTATGAGGCCTTGGGCAAGGCGCTCACGTCGATGTCGCCCGCCGAGGTCGTCGCCGAGATCAAGGCGTCCGGACTCCGCGGCCGCGGCGGCGCCGGGTTCTCCACCGGGACGAAGTGGCAGTTCGTCCGCGACGCTGTGTCTGACGAGAAGGTCGTTATCTGCAACGCCGACGAAGGAGACCCCGGCGCGTTCATGGATCGCGCCGTCCTCGAAGGCGACCCGCACACGGTGATCGAAGGCATGGCCATCGCCGCGTACGCGGTTGGCGCCCAGCGCGGCTACGTCTACGTGCGCGCCGAGTACCCTCTCGCCATCGAACGCTTGAAGATCGCGCTCAAGGCGGCCCGCACGATGGGCCTGCTCGGCGAGCGGATCCTCGAGACGCCGTTTTCTTTCGACATCGAGATCCGCGTCGGCGCCGGAGCCTTCGTCTGCGGCGAGGAGACGGCGCTCATTCGCTCGATCGAGGGCCGCCGCGGCACGCCGCGCACGCGCCCGCCCTACCCGGCGACGTCGGGGCTGTGGAAGAAGCCCACGCTCCTCAACAACGTCGAGACCTACGCCAACGTGCGCCACATCGTCGTGCGGGGCGCGGCGTGGTTCTCGTCGATCGGGACGGGCGAGAGCAAGGGAACCAAGGTCTTCGCCCTGTCGGGCAACGTCCGCAACACGGGCCTCGTCGAGGTCCCGATGGGGACGACGCTCGGCGAGCTCGTCTACGACATCGGCGGGGGCATCCCGAACGGAAAGCGGCTCAAGGCCGTACAGACCGGAGGCCCGTCTGGCGGGTGCATCCCCGTCGAGCATCTGAACACGCCGATCTCCTACGAGACGATGAGAGAGCTCGGCGCGATCATCGGCTCGGGCGGGTTGATCGTCCTCGACGAGGACACCTGCATGGTGAACCTCGCCCGCTACTTCATCGAGTTCAACGCCGCCGAGTCGTGCGGCCAGTGCACGCCGTGTCGCGCCGGCCTCGTCCAGATGCTGCAGATCCTCGACCGGATCACGCTGGGCGAGGGCACGATGCAGGACATCGATCAGCTTCAGGCCTTGGCCGTCACGGTCGGCAAGACCTCGCTGTGCGGCCTGGGCCAGACGGGGCCGAACCCGGTGCTCAGCACGCTGCGGTACTTCCGTCACGAGTACGAGGCGCACATCCGATACAAGACGTGCCCCGCGGCGGTTTGCGCCGCGCTGTTCGTCGCCCCGTGCGAGGCGAGTTGTCCGGCGAACGTCGACGTGCCGGCCTACGTGGCGCACCTCGCCAACGGGGACGTCGACGAAGCGTTCTTCGTCCACATGGAACACAACCCGCTGCCGGGCGTCTGCGGCCGCGTCTGCTACGCGTTCTGTGAGACCAAGTGCCAACGGAACCAAGTCGATGAGGCGGTCGCCATCCGCGACCTGAAGCGGTATATGGCCGACGTGGCCATAGAACGCGGCCTGTCGATCGCCCCGCCCGCCTCGGCCAAGCTCCAGCGCGTGGTCGTGGTCGGCGCCGGGCCGGCCGGTCTCTCGTGCGCGTACTTCCTGACGCGCCTCGGGTACGCGCCCGTCCTCCACGAGGCCCTCCCGGTCGCTGGCGGGACGATGGTCACCGGCATCCCCGAGTACCGGCTGCCGCGCGACATCCTGCGCGCCGACATCGAACGCATCGAGAAGGCCGGGGTGGAGCTCCGGCTCTTGAGCCCCATCTCGCGCCTCGACGAGGCGTTCGCCACCGGTGCCGACGCAGTGTTTGTGGCCACCGGCGCGATGCAAGGCCAGACGCTCAAACTGGGAGCCCAGACGATGGACGGCGTCTACGCCGGGGTGGACTTCCTCAGGGCCGTGAACCTCGAGGGACAGCGAACGGTCGAGGGCGACGTGCTCGTCATCGGCGGCGGGAACTCGGCCATCGACTCGGCGCGCACCGCACGCCGCATGGGCGCAAAGTCGGTCACGATCGTCTATCGGCGTGCCAAGGCGGACATGCCGGCCTCCCCCGAGGAGATCGCCGAGGCGCTGGAGGAAGGGATCGCGATCCGCGACATGACGGCGCCTGTGGCGCTGGTCGGCACCACGCGCGTCGAGGGCCTGCGCTGCTCGAGGATGACGCCGGGCGAGTTCGACCGCTCCGGGCGACGACGCCCGGTCGCCGAGCCGGACTCGGAGTACGTTCTCCCCGCGTCGACGGTGCTGATCGCCGTCGGGCAGGAGTCGAACCTCGACCTGCTGCTGGCCGCGGGCGCAGAGGCGACCGCGCAACAGAGCGCGGCCGTCGACCCGGTGACGATGATGACGAAGCGCCCGGGCCTGTTCGCGGGAGGCGACGTGACCAGCGGCGCGTCGACGGTGGTCGAGGCGATCGCGGCCGGTCGCCGCGCGGCGATCGCCATCGATCGCTACCTCGGCGGAGACGGGATCATTCTCCGCGAGCCTCGGACCGAGGTGGCGTCGCACTACGACGAGGCCGAGTACGCCAAAGAACGGCCCCGCGCCGCGGCGCCGCTCGTCGACGCTGCCTCGCGCGTCGGCTCGTTCGGCGAGGTGCGCGGCCGGTACGGCCGTGCCCAAGCCATCGAAGAGGCTCGGCGGTGTCTGCACTGCGATCGGTCGGTCGACGAGGAGACAGCGGCGCGCGCAAAGTGCGCGGTGGAAGCTTCATAGGGTCTAGAGGTCGGCGGGCTGGGGCGCCCGCAGGCCGTTGACAAGGTTCCCCAGGGTCTGGAGGCGGAAGTGGAACGGATAACGGTGAAGATCGACGGCCGGGAGATCGCGACGAGCCCGGGGCGGACGATCCTCGAGGTGGCGACCGAGAACGGGATCAGGATTCCGACCCTCTGTCACCTGGAGGGTCTGTCCGACGTCGGCGCCTGTCGCCTCTGCATCGTCGATGTGCGCGGGCAGTTTGTGACCGCGTGCACGACGCGCGTGGCCGACAAGATGGAGGTGCTCACGTCGACCGACGCGGTCCGCGCCTACCGGCGGACCATCCTCGAGCTCTTGTTCGCAGAGGGCAACCACGTGTGCGCCTTCTGCGTCTCCAACGGCGGATGCGAGCTTCAGGACCTCGCTTGCGAACTGGAAATGCACGCGGTCGGCGTCCCGTACGCGTACCCGCGCCACCGCATCGACGCGAGCCACCCTCGGTTCTTGGTCGACCGCGATCGCTGCGTCCTTTGCGGCCGCTGCGTTCGCGTCTGCGGCGAGGTCGAAGGCGCGCGCACGTGGAACTTCGCCGAGCGCGGAAGCCAAGCGCACGTGATCACGGATCTGGACGTCGACTGGGGAACCGCGGCCTCCTGCACGAGCTGCGGGAAATGCGTCGAGGTCTGCCCAACCGGCGCGATCGTCCGCAAGGGCGCGAGCAACGGGGAGATGCGCAAGAAGCCCGAAGTCGTCGTCGGTCTGAAGGCAAGGAGGCGAGATGGCTAGGGTGCGAAAAGTGCGCGTCGCCACCATGTGGTTCAGCGGGTGTTCCGGGTGTCACATGTCGCTCCTCGATATCGACGAGACCCTCATCGACCTCGCCGGGAAGATCGACCTGTTCAACAGCCCGCTGACCGATCTCAAGACGTTCCCGGAAGAGGGCGTCGACGTGACCCTCATCGAGGGGGCGGTCGGCAACGAAGAGCACCTGGCGCTCGTTCGCACGGCGCGCGAGAAGTCGAAGATCCTGGTCGCGCTCGGCGACTGCGCCGTCACCGGCAACGTCTCGGCGCTGCGCAACGGGATGGATCCAGATCGCTTGATTGAGGACATCTACGGCAAGGCCGCGACGACGAACGGCGAGCTCCCGTACGAGGCCGTCCCGCATCTCGTCGGGCGGGTTCGTCCCCTGTCGGAGGTGGTGCCCGTCGACTACTTCCTGCACGGCTGTCCACCGCCGGCCCACCTGATCGCCAAGGCCGTGTTCGCGCTCGTCGAAGGCAAGACGCCGGATCTCGCCGGCCCCGACCTGAAGTTCGGATAGCGGAAGGAAGAGAGATGGAAAGGCAGATTCACATTGAACCGGTGACGCGGGTCGAAGGACACGGGAAGATCACCGTGTTTCTGGACGCCAAGGGCGACGTGCGCGACGCCCGGTTCCACGTGACCGAACTGCGCGGCTTCGAGCAGTTCTGCGTCGGACGCACCCTGTGGGAGATGCCGGGGCTGACGGCCCGCATCTGCGGCATCTGCCCGGTGAGCCACATCCTGGCCTCGGCCAAGGCGTGCGACGCAATCCTTGCCGTGCAGATCCCGCCGGCCGCCACGCTCTTGCGCCGGCTGATGAACCTCGGTCAGATGGTCCAGTCCCACGCGCTCAGCTTCTTCTATCTGTCCGCGCCGGACTTCCTCTTGGGCTGGGACTCCGACCCAGCGACGCGCAACGTCGTCGGCCTGGTCGCCGCCAACCCGCAGCTCGCGCGGAAGGGCATCCGCCTGCGCGCCTACGGCCAGGAGATCATCGACCGCCTCGGCGGCCGCCGCGTCCACCCCGGCTGGGCCGTGCCCGGCGGCGTCAACCAGCCCCTCACGGCCGAGAACCGCGCGTGGATGCTCGAGCATCTGCCGGAGGCCCTGGCGACAATCCACGAGACCCTCGGGCTGTTCAAGTCGTCGTTCGGCAGCGTGGAGGAGCGCAGCGTCCTCGCCGAGTTCCCGAGCCTGTACATGGGCCTCTCTCGGCCCGATGGCGCGTGGGAGCACTATGCGGGCGTGTTGCGCCTCGTCGACGCCAAGGGGAAGGTGGTCGTCGCCGCGCACGATCCGTCTCGCTACCACGAGATCATCCAGGAGGCCTCGGAGGCGTGGAGCTACCTCAAGTTCCCGTACTACGTCCCGAAGGGGTACCCGAACGGCATGTACCGCGTCGGGCCGCTGGGGCGCGTGAACGCGTGCAGCCACTTTGCGACGCCGCTCGCGCAGGCCGAGCTGGAGGAGTTCCGCGATGGCTCCGCCGCGCGCTCGGGGCGCGTCTTCGACTACCACACCACGCGCCTGATCGAGATCCTCGCCGCGCTCGAGGAGATCGGCGAACTGCTCGCCGACGAGCGCATCACGTCGCCGCACGTCCGAGCAGAAGCGGGCATCAACGCGCTGGAAGGCGTCGGCGTGCACGAGGCGCCGCGCGGGACGCTGATCCACCACTACTGGGTGGATTCAAACGGCCTGATCGAGAAGCTCAACCTGATCGTGTCCACCGGCCACAACAACCTGGCGATGAACCGCGCAGTCCGCGAGATCGCCAAGAGCTACATCAAGAAGGGGAAGGTCAGCGAGGGGTTGCTCAACCGGATCGAGGGCGGCATTCGCGCCTATGACCCCTGTCTGTCGTGCTCGGTCCACGCCGTCGGCAAGATGCCGCTCGTGGTCGAGGTCGTGAACGCAGCGGGCGAGCTCGAGACGACGCTGGCGCGCGACTAGCGGAAACCATGGATCTCGTCGTGGGCATCGGGAACGAGCTGCGCAGCGACGACGGCGTCGGCGCTCGGGTGGTGCGGAGTCTTCCTGGCCGCGCCGGCGTGGAGACCGCCGTGGTCCACCAGCTCACGCCCGACCTCGTCGACGCGCTGGGCCGGGCGGATCGCGTCCTGTTCGTCGACGCGCACGCCACCGAGCCTCGCCTGCGACTCGACCCGATCGAAGGCGGGATCGGGATCCACGGGTTCGGGCACGCGCTGGCGCCGGAGGCGCTCTTGGCGTGGACCGAGGCCGCATGCGGCCGCGCGCCGCGAGGGTGGGTGCTCTGCGTGCCGGCACGCTCGTTCGCGTTCGGCGAGACGCTCAGCCCCGACGTCGAACGCGCCGTGCCGAACGTGCGGCGCGCCGTGCTCGACTGGCTCGACGGACGCGAGCCGGACGGTTGCGAGGAGGACGCGTGAAGGATCTCTTGGCGAAGTACCCGCGAACCACAGAATCGTTGCTCGACATCCTGCACGAGCTGCAAGACGCAGAGCCCCAGCACTACCTCACGCGCGACGCGCTCCAGGCCGTCGCCGAGTACCTCGACATCGCGGTCTCCGACGTCGTCAGCACGGCGACGTTCTACTCGATGTACAGCCTGACCCCGCGCGGGCGTCACATCCTGAGGATCTGCGTGTCTCCCCCCTGCCAGCTCGTCGGCGCGGAGTCGTTGCTCGAGATCTTGTCGGCAGAATTGGGCATCGCCGCGGGGGGGACGACCGAAGACGGCGCCTTCACGCTGGAGACCACGAGCTGTCTCGGCGTGTGCGGCGTGGCCCCGGCGATGATGGTCGATGACGAGCTCTACGGGAACCTGACCAAGGAAAAGGTGATCCGCGTGATCGCCGACGTGAGGAGGAGCGATGCAGCGAGCTAGAGCACACGTGCTCATCGCCGTCAACGAGGAAGCGCTGCTCGCGGGCGCCCGGGACGTCGGGCGTGCTCTTCAGGATGCGCTGGCGCGCGAGGGGCTCTCCGACGAGGTGCGCGTCATCGAAACCGGCGACGTCGGCGTCGCCGGGCGCGGGGTCGTGTTGGTCGTGTATCCCGATGGCGTTCGATACGGGCACGTCACCGCGAGCGACGCGGGCGAGATCGTCCGCGAGCATCTGCTGAAGGGGCGTCCCGTGGCGCGGCTCCGCCTCGGCGCCGCCCCAACGAAGACCGCGGTCGCGACCCGCCGCCAGGCGCGCGTCGTGCTCGAGAACTGCGGCGTGATCGACCCGGAGAGCCTCGATGAAGCGATCGCAGCCGGCGCCTACGCCGCCATCGCCCAGCTGCTCGAAGCGAGGACGCCGCCCGCCGACGTGATCGCTGAGGTCAAGAAGTCCGGGCTGCGCGGCCGCGGCGGCGCGGGGTTCCCTACCGGACTCAAGTGGTCGTTCACCGCACCGGGCCCGGTGAAGTACATCGTCTGCAACGCCGACGAAGGCGAGCCGGGCACGTTCAAGGACCGCCTCATCCTCGAGGGCGACCCGCACCGGCTGCTCGAAGGGATGATGATCGCCGGCTACGCGGTCGGGGCCGCCAAGGGGTACCTCTACGTCCGGGGCGAATACGCGCTGTCCATCGCTCGACTGCAGCGCGCGATCCGCGATGCCCGTGCCGCCGGGCTCCTCGGCGCGCGGGTTTTCGACACCGACTTCTCGTTTGATGTCGAGATCAAGAAGGGCGCCGGCGCGTACATCTGCGGGGAGGAGACCTCGCTGATCGAGTCCATCGAGGGCAAGCGCGGCTACCCGCGCCTGAAGCCCCCGTACCCCGGCACCGTCGGCCTCTGGGGCCAGCCCACCGTCGTCAACAACGTCGAGACGCTGGCCAACGTGCCCCCGATCGTCGCCCGCGGCGCGGCGTGGTTCCGCGGCTACGGGACGGCGTCGAGTCCCGGGACCAAGGTCTACACGATCCTCGGCCACGTGGAGAATCCCGGGCTGATTGAGGTGGAGATGGGAACGCCTCTCCGCACGATCCTCGAGGAGTACGGCGGCGGCGTCCGCGGCGGAAAGCGGTTCAAGGCGGCGCTCCTCGGCGGCGCGGCCGGCGCCATCGTCGGAGAGCGCGGCCTGGACGTGCCGATGGACTTCGACGGCCCGAAGGAGTACGCGGCCGTTCTCGGATCGGGCGCAATCCTCGTTCTCGACGAGGATGCCTCGATCGTCGAGCTTCTCCACGGCATCTTGCAGTTCTTCCGCCACGAGTCGTGCGGGCAGTGCGCGCCGTGCCGCGGCGGGACCGCGGCGCTCGAGGAGATCTCGGGCCGGATTCGCGCAGGACAAGGCACGGACCGCGACCTCGAGCGTCTGATCAGCGTCGCCAAGACGATGCAGGCCGCATCGCTGTGCCCGCTCGGCCAGTCGCCGATCCTTCCCGTCCAGACCGCGCTCGACACGTTCCGGGAGGAGTTCGTCGCCAGGCTCAGCACGCCGCGCGCCTAGGCGCCGTCTGTCGCCTCGCCTCTCGCGCGGCAGGGCCCATCATGAGGCCGCAACCGCCCGGGCGCCGTCACGCCCTGTTGCAGCGCTTCTGCAGGCGCTGTACAAAGGGAGGCGGAGAATCGGGAGGATGCATGGCACGGCGCATTCACTTGGAGCCCTCGCGGACGCTGACCGAGTTTCGCCTCTTGCCCGGCCTGACGACGCGCGAGACGTCGATCGAGAACGTGTCGCTCGCGACCCCACTCGTGGTCCATCCGCGCGGCGGGATGACCTCGCTCAATGTCCCGGTGCTCGCGGCGGCGATGCAGTCTGTGTCCGGGAGTCGCATGGGCATCGAGCTCGCGCGCCTGGGCGGGGCCGCCGTCGTCTACGGCTCGCAACCGATCGCCGACGAGGCATCGATGGTCGCCAAGATCAAAGCCCACAAGGCAGGGTTCGTGGAGCCCCGCACCATCGGCCCCGATACGCCGCTGCGGGACGTCGATGCCCTGCGCCGCACGGCAGGGTTCTCGACCTTTCCCGTGGTCGACGCGGGCGGGCGACTGCTCGGCCTGATCACCCGCCGCGATTACGACGCCCGCATCCACGGCGATGTGGCCGCGCGCGAGCGCATGGTGCCCCGAGCGCAGCTCGACGTAGGCGTGGGGATCACCGACCTCGAGGCGGCCAACGCGTTGCTCATCCAGGGACACCGCTCGGTCCTGCCGGTCGTGGACAACGAGGACCGACTCCTCTCGCTCGTGTTCCGCAAGGACATCGAGGATCACCTCGACAACCCCGACCAGGTCGTAGACGACAAGAAGCGCCTTCTGGCCATCGCCGCGGTCAACACCCACGACCACGCCGAGCGCGTCCCGGCCCTCGTCGAGGCGGGCGTCGACGTGATCGTCATCGACTCCTCGGACGGGCACACCGTCTTCCAGCGCGAGACGATCGAGTGGATCCGCTGCCGCGCTCCGCATCTCCCCGTGATCGGGGGTAACGTGATCACCGGCGACGGGTTCGACTACCTCGTCGCCGCCGGGGCCGGCGCGGTCAAGGTCGGGATGGGCGGCGGCTCGATCTGCATCACGCAAGAGCAGAAGGGAACCGGCCGTGGCTTGGCCACGGCGGTCATGGACGTCGTCGCGGCCCGCGACCGGCACCACGAACAGACCGGCATCTACATCCCGGTGATCGCCGATGGGGGCATCGTGAACTCCAAAGACGTGGTGATCGCGCTCGCGCTGGGGGCGGACGCCGTCATGATGGGGCGGTTCTTCGCCCGGATGGAAGAGTCGCCGACCGAAACGGTGCGCATCAACGACCGGGTGATGAAGCCCTACTGGGGAGAGGGATCGGCACGCGCACGGGAGTGGAGCCCGGCGCGCTACCGCCAGGCCGCGTTCGTCGAAGGCGTCGAGGGGTTCGTCGAGTACGCCGGCAAGCTGCGCGACAACCTGCCGCTTCTGGCAAGCAAGGTGCGCGCCGCGCTGTCGTCGTGCGGCTGCCGGACGATCGGCGACCTGCACGACAACGCAGAACTCGAACTGGTCTCGGCCCTCGCCATCCGCGAGGGGAAGGTTCACGACATCCTCCAGCTCGGCGGCGAGGCGGACTCGCTTTCGAGCTGGAGCTCGTAGAGGAGGCGCCGTGCACGAGATCTCGCCGCTCGACGGCCGCTACGCGGGCACCGTGGGTCCCCTCGGCGCCTACTTCTCGGAGCACGCGCTGATGCAGGCCCGCTGTGAGGTGGAGCTTCGCTACGTGCTCGCCCTGGACGAGACGAGGCTCTTTCCGCGACTCGGTTCGAACGAGCGCGCCCGCGTCCGCGCGCTGCTCGAGCGACTGAGCGACGCGGACTTCGCCAGGATCAAGGAGATCGAGACGACGACCCGGCACGACGTGAAGGCATGCGAGCTCTTCTTGCGTGAGGCACTCGCCGTCGATCGCCCCGGCCGGATCCACTTTGGCCTCACGTCGGAGGACGCGACCAACCTCGCGTACGGGCTCCTCCTGACCCGGTACCGCGATCGCGAGCAGCTCCCGCAGCTGCGCCGCCTCGTGGGTTGTCTGGTCGAGGGCGCAGCGCGCTGGGCCGACAGCCCGTTCCCGGCGCGCACGCACGGCCAGCCGGCCTCGCCCACCACGTACGGCAAGGAGCTGGCCGTCTTCGTGGCGCGGCTCGTCCGCCAAGGGCGCGCGCTGGAGTCGTGCCGGTTCCGCGGCAAGTTCTCCGGCGCGACGGGCACGCACGCCGCGTGGCACGCCGCCTTCCCACAGCACGACTGGATCGCGTTCTCAGAGACCTTCGTCGCGTCGCTCGGCCTCGAGCCGATCGTCTGCGCGACGCAGATCGATGACGGCGATGGGCTGGCCGAGTACTTTGATCGGGTCACGCGCATCAACGCGATCGTCCTCGATCTCGACCTCGACCTGTGGGAGTACATCTCGCGCGGCGACGTCGTCCAGCGCGCCGTGCCGGGCGAGGTCGGATCCTCGACCATGCCGCACAAGGTGAACCCCATCCACTTCGAGAACAGCGAAGGCAACCTCGCGCTTTCGACCGCGCTCCTCCACGCGCTCGCCGACAAAGTCACGCGCTCGCGCATGCAGCGCGACCTGTCCGACTCCACGGCCAAGCGCTCGATCGGCGTCGCGCTGGCGCACGGCTACTTGGCCATCGCGCAGACGCTCGAAGGCCTCGGCCGCGTCACGCTCGACGAGGCCGCGGCGCGCGCCCGCGTCGACGCGGCGCCCGAGACGTTGACCGAGGCGTACCAGACGGTCCTACGCACCGTGGGCGCAGAGGATCCCTACGAGGCCCTGCGCGCCGCCTCGCGCGGTCAATCCCTCACGCTGGCCGACCTGCACGCGTGGATCGCGTCGCGCGAACTTCCTGACGAAATCAAGGCGCGCCTGCTCGACCTGCGCCCGTCGACCTACATCGGCCTGGCCCCCGTTCTCGCGCGCCGCGTCGTCGCCGAGGCCAACGCCTGGCTCGCTGCCAGGTAGCCACCGAGTCCCGCAGGACAGCGGTCACCTCCCGAACCCCCATGGGTTCCGATTCGCCTTGTGACGAAGATCACACCTTTGCCCGTCGACGGTCACGCCCATCACCGTCGGCCCCGAGTAGCCTCGAGTCAGCCTGGTTGGGCGGCGGCACCGGCTGTCTGTCGCCTGAACGCGAGAAGGAGTGGTGCATGTGAACAAGCGACTCGAGCAGTGGGGCAGGATCCTTAGGGCGGGTTCGCTGGCTGCGCTCTCCGTCCTCGTCTTCGCAGCCGCTGCGGTGGCCGAAGAGCCGTGCGGCAAGCTGCCCGACCTGTGGTTTCCCGAGCCTGGCGTGGTCCTGGCGGGGGGCGTCATCGCTGTGCAAGAGACGTCGGGCGACGTGTGCGAAGGCGGCAAGGTCACGGTCACGGTCACGATCGACAACCTGAGCTGTGGCGACGCCGGCGCGTTCGACGTCAGCGTCTACTGGGACGACACGTCTCACCTCATCGGCACCAAGCGCGTAAACGGCCTCCCCGGGTGTGAGTTCGTCACGCTGACGTTCACGTGGGACACTGACGACGTGCCACCCGGCGAGCACCAGATCCTGGTCATCACCGACTCGGGCACCGTCGTGCGCGAACTGAACGAGGGGAACAACCGCGAGACGTTCGATGTGCTGGTCCGTCCGAACGAGCCCTCGGTCGAGACCACCAAGAAGGCGATCGACGTCGACGGTGGCGTAGCCACGCCGGGGGACACGATCCGCTACGAGATCGAGATCACCAACCTGGGTTGCGCCGACCTCCCGAACGGCCCAGGGCCTGAGTTCACCGACACCCTGCCCGCGGGCCTCCAGGCGGCTGGTTGGATGCAGGCGGACAAGGGAACCCTCTCGCGCGACGGCAACACCATCGTGTGGAACGGGTCAATCCCCGCGGGCGGCACGGTGCGCCTCGCATTCAAGGCCACGATCGGCGAGGACGTCCCGTCAGGAACAACGCTCTGCAACCAGGGTGTCGTCCAGTGGGACTCCAACGACGATGGGACGGTGGACGCGAGCGAACCAACCGACGATCCGTCTACGCCGGAGGACGACGATCCGACGTGCCTCACCGTCGAGGAGTCCGAGCTTCCGCTGCCGCTCACGGGCACGATCGATGCGCCCAGCCTGACGGAATGGGGCATGCTGGTCGTCTCGGCTGCGTTCGCGGCGGCGTTCGTCTGGCGCGCCCGCGGCCGATGGGCCGCCGCGGCGGCCGGGCGCCCGGCCGGGAGGGTCCGATGAGCGCGTCGAGACGCACGCGCACACGGTGGCCTCAGATCGCCGTCTCGGCCGCGTCGGGCGTCGGCGTGCTGGGGCTCCTCGTCTTGTTGCTGTCGAGCGAGGCCGCCACGTCGGCCGTCCGGCGGGCGTTCGCCATGGTGACCGGCGCGCTCCTCAACGCGCTCGGGAACCACACGGTCGTGCGCGGCGCCGACATCCTGTCGCCCGA
>JBFYQX010000096.1:0-10754 GCA_041302525.1 Candidatus Bipolaricaulota bacterium | reverse complement strand
CCGCGCCGCGTGGAGGTGGAGGGGCACACGATCCTCGTGGGCCGCAACGCGTCCCAGAACGACGCGCTCCTGCGCCGCGCGCAGCCCGACGATCTGTGGTTGCACGCCCGCGACGTTGCGGGCTCTCACGTCCTCGTGCTGCGCGGAACGAATGCCGAGATCCCCGCGACCGTCGTTCTAGAGGCCGCGCGGCTGGCCGCCCGCCACTCGAAGGCCGATCGCCGCGGCAAGGTGGCCGTGACCTGCGCCGAGGCGCGGCACGTTCGCAAGCCCAAGCGCGGCGCGCCGGGCCTGGCAATCGTCAGCCACGAGAGTACACTGACCGTCGATCTGGGGGGTGGGCCATGAACGTCGACCTCGTCCTGAATATCCTCTTGTCGCTGATCGCCGTGTTCACGGCGATCGTCTTTCACGAGGTTGCGCACGGTTTCGTGGCGTCCCGACTGGGCGACCCGACCGCGAAGGCCGCCGGCCGCCTGTCGCTCAACCCGCTCGCGCACATCGATCCGGTGGGAACGATCCTCGTGCCGCTGACGCTCGGCATCCTCAAGCTCTTCTATCCGGGCACGCTCCTGTTCGGCTGGGCGAAGCCGGTGCCGGTCAGCCCGGCAAACTTCCGCGATCGCTATCGTGGCCTCCTGTTCGTCGCGTTGGCGGGACCTGGGTCCAACCTCCTCCTCGCCGGGCTGGGCGCCCTCGTCGGCCGCGTCTTCTTCCTCGCCGTGCCCGGCCTGGCACGGTCGATCGTGACCGCCGGCACGCTGGGCGCGAACGCCCTGCATGCCCTCTTCTTCACGCTGGGCATGTTTGTCGTCTACTGCGTCGTCCTGGCGCTGTTCAACATGATCCCGATCCCGCCTCTCGACGGGTCGCGCGTCCTCACGTTCTTCCTGCCGCCCAGCGGACGGCGGTTCATGCTGATGCTCGAGCAGTACGGCTTCATGATTCTCATCGTCCTGCTCTACCTCGGCGCGCTCGACTTCATCTACGCCTGGACCGATCCACTGCTCAGCCTCCTGATCGGCCCAGACTGGGCGTTCCTCATCGCCACGTTCGGCTAGCGGCGCGGGCATGCCGGCCCGGTGGCGCGCGGAGCGCCCGGCGCGACGCGCCTTCGTTGCCCGAGCCGCGGTGTGTTCGTATAATCCGCGCTCGAATCAACGCATCGGACACGGAGCGCAATGACCACAAGCAACCACTATGAGATCGCTTCGCGCGACGCCACGGCGGCCACCGTGCGCGTCACGATCCCCCACGCGAACCTTCAAGAGGCGATCGAGGCCATCTACACGCAGTACGGAAACGAGCTGAACATCCCCGGGTTCCGCAAGGGCCGCGTGCCGCGGCACGTCCTCGAGGCGCGGTTCGGCAAGGAGCTGTTTGTCCTCGAAGCCAAAGAGGCCCTCGAGCGCGAGCACCTCCCGGCCGCCCTCGCACAACTCGACCTCCACCCGGTTTCGACGCCGAAGGTCGAGGAGATGCCGCAAACGCTCGAGGGGGGGCTCGTCTTCCAGGCGTCGTTCGCCATCTTGCCGCAGGTCGACCTCCCGCCGTACCGCGGGCTCGAGGCCTCCGTGCCCCGCCTGCGCGAGGTCACGGACGAAGAGGTTGAGCTGGCGTTGTCCGAGATTCGCAACCAGTTCGGCGTTCTCGCCGAGCGCGAGGGCGACACGGTCGGAGAAGGTGACATCGTGCGCATCCGCGAGAAGGACGAGGAGTGGGACACCCGCGCCGAGTCCGACAACCCTGTGACGCGCGCCCTTGTCGGCCGCAGGGTCGGTGAAGCGGTCGACATCGACGTGCCGCACGAAGACGGGAAGCGGCTGCAGACGAAGCTCGAGATCGCCGGCCTGCGTCAGGTGCTGCTGCCCGCACTCGACGACGAGTTCGCCAAGGACGCCGGCTTCGATTCCCTGGATGCGCTGCGCACGGACGTCCGCCGCCGCCTCGTCGCCAACCGCGAGGAGCGCCACCGCCACGCGATCGAGACTACACTCCTCGACACGCTGGTTGAGAAGACGACCTTGCCCCTGCCCGAGCCGTTTGTCGACGAACTCATCGACGAGGAGGTCGATCGTGTCCGCAAAGCGTTTGACCAGCCCGGCTCTGCGCTCACCTTCGACGCGTACCTCGCCGAACGCTCGATGGATCTCGACGACCTGAAGAAGGAGATACGCACCTCGGTCGAGCGTCGGCTGCGCCGCGAACTGGTCCTCCAACGGCTGGCTCAGGTGGAGGGCCTGTCGCCGTCCGAGACCGAGCTCGAGGAGTTGGCGCGCGCCCAGGCAGAGGGCGCCGGCGAAGACGCCTTGCGCTTCGTAGCGCGTCTCAAGGCCGAGGATCGCTGGGACGACTACCGTTCAGCCAAGACCACCGAACGCTCGCTCGCCATTCTGCGCGAGGCCGCAACGGTGCACGAGAAGGAGGGCTAGATGACCGGCCAGATCCCCTTCGTCATTGACCACTCGGGACACGCCGAGCGGATGTACGACATCTACTCGCGCCTGCTCGAGGATCGCATCATATTCCTCCGCGACGCGATCGACGACGACATCGCCAACGTCATCATCGCCCAAATGCTGTTCTTGGCATCCAAGGATCCGTCAAAGGCTATCCAGCTCTACATCAACTCCCCGGGCGGCTCCGTCACGGCCGGCCTCGCGATCTACGACACGATGCGGCACGTGAAGTGCGACGTCGCGACGATCTGTATCGGCCAGGCCGCGAGCATGGCCGCGGTGCTGTTGACGGCCGGCACGCCCGCCAAGCGTTCGGCGCTGCCCAACTCGCGCATCCTCCTCCACCAGGTCTTTGGGGGAGCTCAGGGCCAGGCGGCCGACGTCAAGATTCAGACCGAGGAACTGCTCAGGATCCGCGACGTGCTCGTCCGCATCCTCGCCGACCACACCGGGAGGTCCACCAAGCAGATCGCCAAGGACACGGACCGCGACTTCTTCATGACCGCGCAGCAGGCGGTCGAGTACGGGTTGATCGATCGGGTGTTCCCCATCCGCACGACACCCGGCACGGCCGTCGCGTAGGCGGAGAAGCCAAGCCGCAGAGGGAGTCTCTGGTCTCGGACACCAAGAGCGACCACGGTTGCCCGCGGCGCCCAGTGCCGCAATTCGCTCTTGCCTCCTCAGCAACCTCCGCGCGTCACTCTGCGCGCTCTGCGTTGCGCTTCGCGTCCACGACGCCCGCCCGGGGTTCCCGAACCGGCTAGACTCTGTCCATGCGCACGGGAACGGCCGACCTTCCATTGCACTCGGGACGCGCTCCGCGGTGGCTGTTCCAACGGATGACCAAGCTGGCGGGTGAAGTGGTCGATCTCGTCGTGCTCGAGGAGGGCGTCAACGGGTTCTTCCGTCGGCTCTCTGACCCGGGGTGGTTCCAGGCCTTTGGGTGCGTCCTCGGTTTCGACTGGCACTCGAGCGGCGTGACGACAACAGCGTGCGGCGCGATCAAAGAAGGCCTACGCGGTCGCGAACTCGAGCTCGGGCTCTTTGCCGCCGGCGGCAAGGGGAACGCGTCGCGGCGGACGCCGAACGAGATCCAGGCCTGGTGCGAGAAGATCGCCACGGACGCGGAGCCCCTCGTGGCAGCCAGCCGGACGTCGGCCAAGGTCGACAGCGCCGCGGTGCAGGACGGCTACCAGATCTACCATCACGCCTTCCTCTTCGACCGCCACGGCAACTGGGCGGTGGTCCAGCAGGGCATGAACGAAACGCACGGGATGGCGCGGCGCTATCACTGGACGTCCAACGCCGTGACCGACTTCGTCTGCGAGCCGCACGCCGCGATCTGCTGCGATCGCCGCGCGCCGACGCTGAACCTCGTGGCGCGCGACAGCGCCAGAGCGCGAACCGCCGCAGCCGCGCTCGCCCGCGAGAAGCCGATTCGCGTCGCCAGCGAGTTCGCGCGGCTCCGCCACCTTGCGCTCCCAAAGCGCCACGACATCCGCGCCGAGGACATTGCGCCCGATCGCCTCGGCGCGATCCTCACGAAGACGTACGAAGCGCAGGCCGCGACCTTCGAGGAACTCCTCATGCTGCCCGGCGTCGGAGCCAAGACGCTGCGGGCGCTCGCCCTCGTCGCCGAGCTGGTCTACGGCGCGGCGCCGAACTACGAGGATCCGGCCCGCTTCGGCTTCGCGCACGGCGGCAAGGACGGGATCCCTTTCCCCGTCGATCGGCTAACGTACGACGGCACGATCGACCTCCTCGCCCGCGCTGTGCGCCGCGCCAAACTCGGGGAGACAGACGAGGTGCGCGCTCTCCGCCGCTTGGACGCGGCGTTCCGGCCTCGGCCCGCGCGGTAGGCCCGCCGGCTGACGTGCGCCCCGGACGCATTTCGGGCACGCTCACGGTGCAACGGACGCGCGGTGCGGCTCCGTCCTCGAGCAACACGGCGCTCGCGCGGCGGGAGACGCCGGCCGGTCGGTAGCCTCCTGCGACGGCGTGATCGGCCGCACCATGTCCGGCCCTGCTCTGCGCGATGCGGACGGCCGGGAAGGAGTGAACGTGAGCGAGAGAGACACAACGCTTCTTGTCATCGACGTTCAGCGCGAGTACATGGAACCCGAGCCGTTCGTGACGCGCGACGGGAACGACCTCATCGCGAAGTGTCGGACGCTTCTCGATTCGGCCCGCGCGGCCGGCGCGCCGGTGGTGTTCGTGCGGCATCTCGACCGGCAACCGCCCGCAGATCCGGCGAAGGCAGATATCTGCCCGGAGCTCGCTCCACGCTGCGGCGAACCAATCATCGAGAAGCGCTTCGCGAGCGCGTTCATGAAGACCGATCTGGATGAGACCCTCGCTCGGCTGTCGGCCAAGCGCCTCGTGGTCTGCGGCCTGGCGACCTTCGGCTGCCTGAACGCCACCGTCCTCTGCGCCCTTTGCAAGGGCTACGACGTCGCCGTCGTCCGCGACGCGCACGGTGCGCGCCCGCTGTCGGACGCCACCGTGGACCAGGTCTTCGACCACTTCGAGGCCGCGTGGGTTGACACGGGGGCGCAGCTCGTCCCCGCGGCGGAGGTCCGCTTCACGACGTGACCTCGACTACTTGTGCACCTTGCGTAGGAAGTCCTCGATCTCAGGCATGCCGCCCTGGAAGACGAGGTAGCCGTCGTGCGGCTCGCGTTCGGTGATCTCTCCGGCGATCGGTGTGAGCATCAGCTCGCGCACCTTCTCGAGGTCGCTCGTCTGGCCGAGCGCCCACGCGAGCTTGATGTAGGCCACCTCAGGCAGCATGTTCTCGGCCGGGATGATCCCCTTCGCCATCAGGTCGCGGCCCGTGTCGTAGACGAACATGTGCACGTAGCCCCACAGGGTCTGGACGGTCATGTAGATCGCAACGCCCGCCGCCGTCGCGCGCTCGATGGCCGGATAGACGGGCTTGTTGATGTGCCCGAGACCCGTCCCGGCGATGACAATGCCCTTGTACCCCTTCTCGACCAAGGCGTCGATGATGTCGGGGTGCATGTTGGGGTAGTAGTAGGTCAGCGTCACGCGCTCCTCGAAGAACGGGTGGACGTCGACCTTGCGGTCGTCGCGCCGGCGCGCGTAGTCCTGCCGTAGGGGACGAACCCCGTCCCGCGTCACCGTCGCCAGCGGGATGTCGCCGATCGTGCGGAACGTCGAGCGGTACGACGAGTGCATCTTGCGCACACGCGTCGCGCGGTGCAGGAGGCCGTACTCGTCCGAGGTCGGTCCGAACATGCAGACCATCACCTCGGCGATGTCCGACGTCGCCGCCGTCGTCGTCGAATGAATCAGATTCAGCGCCGCGTCCGACGACGGTCGGTCCGACGAGCGTTGCGAGCCGACCATGACGATCGGCACCGGCGAGTGCTGGACCATGAACGCGAGCGCGCTCGCCGTGTGGTGCATCGTGTCCGTCCCATGTCCAATGACGATGCCGTCGATGCCGCTCTCGATCTCGCGGCCGATCGCCTTGGCCAGGGCGATGTACTGCGTCGGCCCCATGTTCTCGGAGAACACGGCGAACAGCTTCTCGGTCGTCAGGTTGCAGATGTCGGCCAGTTCCGGCACCGCGCCGTACAGCTCGCCGGGTGAGAACGCCGGGATGACGGCGCCGGTGCGGTAGTCGAGGCGCGAGGCGATCGTCCCGCCGGTGCCGAGCAGCTTCACGCTTGGCTTGTCCGGTGAGGTTGGGAACTCCTTCTCGGGGATCTTGTAGTGGGCCTCGCGGCGTCCGAGCTCCCTCACGCTGCGCAGCGTGCGGACGTCGATGCCGACGTTGTAGCCCGTCGGAAGCTTGAGGACGAGATGGCGCGAGTCGTCAAACTCCGAACGCGGAAGGATGATGCCGCGGAAGTGGCCGCGCGTTGAGTCGACGTCGACGTCGCTCCACACGCCCACCCCGAACTTCGTCAACGCGTCGAGGGCCTCGCCCTTGTAGCCCTTGTGGGCGTCGCTCATCGCGTTGCCTCCTCGACCCAGCCGGCCACGGTGCCGAGGGGCGCGTTGCCCCAGGCAAGCGGCCGCACGCGGCCCATCAGCTCGCGCACCGCGCCCGCGGGCGAACGCACATCGCCCTTCGCCGCCTCACGCCGAATGGCCACGCGGATCTCTCTCTCCGACGCCGCGCGGTACGCCGCGCGGGCGAGAAGCCCTTCGAACGTGTCGGACGGCTCGAGCAGCGCCAGGACGACCAGGTCGCGCACTGCGTCGTCGGGCATCGCCCGTCCCCGACCTTCGGCCGCCGCCCACAGGACACGTCGCGCGTCGACGGCGCGGTCGCCGAGCGCCCGCCGCACACGATGGCCCACGAGCGTCGTCGCCGCGCCGGCGTCCATGCCGTCCGCGACGAGGTCCGCGACGAGCGCGCAGAGGTCGCGCCGCAAGAGGTACGGGCGCACGTCGGCGGGAGCGCCCCACGCGTCAAGGCGCGCCTGAGCGTCGGCCAGCGGCTCCGGCAGCCGCGCGCGAATCGCCTCGATCGTCTCCTCCTCAATCGGGATGGGCGACGAGTCCGTGTCTGGGTACATGCGGTCCGGACCCGGGAGGACGCGCTCGAACACGGTCGTTCCGTCGGGTAGGCCCTTGCGCGTCTCGTTGGGCACGCCAACGAACGCCAGGCGGCAACGCTCAGTCACCGTCTCGATCGCCGTCTTCAGGTCGTCGGGTGGTCCCCAGGCGACCACAACGGCGTCCGCCGCCTTCGCTCCCAGCGTCTTGCGCAGGTCTTCCCACGCCGACAGAGCCTCACGCGGCCCCGGTGCGTCGGAGTGGACCATGTTCGGCTTCTCGACGCAGGCAATGACCTTCAGACGGTCGGCGATCTCATCGGCGAACGTTCGCCCGGGGTTCGTCGGGAACGCGAGGAGGCCGGCGAATTGCGGCAGCGCGATCGCGACGGCGCTCGAGCCGTCCGGCACGACGCCGAGCGCGCGCGCCTCGCCCGCACCGAGGCGGAGGGCGACGACGTCCCACGTCGCCGCGTCGGCGACGCGGCCGACGAGCGCATCGCGCACGAGGAGGAGCGCCTTCTGGCGAAACGCCTCGTTGTGCGTCAGCTCGGGGATCCAGCGGATGTGCTGCACGCCCTTGATCTCCACGCGGGTCCCGCCCTCGACGCTGACGTTCACGTCCTCGCGCGCCGCGCCGATCCCGACGTTCACGTGTCCCGTACTGCGGGTGATGTAGCGGATGACGTTCGCCGCCTCGGCGGCCTCGTCGGGCGTCATGAGCTCCGGCTCGGTCACCGTCTCGACAAGCGGTATGCCGAGCCGATCGGTCGTGTAGGTGCGCCAGTGGCCGACATCGCTCACCTCGCGGCACGAGTCCTCCTCGATCGAGAGCTGCCGCACGCCGACCGAGCGCCCGGCCACAGGGATCGCCCCATCAATCCCAACGATCGCCGTGCGCTGAAAGCCGGTCGGAATGCTGCCGTCGAGGTACTGCTTGCGTGTCACGTGCAGCTCGCCGACGAGGCTCGTCTCAAGCAGCAGGGCGATCTCGATTGCGATCCCGAGTGCCTCGCGGTTCACGACGAACGGCGGCGTGTCGTCGATGTCGTACGTGCACGCCGTCTCGCCCTTGATGCGGTAGACGATGTTCTTCTTCGTGCGGAATTCCATGAGCGCCGTGCCGTCGTACTCGCCGAGCTCGCTCAGCGTCGGCCGCATGTGCCGCACCAGTTGAGCGTCGTAGTCCTCGCCATCCTGATACCGGCCCGCCGGGCAGCGGCAGAACAGCTTCTTCTGCGTGCGCAGCTGTTGGTGAACCTCAAGACCGCAGCGGAAACCGAGCGCGCGGTAGGTCGCCAGTGACGCCTCGCGCCGCGGAACGTAGCCAAGCGCGGCGCGCTGCTCGGGATTCCCAGGGACTGCGTCGGCCTTGTTCATCGTGATCGCGCGGAGCGGGCACGAGATCCCCTCGGCCGAACGCGCGTGTAAGCATAGACGCAGACAGGGTCTCCCGCAAGGTGCCCTTGCATTGCGTGATGAGGTCGCTATACTAGCGGCCATCCAGCTACGAGAGCTCCGTCGGCTGTTTCAGTTCGACGGGTGGCAGCGCCGGGCCGCGAGGCCCAAGAGCCAGGTCAAGGAGGCACATGGTGGCGATCAGACACATGACTCGATCCCGTGCCTCGTTGGCCGTGACCTCCCGAGGCGCGCTCGCCGGACTCTCCTTCTAGCTTCGCGAGAGCCGACGAAGCAACGCTCTCCGGACTTCTTCACCGCAGGCACTCAGGTCGCAGGGCCGTTTGCTGCCTCGCGACGCGGAACACTTCATCTAAAGGACGTTATGATGTCTTGCAGTTCTTGTGGAAGCTTCATCCTGCGCCCGGCGCGATCTTCCGACGCCGAGGCGCTGACCGCGATGTTCAACGCGGATTCAGAGCGCGTTCTTGGAGTTCGTCAGCAGGACCTCGACGACCTGCTGACGGGATGGCGGACGCCGGGCTTCGACCTCGAGCGCGACACGCGCGTTGTCGTCGATGGCGCCGACCGCCCGATCGGATACGCCGAGGTCTGGGACGTCGACCCGCCCCACGTCCGGGTCTGGGCGTGGGGCTGCGTGGATCCCGACCACCGCGGCCAGGGGATCGGCTCGGCGCTCGTTGCCTGGCAGGATGCGCGCGGGCGCATGGCGGTCGATCAGGCGCCCGCCGACGCGCGGGTCAGCGTGCGTCAGACGATTTCGACACGCGACGACTCCGGCCTCGGACTCCTCGCATCCTCCGGGTACGCGGGGATTCGCCGCAACTACCAGATGCGGCTCGAACTCGACGGCCCCGTTCCGGAGCCCGTCTGGCCGGCGGGAGTCACGGTGCGCACGTTCGACGCGGAGCGCGACCTCGTCCCGATGGTCGAGGCGATCCGTTCGGCGTTCCGCGATCACTGGGGCTACGTCGAGTCGCCCCTCGAGTCCGACGTTGCCGACTGGCGTCACGTCATCACCGAGGAGAAGTCGTTCGACGCCGCGCTGTGGTTCCTCGCCACGGCCGGCGGCGAGATCGTCGGCGTGTCCCTGTGCTCGGCCAGAGAGCCCGAGGACCCAGACCTGGGCCACGTCAACACGCTCGGCGTCGTCCGCGCGTGGCGGCGACAGGGAGTGGCCCTCGCGCTCTTGCACCACTCGTTCCATGAGCTCGGCCGCCGCGGCAAGCGCCGCGTCGCGCTCGGCGTCGACGGATCGAGCCTGACGGGCGCCGTCCGGTTGTACGAGCGCGCCGGCATGCACGTCCATCGCGAGCGCGTGCTGTTCGAGAAAGAGCTGCGACCCGGCCGCGACCTGACGACGCAGCGCCTGGAGGGATGAGATGAAGCTTCCGCTGCGCGACGGCCTCTCGCTCTTGCGCCGCTACGTGCGGCCGCATGCGCGCTGGGTTGTCGCGCTCGCCGCGCTCGTGGCCGTCACCATCGCGCTGCGCCTCGCCAACCCACAGATCCTGCGTCAGTTCATCGACACCGCGACGGCGGGCGGCGCGCGAGCGACGCTCGTCCGCGATGCGCTCCTGTTCTTCGGCATCGCCGTCCTGGCGCAGCTTCTCTCGGTGGCCGCGACCTACGTGGGCGAGACGGTTGCCTGGTCGGCGACCAACGCGCTGCGGCTCGACCTGCTGCGCCACGCCCTGGCGCTCGACGCGACCTTCCACAAAGAGCACACGCCCGGCCAGCTGATCGAGCGGATCGACGGCGACGTCGCCACGTTGTCGAACTTCTTCTCCCGTTTCGTGATCGACATCCTCGGGAACGCGCTGCTCGTCGCCGGGATCATCGGCCTTCTCTTCCGCGAGGACTGGCGGATCGGACTGCCGATCCTCGGCTTCGTCGTCTTCACGATCTGGCTCTTGGGGTTCATCCGGGCGCGCGCCGTGCCGCACTGGACGACGTGGCGCAAGCTCGTCGCCGAGTTCTTCGGCTTCCTCGGCGAGCGGCTCGGTGGGACGGAGGACCTGCGGGCCAACGGGGCTGTCGCCTACACGATGCGCAGGTTTTTCGCGCTCTGCCGCAGCCTGTACCCCGTGCGTCGCCGCTCGGCGCTGGCGGGGTACGCGATGTGGATGTCCAACGTCGCCCTGTTCACCGGCGGCTACGTCGTCGCCTTCGGCGTGGGGGCCACGCTCTGGCGCGCCTCGGCCATCACGCTCGGCACCGTGTACTTGGTGTTCCACTACACCGAGTTGCTGCGCGGCCCGATCTCGACGATGCGCGAGCAGATCACCGACCTGCAGCGCGCCGAGGCCGGCATCCGGCGAATCCGCACGATGCTCGCCACAAGGTC
>JBFYQX010000081.1:0-10738 GCA_041302525.1 Candidatus Bipolaricaulota bacterium | reverse complement strand
GCTCGCGGTAGCAGTCCGGCATCTCCTTCTCGAGCTCGGTGATCGGGTGCGGCGTGCGGATGCCGGCCACGACGTCCTCGCCCTGGGCGTTCATCAGGTACTCGCCGTAGAACAGGTCCTCACCCGTCGAGGGGTTGCGCGTGAACGCGACGCCGGTCCCACATCCGTCGCCCATGTTGCCGAACACCATCGCCTGTACGTTGACGGCCGTGCCGCGCAGGCCCTTGATCTCGTACAGCTCTCGGTACTTGAGCGCGCGCGGGTTGTTCCACGAGCGGAAGACGGCGTAGATGGCGCCCCACAGCTGCTCCCTGGGGTCCTGCGGGAACGCCTTGCCGGTCTTCTTCTGGATTGCCGCCTTGAACCGCTCGACGAGCGTCTTGAGCGCCGCGGCGTCGAGGTCGGTGTCCTGTGCGGCCGTGGTCTCTTTCTTCAGCTCGTCGAGGATCTCCTCGAACGGGTCGGGATCCGTCTCGGTCTCGGGCTTGAGGCCCATGACGACGTCGCCGTACATCTGGACGAGGCGCCGGTATGAGTCGTAGGCGAAGCGCTCGTTGCCCGACGCGGCGGCGAGGCCGCGCGCTGTCTCGTCGTTCAGGCCAAGGTTGAGGATCGTGTCCATCATGCCCGGCATCGACGCCGCCGCGCCCGAGCGCACCGACACGAGCAGCGGGTTCTTCGGGTCGCCGAACCTCTTTCCGGTGGCTTTCTCGAGCCGCTTCAGGTGCTCGTCGACCTCGGCCTCGAGCCCTGCGGGGATTCGGCCGTCCTGCTCGTGGTAGTGGGCGCAGACCTCGGTCGTGATGGTGAATCCCGGCGGGACGGGAATCCCCAGCTTGGCCATATCGGCCAAATTGGCGCCCTTGCCGCCGAGCAGGGTCTTCATGGATGCGTCGCCATCGGTCGCTTCCCTGCTGAAGAAGTAGACGCTCTTCATCTTAACGTGCACCTCCATGCACGCGTGCACCTCCATGCACGGCGAGCCCTCACTGCGGGAACATCGCCTCCACGAACTCGCTGGCCGAGAACGCGTGCAGGTCCTCTGCGGATTCCCCAATGCCGACGAACAGGATGGGTAGCTTGAGGGTCTCGCGAATCGCGAGGACGACGCCCCCCTTGGCCGTCGAGTCGAGCTTGGTCAGGACGAGGCCGGTCAGTCCGACCGCCTCATGGAACCGCTCAGCCTGCGCAATTCCATTCTGCCCGGTGGTCGCGTCGATCACAAGCAGCCGCTCGTCGGGGGGACGGCCGAGTTTCTTGGCCACGGTGCGCTCGATTTTCTTCAGCTCCTCCATCAGGTTGTGCTTGGTCTGCAGGCGTCCGGCCGTGTCGATGAACAGGACCCCGCCCGTGCGCACGGCGTGGTCGAGGGCGTCGAACACGACGGCCGCCGGGTCGGCGCCCGCCTGCTGGCGCACAAGGTCGGCGCCGATGCGCTCGGCCCACACGGCGAGCTGCTCGACGGCCGCGGCGCGGAACGTGTCGGCGGCGGCAAACGTGATCGGAAGGTCCGGGTGTTCCTCGCGCAAGTGGGCGGCGATCTTGGCGATCGTCGTCGTCTTGCCGGCGCCGTTCACGCCGGCGACGAGCACGACGGTCGGGGAGCTGTCGGAGCGCAAGGCGAGTCGCCGCTCGCTCCCGGCGAACCGTTCGAGGAGGATCCGGCGCAGGGTCTCGAGCGCGTCCGTCTTGTCGCGTCGGCAGGCCTCGGCCAGCTCGTGCGTCAGGCTGACCGCGAGGCGCCCGCCGACGTCGCCGGCGATGAGGATCTCCTCCAGCTCCTCGCGCTGCGCGTCGTCGAGCGTCGTTTGGCCGCGCAAGACGCTCGCCACCGGCTCGGTCAGCGTGGCGCGCGCCTTCTTGAGCCCCGAGCGCAGGCGATCGAGCCAGGCCACTACATCTCCTCCGGCGCCGCCATGCCGAGGATGGCGAGCGACTCGGCGAGGACATGGCGCACCCCGGCCAGCAGCGCCAGCCGCGCCCGCGCCACGAGGTCGGGTTCCCCGAGCACGCGGTGCCGGTCGTAGTAGCCGTGGAACGCCCGCGCGACGGCGAGCGCGTACTCGGCCAAGAGATGCGGCGCAAACTGGAGCGCGGCCGTGCGCACGATCTCCGGGAAGAGGTCGAGCTGCTTGACGAGCGCGAGATCGTCGGGGGAGGCGAGCGGCGCGAGATCGGCCGCCGCGACGTCGATGGCGAGCGGTCCGGCCTTCCGAACGAGCGAGGCGATCCTCGTGTGCGCGTACTGGATGTAGGTCGCAGGGTTGTCGAGCGATTGACTCTTGGCCAGATCGAGGTCGAACTCGAGGTGGGCCTCGGGCTTGCGCGAGATCATGAAGTAGCGGACGACGTCGGGGCCGACCTCGTCGACGAGATCGCGCAGGGTCACGAAGCGCCCGGCGCGCGTCGACATGCGCTGCGCGACGCCGCCTTCTTTGAGACTCACGAACTGGTGCACCGCGTAGCGCAGGAAGTCGGCGGGCATCCCGAGCGCGTCCATGGCCGCCTTCATGCACGCCTGCTCGACGACGTGGTCGGCGCCCTGGACGTCGATGACCCGATCGAGCCCGCGCGCGCGCTTGTCGAGGTGGTAGGCCACGTCGACGAGCAGGTAGGTCGGGCGGCCGTCGCTGCGCACGAGCACGGAGTCCTTTCCCCCAGGGACATGCTCGGCGCGAAGCCAGACGGCGCCATCCTTTTCGTACGCCGCGCCCTTCTCGCGAAGCTGGCGGAGCGCCACGTCCACCTTGCCCGCACGGTACAGGGTGGCCTCGCTGAAGTAGCCGTCGAATCGGATCCCGAGCCGGTCGAGGTCGGCCCGGATGCCGTCGCTGATGCGCGCCACGGCCTCACGGCGGAACACGGCCCGCGCCGCGTCGTCGAACTGCGCGTGGCGGTCGCCGACTGCGTCGCGCACCTGCGCGGCCATCTCCTTCAAATACTCGCCCTGGTAGCCGCCCTCGGGGATCTCGCGCATCTCGCCGTAGAGCTCGCGGTAGCGGATCCACAACGACTCGGCGAGCAGATCCACTTGACGGCCTTCGTCGTTGAAGTAGTACTCGCGCTCGACGCGGTAGCCAAGGCGAACGTACAGCGCGGCGAGGACGTCGCCGAGGACGGCCTGGCGCCCGTGTCCCACCGTGAGCGGCCCGGTTGGGTTCGAGCTGACGAACTCGACCTGGAGCCTCTTCCCGGAGCCGATCGGCGAGGCGCCGAACGACGGGCCCTCGGCGAGGAGACCGCGCAGCGAGCCGCAGACGGTTGCCGGCTCGAGGAACACGTTGACGAACCCCGGTCCGGCGACCTCGGCGCGCACGTCGCCCCGGCGGACCATCGCCTCGGCGATGGCCTCGGCCAACGCCCGGGGCGCGACGCCTCGCGCCTTGGCCTCGAGCATCGCCAGGTTCGCCGAGTAGTCGCCGAACTGCGGTCGATCGTTGAGGCGCACGTCAAACGGAGGCGACGCGGGACCCGCCGGCGCGTCGGCGAGTGTCTCGTACGCGCCGAGCACGCGCGCGCGAACGAAGTCCTTGAGGTGCGTCTCAAGCCTGTCGACCATGGCGCGCAGTGTACGCGATGCGCCGCCACGACTCGACGGGCGCCGTCGCTCCCTGCAGAGGACCCGGCTCTGAGACTCGCTAGTCTATCGCGTCCTGCGTCGCGTTCGCGTTCTTGGCCGCTTCGAGGAGCCGCGTGACCTCGGCTTGCCGATACGTCGGGTCGATCGACGCGAGCAGGGCGAGGGCTTCCACCGTGTCTCCCGGGTAGCCGCTGCCGAGACGGCTTCGCGCGACCTGGAGCAGCGTGTCGAGCACGTCGGTTGCGGGCGTGAGGCCGGCCGACAGCTGCCGCTTGACCAGCGCGACGATCTGCGCGGTGGCGCTGTCTTTGGCAGCAGGCGTCGCCGTCGGGCCGATCCCCGTCTTCAGGTGGCCGATGGCCGTCGCGTAGTCGCCGAGGGCGGCGTACGACTCAGCGATCCAGAGATGAGCTTGAATGAGGTCGGGTTGGGCGTCCAGGACCGGGGACAACTGGGCGATGGCTTCCTCCCAGCGCCCGAGGCGCGTGAGCGTGATGCCGTATGTGAGACGCGTTGCGCCGTCGGTCGGATTGATGCGGAGCATGCGCGGCAGGATGGCCGCCTGTTGGGCCGCGCCGCGGACCTGGCTCAGCGCCGCCGCGTAGTGCGCGAGCGCCGTCGAGGCGTCGCCCTGAGCGGCCAGGACGTCGCCGAGCCCGACGTGTGCCTCGGGGGCGTGGGCCGAACGCTGCAATGCCTCGCGGAAGAGGCCCAGCGCTTTCTCCTCCTCTCCTACGAGCAGCAGGGCATTGCCGAGCTTCACGAGGACGTCCTCGCTCGGCCTCCGCTCGGCCACCCTCTCGTAGGCGACGCGGGCCGTTTCGGCGAGTTGTCGCACGGATGCCGCGAGGATCCCGTGGCGGGCCTCCTCGGTGGCCGTTCGCGTGGCGAGCGCTTGGAGCCGATCGCGCTCGTCGGCGGCGTCCTTGAGTCGACGAAGCGCGAGGTCGCCCTCCGCGGCCCACAGCCGCGCGTAGTTCGGCGCCAGCGCTCGCGCGGCCTTGACTTGCGCTTCCGCCTCGGCGAGGCGTCCGATCGACAGGAGCGCGTCGGACACGGTGAGGAGGACATCGGGGTCGCGCGGCGCGCGGGATGCGGCGTCCTGAGTCCGCGCGAGCGCCTGCGCTGCGTCGCCCGCCCGCGCGGCGATCTCGCCGAGCGCCAAGCTCGCCAAGGACAGGGTCGCGTCTAGACCGAGCGATTCCTCCAGCCTCGTGCGAGCCGTCGCCGGGTCGCCGCCCAGCCACGCCGTGAGTCCCATCGCCAGGGAACGCACCGCCGGCGCCGGATTGAGCTGGAGAATCCGTCGCACGAGGTCGGCGTCGGCGGGGGCCGTCGTGAGCGTGTCGACGTACGCGGCGACCGCCTTGGCGGTCGACTCCTTCTCTTGCGTTCGCAGGAACTGCACGCGGTCGGTCTGCTCTTTCGTCGGCGTCGCGCCGAGCGTCTTCTCGAGGCTCTGGCGCTCGGCGAACGCGGCCACGGCGGTGTCGTGGTGAATGCGGGCGATGTAGTACGCGAGATACGGGTCATACCACGTCTTTGCTGTCCGCAATCGCTCGAGGTCGGCGAGTCCGGCCGCGTCGCCCTTCCTCACGCGATCGAACGCGGCCAACACAGGATCCAGGATCTGCACGCGGGCCTTCGCCAGCTGGGCCGTGATCCACGTCTCGCGCCGCAGGCTCACCTCGTTGCGGTTGTAGTCCGAGCGCACCCGGTCCCTGACCTTGGCGTAGTCGTCGCTGTACGTCGCCTTTCTGGCCTCGTAGAACGCCTGGAGCTCCTCGTCGGTCGGCTTGACCAAGCCGATGACCGCGAGCGTCACCGCGTCGGACAGGAGGCGGACCCGCGTCTCCTCGCGCAGTTCGGCCGTGAAGCCCTCGAGGTCCTGGCCCACGTCGACGAGAAGGGCCGGCAGATCGGTCCCGCTACCCCGGGCCTGCTCGACGAGCTGCGTCAGAGCCTGCTGGGTCTCTTCCTCCACCCGCTTGTCGGCGACCTCGAGCTTGCGGGCGCGCGCCTCCTGGAGGATGAGGCTCTGGCGCACCAAGCTCTGCATGGCTTCGTGCGCCAACGCGAGGCGCACGAACGCGCCGCTTGCCCCCTCGAAGGTGGTCGTGGAACCCGCCCCCGAGGACCGGTACGTCGTCTCAGCCCGTCGCGTCGCGATCGCCAGGTCGCGGTACGTGACGGGCTCGCCGTTCACGGTCAGCGCCGCAGGCTGCTCGGCCGCGGATCCAGCGTCTCCCGCCGACCACGGAGGATCCAGAATGACCCACACCGCGCCGCCCGCGAGGGCCGCGACGGCGAGGACCGCGAGCGCCACCCAGGCGCGGCGTCGGCAGCGAGAGCATGCGATCATATGAAAGGGCCTCCTTCGGGTCCGCCTGAGTGTCAGGCGCGCGGAGTCTAGCCGCGGCCCTGGGGTTCCTCAAGCGGCGCCCCGCGGAGCGGGGCCTCCTGAGCGCGATGCGCCGGGATTGACGCCCGCCGGGGGCGGCGTCTATAATGGGTCGTCATGCCTCTCCACATGATGCTAGGCGTTCGCCAGCGTCGCTCCGACGCTGCGGCAAGAGTCGGCAGGAGCAACCGGCCTGCGTGTGCAGGCCGGAAGCTAGGAATACCGAGCGGCTCCGCGCCGCCAGTCTCAGGCACAGAGTCGTCTCGGGAAGTCGTGCTGTCACTGCGGCGCCTTCGGGCTTTGTAGTGTCAAGGGCCCGAGCAAGTTTCTGTCCAACGACGTAGAGGAGGGAAACGAAGTGCGGAAGCTAATTGTAGTCCTGTGTCTCCTTGCGGCTCTGACCGCCACCGCGGCGGCCCGCAACGGAGGCTGGCTCGACGAGATCATCTTCTTTGAGGAGATCGACCAGCCCAAGATCCTCTCCATGATCAACTCGGGCGAGGCGCAGTTCATGGCCAACGCGTTCATGGGGTCGGAGATCCCGACGATCGAGGGGTACGGGCTGCCCTACCAGATGAGCTACGGCAGCTACAACGTCCTCCTGCTGAACCCCGAGGGCCCACTGTTCACGGACGGGCGCCTCAACCCGATGCACGACTCGGTCATCCAGCAGGCCTTGAACCGGCTTGTCGATCGTCAGTTCCTGATCGATGAGTACAACATGGGATCGGGCCTCCCGATGTACGCCGCGCTGCTGCCTACGTCGCCGACGTACGCGCAGGTCCCCGTTTCGGCGCGCACGACCGAGATCGAGTTCGCGTACGACAAGGCGCTCGCGATCCAGCAGATCAACGACCGCATGCTCGAGCTGGGCTGCACGAAGATCGACGGCAAGTGGGCGTACAATGGCGAGAAGATCACCCTCATCGGGATCATCCGTATCGAGGACGAGCGTCTCCAGATCGGTCTGAAGTTCGCGGACTGGCTGGAAGAGGCCGGCTTCATCGTCGACCGGCAGCAGAAGCGGTCGGCCGACGCGAGCCCGATCTGGAACCGCAGCGATCCGAAGCTCGGCCGGTGGCATTACTACACGGGCGGCTGGATTTCCAACGTCATCGACCGCGAGTCCAACTCGGATTACTGCACGCACTACACGGACGTCTGCTACCCGACGTCGCGCACGGTGGAGTATCCGGATGAAGTCGACGCGACGCTCTACGACTACGCGATCCGGATCGCGAACGGTCAGTTCACGACGCCCGAAGAGCGTATCATGATGTTCGACTACATGGTCGCCGCCGAGCGGATGAACCCGTTCAACATCTGGCTGTACGTCGATGCGGCGCCGTGGGTCATTCCGCCTGGGATGGCCGTCGCCGTCGACCTCTGCGCAGGTATCTTCGGCTCGCGGATGTGGCCGCGGACGATGTGCTACGTTGACGCCGATGGCGCCCCGATTCCGGGCGGCTCGGTGCGCGTCGCGAACCAGAGCTTCCTGACCGATCCTTGGAACGGCCCCGCCGGTTCGAACTGGCTCTTTGACGCCGTGATTCAGCGCGCCGTCGAGGACGCGGGCTTGCTCTCCGACCCGTTCACGGGCCTGGCGGTCAAGGGCTTCATCGACCGTGTGGACATCGTCGCGACCGAGGGTCTCCCGATCTTCGCGAGCGAGAAGGACTGGGTCAGCCTGACCTTCGTCCCGGTCGTGAACGTCCCTGCGGACGCTTGGTACGACTGGGATGCGGCGAAGGGCGACTTCATCCTCGCTGGCGAGGGCAAGACGTCGCAGGTCATGATCCGCTACACGTATCCCGCGGCGCTCTGGACCTACAAGTGGCATGATGGCAGCACCATCTCGATGGGCGACCTCCTGATGGACTTCATCTACGGGACGGGCATGGACACCGCGAAGCCCGAGAGCCCTTACTATGACGAGTCGACCATCTCGACCTACGAGTCGAACTGGTCCGTCTTCAAGGGCATCAAGGTCATCTCGGTGACCCCGCTGGTCTACGAGGTCTACGTCGACGCCATCGCGCTCGACGCCGAGGTCATCGCCCTCAACAACTCGAGCTGGATGTGGTTCACGTACGGCTTCGGCACGCAGGCGTGGCACAACATGGCGGTCGGCCTGATGTCGGAGGCCCGCGGCCTGGCCGCGTTCTCGCAGCCGAAGGCGACGGAGAAGGACGTGGACTGGCTGAGCTATGCGGCCGGCCCGACGCTCCAGCAGATGGCGTCGAACCTCGCTGAGGCCCAGATCACGAACTTCCTGCCGTATCCCAACGCGCTCGGCAAGTACGTGACGCAGCAGGACATCGTGAACCGCTACGCCAACCTGTCGCGTTTCATGTCGCAGTACGGCCACATGTACATCGGTACGGGTCCGTACTTCGTGAAGACGTTTGACCCGTTGGCGAGCATCGTGGTGCTCAACCGCTTCGCGGACTACCCGATCGACCTGATGGTGTTCCAGGTCTTCGGCGAGCCGAAGCTGCCGGATCTGGCCATCACGGGGCCGGCGACGGTCGCGATCGGCAGCGCGGCGGAGTTCAGCGTCGGGATCACCTTCCGAGGCGAGGCGTACCCGGTGGACGAGATCAACGAGGTCGGCTACATCGTGCTCAACGCCGCCGGCCAGATCTCGTTCTCGGGCAAGGCCGTCGTCACCGGAGACGGTGTGGCGAAGATCACGCTGTCGGCCGCCGACACGGCGAAGCTGATTGCGGGTTCGAGCCGGCTCGAGGTCATCGGCACGGTGAAACCGGTCGCGTTGATGACCACGGCGTACACGACGTTCATCGCTCAGTAACAGGGAGTGTGTGAAGAGCCCTCGAGAGCGAGGCAGCAAGGGCTAGGATAGTGGTGCGGAGTCGTAGAGCTGCTCTCCTCTACGACTCCGCTGTTGCGACGGTCCTGCGTACTGGGGGAGATGACCATGACGGAAGCATCTGCCGCCAAGTCCGGCGGCGCACGCTCGCGGCGGGCGGTGAAGATTCCCCGCTCGCTCCAGCAGTTCGGCAGGTATTTTGTGGTACGCGGGGCGGCTCTCCTGGCAACAGTGACCATTGGCGTCTACATCACGATCTTGATCGCCAACATGGGTGGATTCGTCGACAAGATCCGCGTGGCGACGATCGAGGAGAACTACGCGCAAGCGTCGCGTTTCGCCCCGGACCTGCAAGGGCGCGGCGCGGAAGCGCGGCGCGATTGGATCGAGAGCCGCGTTGCCACCGAGGTCAAGCGTCTGGGGCTCGACAAGCCCTTCATCGTCCGCAGCTTCACCTACCTGTCCTCGGCGATGACCCTGAACCTCGGGCGGTCGGAATCGCTGACCAGCGACTCGGGATCGGCGGACGTGCGACGGATCATCCTCGAACGGCTCCCGATCACGCTGGTCCTGTTCGGGACAGCGTCGATGCTGACGTTCTTCATCAACCTGTTCGCGGCGCTCTTCCTTTCGCGAAGGTATGGCAGCTTCCTCGATCGCGCTGTGATCGCGCTGGCTCCCATCTCTTCGGCGCCGCCGTGGTTCTTCGGGATCTTCCTCATCATGTTCTTCGCGGCGATGCTCAAGATTCTTCCGTGGGGCGGCATGGTCGACGCGCCGGTGCCGGAGTCGACCCTCGGCTACGCCTTGAGCGTCCTCAAACACATGATCTTGCCGACGGCCGCGTGGCTCTTGGCGGCGATGTTCGTCGGCATCTATGCCTGGCGGACGTTCTTCCTGATCAGCGCGTCGGAGGACTACGTCGAGCTGGCCAAGGCGAAGGGCCTGACGTCGAGGGCCATCGAGCGGCGCTACGTCTTGCGCCCCTCGCTGCCGACGGTGATCACCAATTTCGCGCTTATCCTGATCGGGGCCTGGCAAGGCGCGATCATCACCGAGCGCGTCTTCCAGTGGCCCGGGTTGGGCACGATGTTCTATCGGGCCATCGGCGCGTTTGACACGCCGGTCCTGGTCGCCTCCGTGGTCCTGTTCGCGTACCTGCTCGCGGTGACCGTGTTCCTGCTCGACATCCTGTACGCGATCATCGATCCTCGCGTGAAGCTTGGTGCGGAAGGAGCCCAGTGATGAAACGCATCAAGCGCGGTTGGGAGAGCCTCAAGAAGTACCCGTCGGCCATCGTGGCGATCGGGATGATCGCCGCCCTGCTCCTCATCAGCCTGTGGGCGGCGTTGTCGCTCCCGCTTCCGTACGCGATCCGCCTCTGGCGCGGCTCCGACGCGGTGTGGGAGGAGACGCCCAAGAACGCGGCGCCGGCCTGGACCAACTTCTTCCGCTCAGACAAGCTGCCCGAGACGATCATCGCCCGGTCCGAGGAGGTCAAGCCGGCGGACATGAAGGTCGAGGCCGTCTCGGCGACAATCACGAAATCGAACTACGATCTTGTCTTCGAGTACCCGTACAGCGTCTACCCGAAAGAGATCAACGTGTTCATCGACTCGGATCACAAGAGCCTCAAGCCGCAGGTGGAGCTGTCGTGGATCATGCCGGATGGACGCGAGCTCCCGCTGTTCAAGAACAACGTGGGGCAGACCCATCGTTACACGATAGGTTCGGACAACGTGCTGCGACGGGCCCTCGGGGGCGTGGTGCCGACGATGGGCCTCTTCTTCCCCGTCGGGGCGAAGATGGATGGCACCACGCCGCCTCCCATCCAGAAAGGCAAGTACACGCTCCGCGTCGAGACGATGGCCTTTGAGCCGGGGACGACCGTCGGCGTGCGCCTCATCGTCTACGGGCAGGTGCACGG
>JBFYQX010000064.1:0-9194 GCA_041302525.1 Candidatus Bipolaricaulota bacterium | reverse complement strand
CTCGGTCAGGCGAGCGACTTCATCGATCTTCACTTGGGTCGGCATCTCGCCCTCCTTACGTCTCGGCTTCCGCGACGGCAGTGACTTCATTCAGGTCGAGCGGAATCCCAGGCCCCATCGTGGACGCAATCGACACCTTGCGGATGTAGCGTCCCTTGACGCCTTCTTCAGGTTTCCTCTCGGACACACTGCGAATGAGCGCGCGCAGGTTGTCCCTCAGCGCCCCCTCGTCGAATGAGGCCCGACCGAACACGATGTGGACGACGCCCTGCCGGTCCGTTCGGAACTCGACCATTCCCTTCTTCAGTTCACCGATCACCTGGCCGATGTCCTTGGTGACCGTGCCCGTCTTCGGGCTTGGCATCAACCCGCGGGGGCCGAGGACCTTTCCGAGCTTGCCGACCACCGGCATCATGTCGGGGGTTGCGACGACCTTGTCGAACTCGAACCAGCCTTCCTGGATCTTCTTCGCCAGGTCCTCGCCGCCAACGTAGTCCGCGCCCGCCTTCTCGGCGTCGGAGATGCTCTCTCCTTTGGCGAACGCGAGCACGCGGACCGTCTTGCCGGTGCCGTGCGGCAGGTTGCACGTGCCGCGCACGTTCACCTGCGTCGCCTTGATCCCGAGCACGAACGCGACTTCTGCCGTCTCGTCGAACTTGGCCGTCGCCGTCTGCTTCAGGCGTGCGACCGCGTCGGCGATCGTGTAGGCCGCCTCTTGGGGAACGAGCTGTGCAACGCCTGCGTACCGCTTGCTTCGTCTCACTCGTCCACCACCTCGACTCCCATGTTGCGTGCGGTGCCTTCGATGATGTGCATCGCCGACTCGAGCTTGTAGGTGTTGAGGTCCGGCATCTTCCGCTCGGCGATCCTCCGCACCTGCTCGCGCGTGATCTTGGCCACCTTGTTGCGGTTCGGCTCCGCGGACCCGGTCTTGACGCCCGCCGCCATCTTGATTAGCTCCGCGGCCGGCGGTTGCTTGAGCACAAAGTCGAACTTGCTCCCCAGGTACACGGAGATCACGACCGGGATGACCACCCCGGGGGTCTCGTGCTTGGTGGCATCATTGAACTTCTTGCAGAAGTCCATGATGTTGAGCTTGTGCTCGCCGAGCGCGGGTCCAACCGGAGGTGCGGGCGTCGCTTGGCCAGCCGGGATCTGCAGAGTGATCTTGGCAATGGCTGTCTTCGCCATGTGTCCTCCTCCCCTTCCTTTCGCTCTCCTAGAGCTTGTCGATTCCCTCGAACCCGAGACGCACCGGCGTCTCGCGGCCGAAGATCTTGACCATGACCGTGACTTCCTCGGCGTCCTTGTCGATTTCCTTGACCTCGCCGGTGAAGTCCGCGAACGGGCCTTCGACGATCTCGACGACCTCGCCGACGGTGAAGTCCACCTCGACGCGCGGCTCGCCGCTGCCCGCCGCGGACGTCGGCGCCGCCGTGGCCACCGGGGTGGCCAACAGGCCGGCCTTCCGCCGGATGAGCTTCATCTCGGGTCCCTCGATCGGCATCGGCTTGAACCGCGAGCCCACGTAGCGCACGGCCCCCTTGATGCCGTCGATCAGTTCCATCATCTGCTCGTCCTCGAGCCCCAGCCGGGCGAAGACGTAGCCGGGGAACAGGCGCCGCTTCTCGATCCGCTGGATCGTCACGACGCGCTTGTCCTTGTACTCCTTGACCTTCAACAGCCCCGAGGCGCGGCTGGCGATCGTGTCCTCGGTCTCGTACAGGTCGCCCTCGTTCAGCGTCACGCCCTTGCGCAGCTTCGTCGGCGCGCACTTGTCGAGGATGATCTTCTTCTTCTCCTTGCCACCCGCGTGCTCAAACGTGACGCGGCGGACCTTGTCGCGCACGACAATCGTGCCGCGGTTGGTGACCGTGTACTTCTCATCGCTGTCGGTCGTCAGCGGGACGCCGTTGCGGATCTTCTCGCCCAGCCGGATGTCGCGGCGAATCCGCTTGTCGGCAGGGATGAAGTGCGTCTCCTCGTTGCGGTTCGTGAGCTCGATGACGACGCGCTGCAGGACCTCGACCTCGGTGATCTTGCCGCCCTCTTCCATGTGCCGCGGCGCCTTGCGCGCCAGCACGTCGCCGCGCGCCGTGCGTTCGTTGGCCTTGGCCACGAGGTCGTACTCATACGGAATGCGGTACTCGGTCGTCGCGCCGCGGCGGCTTCGCGACGTGATGACCTCCTCGACCGGGACGAGGAAGAAGGTCTCGTCGCCCTCGATGTTGAACTTCTCGACGGCCTTCTCCCACTGTCTCTTGCGGACCCGTTCGTTGAGGTCTTCCTTGACCTTCAACTCGGAACCCGCGTAGGTCTGGATCGCGTACCACTTTTTCAGCCGCATGGTGCCCCTTCGCTACGCGCTCTGTGCCGGGAAGATCAGTCTGAGGAGAAACGCCAAGATGCCGTCAATGCCCCAGATGTACAGCGTGAGCACGATGGTCATCAGCAGAATGAGCACGGTCAGCGAGATGACTTCGTTTCTCGTGGGCCACGTCACGCGGGCGACTTCGGCACGCACTCCCTTGAGGTAGTTCACAACGCGATCGATCATCCGCATCTCCTCGCTCTCCGATTCCGCTTGCAGGCCCGGGAGGGGTCGAACCCCCAGCCTTCCGATTTGGAGTCGGATGCTCTGCCAATTGAGCTACGGGCCTGTGTCTCGGTCTGCCTTCGGCGGGCCGACTGGTGCGTTCCGCGCCGGGCTAGACCTCCTTGTGCAGCGTGTGCTTCCGGTCCCACTTGCAGTACTTGTTCAGCTGCAGCTTGCCCTGCGTCGTCATCTTGTTCTTCTTCGTGTGGTAGTTCCGCCGTCCGCACTCCGGGCACGCGAGCGTGACGTGGACGACCGCTTCACCTTTCTTAACCATGCGCAGGTCCTCTCAGCTATTCGATGATCTTCGAGACCACGCCGGCGCCGATCGTCTTGCCGCCCTCGCGGATCGCGAAGCGCAGGCCATCGTTCATCGCGACCGGGTGCAGCAGCTCGCCGATGAACTTGACGTTATCGCCCGGCATGACCATTTCCACGCCCTCGGGCAGGGTGATCGTTCCGGTGATGTCGGTCGTGCGGAAGAAGAACTGCGGCTTGTAGCCGGTGAAGAACGGCTTCTGCCGACCGCCCTCGTCGCGCGTGAGCACGTAGATCGCGCCCTCGAACTTCGTGTGCGGCGTGATCGACTTCGGGGCCGCCAAGACCTGCCCGCGCTCGACCTCGTCCTTCTCGACGCCGCGGAGCAGAATGCCCACGTTGTCGCCGGCGATCGCGTACTCGAGCGTCTTGTTGAACATCTCGAGGCTCGTGGCGACCGTCTTCTTCACCTGGTCATGGATGCCGACGATCTCGATCTCCATGCCCGGGGTGATCTTGCCACGCTCGACGCGTCCAGTGACGACCGTGCCGCGGCCCTTGATCGAGAACACGTCCTCGACCGGCATCAGGAATGGCTTGTCCTCCTCGCGGTCCGGCTGCGGGATGAAGCTATCGCAGGCGGCCATGAGGTCAAAGATCGGCTTCGCGTCCGGCGAGTTGGCGTCTGCAGCCTGAGTCGCCTTGAGGGCCGAGCCGCGGATGATCGGGGTCTCGTCGCCCGGGAACTCGTAGCGCGACAACAGGTCGCGGATCTCGATCTCGATCAGGTCGACGAGCTCGGGGTCGTCGACGAGGTCGACCTTGTTCAGGAAGACGACGATCGCCGGAACGTTGACCTGCTTTGCCAACAGCACGTGCTCGCGCGTCTGGGGCATCGGGCCGTCGACCGCAGAGACGACGAGGATCGCGCCGTCCATCTGCGCCGCGCCCGTGATCATGTTCTTGATGTAGTCCGCGTGTCCCGGGCAGTCGATGTGGGCGTAATGGCGCGCCTCCGACTCGTACTCAACGTGGGCGACGTTGACCGTCAGGATCTTCGTCGCGTCGCGACGGAACAACTTCGCGTCAGCCTTGGCCACCTGATCATACGTTCGCTCCGTGGCCAGTCCCTTGGACGCGAGGACCTTGGTGATCGCCGACGTGAGCGTCGTCTTCCCATGGTCGATGTGACCGATGGTTCCGATGTTCAGGTGAGGCTTGGTCCTCGCAAATGCTTCCTTCGCCATTCCCCTTGACCTCCTTAACCGACTGTCGGTTCGGCTCCGCTTTGTGCCCTAATAGAAAGACGCCCGCCGCGAGCGTGAGCCCGCGATCGGAGTCGAACCGATGACCTCCCCCTTACCAAGGGGGTGCTCTACCTACTGAGCTACACGGGCGTTTCGGACTCCGCCGCACGCGGAGTGTAACCGCAACGTAACCGCACTTCCAAGTGGAGGGGGAGGGATTCGAACCCCCGGAGGCTACGCCAACGGATTTACAGTCCGCCCCGTTTGGCCACTTCGGTACCCCTCCGACAAACCAGCAAGAGCCAGCGGCCAGAATCGAACTGGCAACCTACTGATTACAAGTCAGTTGCTCTTCCGGTTGAGCTACGCTGGCGGCTCGCTCGATCGGTGGGGGATTGTATCGACGCCCCCAGAACGCGTCAAGGACACGGTTCCCGCGGGCTCGCCGCACCGCAGCGGAGCCCGCCGCCTGCAGCGACGGCTGGCGAGGAACCGGCTACCTGATCTAGGTTTCCTGACGCCACACCGCCAGCCGCCAGCCAGGCTGCAGCGGGCGGCGTGGCCCGGACCCTCGCCTAGTCCACGGCTGCTACGTACGCCGCGTAGCCGGCCGCTTCCATCTCGGCGCGGGGAATGAATCGCAGCGCGGCGGAGTTGATGCAGTAGCGCAGGCCCGTCGGCGCCGGGCCATCCTCGAATAGGTGCCCGAGGTGGGAGTCGGCCGCGCGGCTGCGCACCTCAACGCGCGTCATGTACAGGCTGCGGTCCTCGTGCGTCACCACGAGATCCGGCTCGATCGGCCGCGTGAAGCTCGGCCACCCGCTCCCCGAGTCGAACTTGTCGCGGGAACTGAACAGCGGCTCGCCCGAGACGACGTCGACATAGATGCCGGGCGCGTGCTCGTCCCAGTACTCGTTCTGGAACGGCGGCTCGGTCCCGTTCTCCTGCGTCACCGCATACTGGAGCCGCGTGAGGGTACGCCGAAGCTCCTCGGGCGATGGCTTGACGAAGTCATCCCACGCCTTGGTAGCCGGGAACAGGGAGACGTCCTGGAACTCGGCCCACGCCCCCTCGACGAACGTCGCCCGCCCCGTCGCGGCGCTGTAGGCGCCGAAGCGCGCCGCGTTCTTCAGGTAGTAGTCCTGGTGATAGTCCTCGGCCGGGTAGAAGGCATTCGCCGGCAAGATCTGCGTAGCGATCGGCTTGTCGAACACGCCCGCCGCGGCGAGCGCCTGCTTCGACGCCTCGGCCAGCCGCTGTTGCGCGTCGTTCTGGACGAAGATGGCCGTCCGATACTGACTGCCGCGATCGTGGAACTGCCCGCCCGCGTCGGTTGGGTCGATGTGCCGCCAGAAGAGGTCGAGAAGCTCGGCGTACGAGATCCGCGCCGCGTCGTACCGCACGCGCACGGCCTCGTAGTGGCCGGTCCGCCCGGTGCTGACCGCATCGTACGTCGGGTCCGCGCTCGCGCCGCCCGTGTACCCCGACACTGCGTCGAGCACGCCCTCTTCCGCCTCAAACAGCGACTCCATGCACCAGAAGCAACCGCCCGCGAAGACCGCCTCCTCGATCGGACCCTGGACAACGCCCGTGTCTTTCAACCCGTCCTCCTCCGCCGCCGCCTGCGGCCCGAGACCCGCCTGCCATCCGAGAATCGACAGCGCCAGCGCCAGGCTTGCCAAGACACCGACAACAGCGCGCCATGCTGGCCTACGTGTTGTGCTCTCGCGTTCGTTCATCCTTCTCCTGTCCCACGAGCACACGAGGGGCACGAGAGGCCTTGCCTCTCGTCTTCCTCAACCCCGAGTCATCTCGCTCTTTCCACAATGAGTACACGCTGGCCGTGAGGCCACGATGAAGAACCTGCGTGGGTCTCGGGGACATGCACCTCATCCACCCGGCGGGCCGCGGGCCGCGCTGAGCCCGCCGTTCACCTTGCCGAGCGCCGGCGTGCTAGACTGGCGCGAACGAAGTCCGGCCGGCTACGTGGCCGACCCGTGTTTTGATCGGAGGTGCCTCATGAAGCGCAGGTCCATCACAGACGCATCAAGGCGAGGGATCGCGATCGCCGCGCTCGCACTCGGCCTCGCCCTCGCTCTCGCAGCCTGCAACTGGTTCGGGCCGCCCGACGTCCCGGTCGTGCCCACCGTCGGCTTCGCGCCGCTCGCCTCGGCTGTGCACACCCTCGTGACCATCGTCGGAACTGGGTTCGGCGCGCCGACCGGGGACGTGGTCGTGACGTTCGACGGCGTCGAGGCCGACATCGTCACCTGGTCAGATACCAACATTCAGGTCAGGATCCCCGTCCTGCCCACGCCGGCCGGCCAACGCGCCGCGACCATCGTCGTGGAGAAGGGCGGCGAGGCCCTCGGCACCGGCACCTACACCGTTCTGCGCGGCATCCTGTTCGAGACGCTCCGCGACGGGAACGCCGAGATCTACGTGATGAACCCCGACGGCACGCAGCCGACGAACCTCACGGACCACGCGGCCTTCGACACCGCCGCGTCGTGGTCGCCCGACGGCACCAAGATCCTCTTCGAATCGATGCGCGACGGGAACTGGGAGATCTACGTCATGCGCGCCGACGGCTCGAATCTGACGAACGTCAGCAACGACTCGAGGGCCGACTATGGCGCGGTGTGGGCGCCCAACGGCGCCAAGATCGCGTTCATGAGCGACCGCGAGGGCGGCGGGCTGCCCCCGATCCTCGACGCCGACTCGCGACTCATCATCCCGCTGTTCGACGTCGAGGTCTTCGTCGTGAACGCCGATGGCTCCGGCCTCGCCAACGTCACCAACAGCCCGGCGTGGGACGGGTATCCATCGTGGTCGCCAGACAGCCAACGCCTGGCGTTCGAGACCGACCGCGATGACGGGCCGGTCGTGCTCGACATCCTGCCGCAGAACCTCGGGCGCGAGATCTACGCCGTCGACGTCGACGGCACCGATCTTGCCCGGCTCTCGAACGACCCCGGCGACGACGGGCGGCCCGTGTGGTCGCCGGACGGAACAAGGATCGCGTTTCAGTCGACGCGAGACGGCAACCCCGAGATCTACGTCATGAACGCGAACGGGACCGGCCAGGTGCGCCTGACCAACCATCCCGATCCCGACGTCCTCCCGGGCTGGTCGCCAAGCGGCGACTGGATCACGTTCCACAGCTACCGCGACGGAGACGACGAGATCTACAAGACGAACCCCACCGGCACCATGACGGTCCGGCTCACGACCGCCGCCGGCACCGATTGGGGGCCGAGCTGGTCGCCGGACGGAACGCAGATCGTCTTCGCGAGCGAGCGCGACGGGAACCTCGACGTCTACCGCATGAACGCGGACGGGACGTCGCTCGCCCAGCTGACCGACGAGTCTGCTGTCGACGTGAACCCGTTCTGGGGCACCTACGGCGGGAGGCTATCGCCCTAGAACGCCGGGGACGTGTGCGCTGTTCGCCGAAAGAGGCACGGCATGTGTCCCCATGCGATGCTGGGGGCATGTACTTCGCTCACCCTGCACGCGGCGAGGTACGCCCCCCCTTTCGTGCTTCGTAGCACGCCCGTCGCAGCCGGAGTGCGTGTCCGCGTCGCCGCGCCGCCGGCTCTCGTCGTGAGAATGAGGTGTGTGTCCCCGAGGCAGGGGGGCAGCCGCCGGCTCCGGGTTCGGATACATTCCCTGCGCCGGCGGCTCCAGTCCGCCCGCACTGAGAATCGGAGGGGAGTCAATGAAGATCAGATGGTCCGCTTGCCTTGTCACCTCAGCGGTGGTCGCCTGCCTCGCCGCCTCGCCGCTCGTCGCTCAGGAGGTCTCGCCCTTCCCGCTCGTTGCGACCCTCGACGTGGATGAGGCCGTCGCCGACATCTGCTTCGCTCCGGCCGGCAACCAGTTCGTCGTCAGTGGACAGGCGACCACGGTCTTTGACACGGCGACCTGGAAACCCGTGCGCTCGTTCCCGCAAGGCGTGTTGGACCTCGCGATCAGCCCCGACGGCACGCTGGTGGCCGGACGCGGCACGGTCCTGGAGATGGCGAGCGGGCGGAACGTCTGGTCTGGAAAGAGCGGGCTCCCTCTGTTCAGCCCCGACGGCGCATTCCTTGTCGTCGGCACAGACCCCATCGAGGTCTGGAACGTCGGGGCGTGGAAGCGGGAGACCTCGCTTTCATCGACCGCCTTGCTCCAACCGGTGGCCTTGGCGCTGGATCCTGCAGGCGAAGTCCTGTACGGCGTCACATTTGGCCCCGAGCGCGTCGTCGTCGACGCCTGGAGCGTCGGCACCGGCGCGCCCCTGCCGGCGACGGCCTTCTCGCTCTGGGACCGAGCAAGTATGACCTCGAGCGCGCTCTTCTCCGGCGGGCAAGGGCTCGCTCTGAGCGCCTGGAACCTTGACTCCGCCGAGCTGCGCGAGTCCTTGCCCAGCTTGCTCGGCCCCCTCGCGGGAGCCGTCGCGGGGCTCGCCGACGTGCAGCTCTTCGGCGGGGGCGGTTTCGCCGCGGCGGCCATCGGCGGCACCGTCCACCTCCTCTCCGTGGCCAACGCGACGCCCGTCGCCGCGCTGGGCGGCGATCCGTCCGGAGTTACCGCGCTCGCCGCGTCGGCCGACGGGACGCGGCTGGCCGCCGGAGGACGCTCCGGGCGCGTGGATGTCTGGGACGTCTCGGCGCTGCTCCCCTACTCGTGCGCGGGCTTCACGATCTGGAAGGTCGACTGGGACAAGGGATGCTTGACGCTCCGCAATGACACACAGGCCCCGCTCGACCTGCTCGGCTGGACGATCTCGGACGGAGAGAAGGAGTTCACGTTCCCGTCCAGCACCGTGGTCGAGGCAGGGCGAACCTACACAGCGTGTGCGCGCGTCTACAACCCCGGCAACTCCGACCGCGGGCTCAGGATCGAGGCGACCGACGAGGCCTTAACCCTTTACTGCCCGGAACTCTGCGGCGGCATTCAGGTGAGTTCGAAGAGGCCGTAGGCGCCAAGGACAAGCGAGCGCTGGGACTCCAGCCAACAGGGTCAGCGTCGTCGCGCCGGCGGTCCGCTTGCGCAAGCAGGATCGCCCGCGGGAACGGCACACGCCTCGTTCGCCCCGCCTTGTAGAG
>JBFYQX010000077.1:0-3356 GCA_041302525.1 Candidatus Bipolaricaulota bacterium | reverse complement strand
TCGGCCGACAACGGGGGATCGGGCACCCAGCGGAGGTCGGGGGCGGTGTCGGGGATCCAATCCGGGGTCGGGGTGAGCGCGAGGACGAGCCCGGCAAGGGGCACGACGAGCGGGACGTGCGTCTGGTTCGCAGCGGTGACGACGAGGTTGCCCTGGTCGTTGACGGACAGCGCGACGCTCAGCACGTCCATGCGCAGGGGCTGGGTGTGGTACGGATCGATCGAGATCGTGAAGATCGGCCCGGGCGCGGAGAGGGCGTCGTCGTCGATCGAGATGAGCAGGCGGTCGTCGGGGTCGACGAGCGGCGCGGGCAGCGTGATCGTGAACGCGAGGCCTCGCTCGATGTCCGACTCGACGCCGTAGTAGCTGGCGCTGTGCCAGCGGCCCACCAGGTTGAGCGCCAGGGGCTGGTTGACGCGCGATCGCGCCTGCCACTTGTAGATGCCGGAGGCGTCGATGCAGATGATGTCCACATCAAACGGGTCGGCGTCGGGAAGCTCGTACGCGGCAGCGATGTCGACGGATAGCTCGACCTCGTCCGCGCGGGTCTCTGTCCTGGCCACGCCGTAGGGGTTGGATACCCGCGCGGCGGAGGCGGCCACGGCAAAGCCCAGGGCCAACGCCACGCAGAAGATGCTTCGTACTGCCATTCTGGCCATGCGCTCTCCCTTGCCCAACGTCGCTCCGGGTGCCACGCGGGCGAGTCCAGTGTACTCCCGGCCTGCCGGGCGGTGGAAGCGGGCGCGGGGCGGTGTCCTTGCAGTTCCCGTCGCGTTGCCTCGCACGGCACCGACGGCCTAGGATGGCGCGTGCGCATGGACAGGGAGGCGAGACCATGTGGACGCGACGGCGGCATCAGGCAAGAGCAGCGGTTCTCTCTCTTTTCGTCGGACTGGTCTTCACAAGCGGGCTCGGCATGGCGGCCGGGGAGCCGGGCACGCTGACGTCGTGGCCGATCCCCACGCCGTTGGCCACGGCAAGCGGCATCGTGGCGGCAGACGGCTTCGTCTACTTCGGCGAGTCGAACGTCGACCAACTCGGACGACTCGATCCGCTGACGGACTGGGTGACGGAGTGGGGCGTCGGGCGCGGCCCGCAGGAGCTGGCGCTCGGGCCGGCAGGCGGCATCTACTTCACGGAACGCTGGGGCGACCGGATCGGGCGCATCTTGCCGGCCGGCAACTTCTACACCTCGGAGCGCGCGGGCGACGTCGGGTCGCAACCGACGGGCATCGCCTGCGACCTGACGGGCGCCGGGACGGTGTGGTACACGCAGCGGGCGATGGGCAAGCTGACGCGTCTGACGCTCGGCGGGCTGATGTTCGACGTTCTCCTGGGACAGGTGCCGACGACGCGGATGGTCAGCCCGTCGACCACGGTCCTGACGCCGACGACGCTCGCGATCGCGCCGCGCGTCACGCCAGGGAATCCGTTCCTCCCGCCGGGCATCGCGCTGGCGCCGAGCACGACGTCGGGGCCGTTCGTCGACTACGAGATCGGCGACACGTCGACGGCCCTGCGCGACCTGGCGATCGCGCCGGACGGCACGCTCTACGTGTCGACGGAGGCTCGCAGCATTCGGCAGTTCAACCCCTCGTCGGGCACGGTCCTCTACCACGACCTGCCGTCGGACAGCGCCTCGTACGGCCTCGATGTCGACGATGCCGGCCGGGTGTGGTTCACGGAGAGCGCGCTCTCCAAGATCGGCCGACTCGACCCGACGTCGGGCGACGTGGTCGAATGGACGGTCCCGGGATCGCAGACGCTCGGAATCGTCGCGGCGATGGATGGGACCGTCTGGTTCACCGACCGGGACGGGGACCGAGTGGGGCATCTCGACCCGGCGACCGACGCCGTCACCCTCTATCCCCTGGCGACGGGGTGCGACCCGACGGACGTCACGGTCGACGCCACCGGAGACGTCTGGTTTGTGACGGAGGCCAACTGGATCGGGCGGCTCTCGGTGGGGCCTGTCCTGGGACCGCCGCCGATCGCCGAGGGCATCACGGGCATTCGCGTGACGGCGACCTCGGCGACGGAAGGCACGGTGACGGTCGACTACGTCTACTCCGGCAGCCGCGGGCTGCCGGTCTACGTCGGCGGCCTGCCCACGGTTGGGGGCACGGAGTCCACGCAGTTCGGCTACGTGCCCGCGCGGATCACGGCTGCGGGAGCGGGCTCGGTGTCGTTCTCGCTCTCGTACTACGGGTCGGCGTGCTTGGTCACCGACGGCGTCTCGGCCTACATGTACGGCGCGGACCGCATGGTGTTCGTGCAGGAATCTGAACCCGCCTCGGCCCTCTGGGGATCTTGCCTGTCGGTGTTCCCAGGGACGGCCGGTATCTCCGTCAGCGTGAACCGCGGCTGCGGCGGGGCGTACGCGATTGGGGACTCGATCGCGGTCTCGATCTCGGCGACCGAGGCGGTGACGGCCACCCTGTTTGACTTCGAGACGGCAGGGACAGAGAAGCAGATCGCGCTCGGGACGATCCCGGCGGGCGCGACCCGCACCGTGAACGGCACGGTCTCGGGCCCTCGGGGCGTGGAAGGCCTTGTCGTCCTCGCCCGCACGGCCGGCGGGACGTGGATCTCGGCCGGCTGCACGTTCGCCATCGCCGGCGCCGCGGCGGGCGCGGTGACGGTCCAGGTCGATCGCGGATGCGGCGCGACGTACCGCTTTGCGGAGACGGCCACGGCGATCGTCACAAGCTCCGTGGCCGGGCTGGCGCGCCTCTACCAGTTCACGCGTGACGGGCGGGTCGGCCTCGTGACGACGCTGCCGGTGACGCCAGGCGTGACCCAGCGCGTGTCCGCGCCGATCGGCGACACCGCGGGAACCAGTACGTTCCTGCTCCAGGTGACGAGCACGGCCGGCGAGATCCTGGCGGCGACGTGCAGCTACACGGTGATTCCGTAGCTGGACAGGGAGCGAAGGCCGGGCCGCGCGAGCCCGGCCTTCCGGTTGCCCTCTGGGTGGGCGAGGGCTCTGCTAGGGGAAGTACGCGAGGCCGGCGACGAGCGCGGCCGGCGCGATCACGAGATCCTGCCCGTCGATGCGAGCCACGAGCGGGACGGGGTTGCAGCCGCCGCTCACCGCGGCGATCTGCGTGATGGGGAATCGGTTGCCGCAGTTGTTGCACACGACGTAGGCGCCTTCTTGCCGGTAGCCCAGCTTGGCGCGGGAACGGGTGTCGCAGGCGTTGAGTGCCGTGCGCACGACGTTGTCGTCGGCCCAGACGGCGAGGAACTCGACGGGAAGCTCGCCGGCTAGGATCGTGAAGGGGGGCACGGCGTGGTCGCCAAGCTCGGCGAGCGCGATCCGGACGTCGCCGGCCTCGTCGGCGGCGACAAGCGGG
>JBFYQX010000073.1:0-22072 GCA_041302525.1 Candidatus Bipolaricaulota bacterium | reverse complement strand
GAAGGAGCTCAAGTTCTCCGACGCCGAGATCGACCAGATGATCAAGATGGGCCTGTTCAACGCCCTCTTCGTCGTCGGCCGATCCATCGGCTTCATGGGCCACTACTTCGACCAGAACCGGTTGGAGCAAGGACTCTACAGACATCCACTCGACGACATTCTCTATGATGTACCTGATCGTCCTGAGGTCGTCGGCTGACGATCAGGGCGGGTGAGAATGTCGTCGCGAGACGAGGACGGACAAGAGAACGGCAACATCAGAGCCCGCCGTTCTCTCAAGCCATGCGAGAGCATGGCCATGTGCCGGAGCGCCCCGAGGTTGTTGGCTAGCGCTCGGCACGGCTGAGTACATGATGAGGGTCGGCCAGGAGGCCGGCCCTCTCTTCTTCGGAGGACATAGTCGATGCCGAACGGCCCCCGCATGGCACAGGCCGCCTGTCCCTAGCCGCATCCACAGGGCAGCCGATGACCATCCTCACGAGAACGGAACGCCCAAGTGGCCGTTCTCGCTAGCCATCCGCAGGATGGCCTACGATGTTCCAGAACGCCCGGAAGTCGTCGGGTAGTCTCTCAGGCGCTCAAGCAATGGCTGCGGCCAGAGGCGGATTCTGATCCCGCATCTGCATCGTGGATCGCTAACCCTCGAGTCGAGATCCGTTGATCCGACTAGCGAATGCAGCCGCGACAGCGCGCCTCGCCGTTGCTGAAGCTGATGCTGTCGACCGTACCTCTCCGTTCGCTTCCGGCCGCTCTCGCAAGAGCTCCCACGCGACGAGCGCGGCGACGGTGACCAGAAGGAAGAGGAGAGCAGTGCCCCAGATGCGCCGACGGGCTGACGGATCGCGGGGGTGCGCAGTGTCGCTTTTCGACGGGCGCGCCGCGGCCCGCTGCGCCTTCTTGTACGTCGTCACAAAGAGGCGGGTGCGACGCTGGCGACGGTAAACGGCCGCTAGGTTGTTCAGCGCGCTCGCGTAGTCTGGGCGAAGCTCGGTCGCCGCAACGTACTCCCGTTCGGCGCTGGCAAGTTCGCCCTGGTCCAGGTAGAGGTTGCCGAGGCGGAAGTGTGCGAGGGCGTCATGGGGCGCGTCGTGAAGGACACGTGCCACAAGGTCGATACCCTCGCCGTACCGGCCGGCCCTCCGCAGCTCCTCGGCCTCTGCAAGCATGCCGTCTCTACCGGGCGAAGATGCTTCGACCACGAACCCCCTCCTTGCGCGGCGCCCAACCCGGACTAGCCTGACTTCACGGGCTGCAGACTGAGTTCCGCCGCGCGGTGGCAGGCAACGAAGTGCTCCTCCTGAATCGCTTCGTACTTAGGATCCTCGGTCCTGCAGATGTCGACCGCATAGCGGCATCGGGGGTGGAAGTGGCAGCCGGGCGGCGGGGCTACCGGGCTGGGGACGTCGCCCACCAGGATGATGCGCTGCACCGAGTAGTCGGGCTCCGGCACTGGCACGGCAGACAAGAGCGCCTCCGTGTAGGGGTGCTTCGGCTCGGCGAACAGTCCCTCGGTGGCTGCAAGTTCGACGATCCTGCCGAGATACATCACGGCAACGCGGCCGCTTACGTGCTTGACGACCGACAGGTTGTGGGCGATGAACAGGTACGTGAGGCCGAACTCGCGCTGAAGGTCCTCGAGGAGGTTCAGGACCTGTGCCTGGATCGACACATCGAGCGCGGACACGGGCTCATCGCAGACGATCAGTTGGGGCTCAAGGACCAACGCGCGGGCGATGCCAATACGCTGGCGCTGTCCGCCCGAGAACTCGTGCGGGAATCGCCGCATGTGATCGGGCTTCAGACCCACAGCGGCGAGCACCTCTTGCACACGGTCCTTGCGCCCCTTGGCGTCGGCCATGCGGTGCACGGCGAGCGGCTCCGCGACGATCGAGCCGACGGTCAGCCGCGGATTAAGGGACGAGAAGGGATCCTGAAACACAATCTGCATGTCGCGGCGCAGGGCCTTCATCTCGCGTCGCGAGGCCCGGCTCACGTCGACGGGTCGCGGCTTGCCGCCGGATTCGCTGGCCAGACGTCGACTCATGAACAGGACCTCGCCGGCCGTGGGCTGCTCGAGACGCAGGATGCACCGGCCGGCGGTGGTCTTGCCGCATCCGCTTTCGCCGACAAGGCCGAGTGTCTCGCCCGCGCAGATCTGCATGTTGATGCCGTCGACGGCTCGTACGGCGGCCCTTGAGCGACGGAACGCGCCCGCCTTCACCGGGAAGTGTTTCTTGAGGCCGCTCACCTCGAGCAGGGTGTTCTCGGCACAGGGAATCAACGTACCCCTTCCTTTCCGTACAACCAGCAAGCGACCTCGTGGCCCGGAGAGACCTCAACCAGTCGCGGCGCCTCCAACCGGCACAGCTCGTGCCGCTGAGGGCAGCGTGGCTCGAATCCGCATGCTGGCGGCGCATCGGCGGGATCCGGGACCACACCCTCGATGGGCGCGAGACGGTCCTTGCTCCGGGCGAGCGAGGGGATCGAGTGGATCAGTCCGCGCGTGTATGGGTGGCTTGGAGCGTGGAAGATCTCCTTCACCGACGCTGACTCGACGATTCGACCGAGGTACATCACCGCCACATCGTCGGCCATCCCCGCGATCACGCCCAGATCGTGCGTGATGAACTGAATCGCAGTTCGGAACTCCTTACGCAACGCGTTCATGAGATCCAGGACCTGCGCCTGAATGGTCACGTCGAGCGCCGTCGTCGGCTCGTCCGCGATGAGGAGCGAAGGATGACATGACAAGGCCATGGCGATCATCGCGCGCTGGCGCATTCCTCCGGACAGCTGGTGTGGGTACTCGTTGACGCGCTTCTCGGGGAGCGGGATGCCGACCGCCTTCAGCATGTCGACGGCGCGGCTCTTGGCCGTCGCCCGGTCGAGTCGCTGGTGTAGCGTCAGCGCCTCAACGATCTGGAAGCCAATCGTGAGGACAGGGTTCAGCGACGTCATCGGCTCCTGGAAAATCATGGCGATCTCGTTGCCGCGGATCGAGCGCATTGTGCGACCCTTTGGCGGCAGATGGGCGAGATCTAGCGACTGATCCTTGCGGTGGAAGAGAATGCGTCCGCCGATGACTTTCCCGGGCGGCGACTGAACGAGTCCCATGATCGCGAGGGCGGTGACGGACTTGCCGCAGCCGCTCTCGCCGACAACACCGAGTGTCTTCTCTCTCGCGATGGTGTAGGTGACGCCGTCGACAGCGCGAATGACGCTGTCTCTCATCAGGAAGTGAACCTCGAGGTCGTCGATCTCAATCAGCGCGTTCGAGGGGCGAGACACAGCTGTTCCGGTGTCAGCGCTCCCCTGGTCTTGCCGCGCGATGCCGGTGGGTGTACACGTCACAGTCCGGCTCCTTCCGTCACGATGAACTCAGGTCCTTGCTGACCGTCTAGGTCCCGCCGCGATCCAGCGTGTTGCCGCTCACCTTCGATCATATCTTTGATCTCCTATCACGAGTCGTAGCAGACCACCATACCACGCCAGGCGTCACCGAATCAACCACCCCGGTAGGGGCGCCGTGCGGGGACGAAGCTAGAGGAGTTCGGCGTGCGAGCGGGGGGGTTGATTCGGTGCCCGGTCTCGTGCTATGGTGGGCAAATCTATGTCGGATAGGAGATCAAAGATATGTTGACACCACTGCCTGCGTCGACATTCCGAGACGAAGCGTACAGAGTGCTTCGCCAAGCCATCCTGCGGAATGAACTCCACCCCGGACAGCCGCTTTCGGTCGACGAACTCGCGGGGAAGCTTGGCGTGAGCCCGACACCGATCCGCGAAGCCCTCACGAGGCTCTCTGCCGAAGGGCTGGTCGAACGGGCGCCCAACCGGACGGCCCTTGTGGCGACCGTCGACGCCGAGGACGTTCGCCAGGCCTATCAAGTGCGAGAGCTCCTCGAGCCGCTCGCCGCACGTTACGTGGCCCGGTCGACCGGCGAGAACCCGCAGCTCGAAGAGCGGTTCCGTCGAATGCTGGCCGAGACCGGAGAAATGATTGCCCTTCTAGAAACCTCTCCCATCGTGACTAGCGTGCAGTGCGAGGGGTGCCATGACATTGACCTCCGATTGCACGATCTGATGCGGGACGCGCTCGGGGACACGCTCCTCGGAAGGACGCTGGCGTTGGTCGGCAACTACGCGCTGCGGATGCGCTCTCTGGTCACCGCAGAGCTGGACGAACACAGCGTCCTGCTCGTGACAGACATCCTGAGAGAACACGTTGCCATCATGGAGGCGATCGTGTCGCGTGACGACGAGGCGGCCGGGAGAGCGGTTGAGGCTCATCTAGTGCGGGCGGAGAAGCGCGCGATCGAGGCCACTGCCAAGACGGGGAGGGCAAAGGAGCAGATGGAATGAACAAGCAGCGAATCGAGGCATTCCTGCAAGCGACGGGCTTCAGCGTGCCGCTGGGCAGCAAGAGACAAGGGTACCTCCGGCTCGACAACGAACCGTGCGACTACGACGTGCCACTTGTCGTCGCCCGCGGGCATGAGCCGGGACCGATCACTGTGGTGATTGGCGGCGTGCACGGAGGCGAGCACAACAGCATCGAAGCGCCGCGGCGCATCGCACAGGACTTGGACCCAAAGGCAGTCACGGGCCTCGTGGCGGTCGTTCCTCTCGCGAACCGTTCTGCGTTCCACGCGCGTTCGCACAACGGATCTCCGCCGGACGGGCAGAACCTGGCGGGGATCTTCCCGGGATCGGCCGACGGGAAGGTGCTCGAACGCGTCGCGCATATGCTGACGACGCGTCTGATCCTCTTGGCGGATGTAGTCATTGAGCTCCACGGAGCAGACGCACTTGAGGTCATCATCCCTCACGTCTACGTCCCAGAGCAGCCGACGAAGAGGGCGCAGAGCCGGCCGTGGAACGAGTGGGACCTCGCGAATGTCTTCTGCATTGACATTGTGGCGCCAACGCCGCACAGGGATCCGGGGTCTCCCGTCAACGTCGCCGCCGCCGCGGGGATCCCGTCGATTCTCGCAGAGGCTGGATCCGGAGACCTCAACGAAGAGGCCATCGGGATTCTCTACCGCGGGATCCTCAATGTCCTGAGACGCATCGGGACTCTGGACGGCCTACCGCTGATCGATCGTCCCCGGCAGATGAAGGTGCGCTACGTCCGTGTGAGCTCCGTCATGTCCGGGTTCTTCTACCCGGGCGTTGTCGTCGGCCAGATGGTCCAGGGCGGTCAGATGATTGGCGAAGTGACCGACTACTTCGGCACGGAGCGCGTTCAAGTCACAGCGCCTGAGGCTGGCAAGATCGGGTTCATCAAGAAGACGATGGCGACAAACAAGGGCAATGGTCTGTTCAGCATCGCCGTGCCCCTGTAGGGGCACGGCTGCGCGGGCACAGAAGGAGGTGCGATCGCGACGACGAGAGCTTGGTGTGCGGCGAGGATCTTGGGAGTGGGTGAACCGGAGCGCAAAGGAGTGGGCACGATGAGAACGCGATTTGTCGGGGCAGGGCTTGTCTTGGCACTTGCTCTGATTGCCGCCGTCGGGGCGACGACCGTGGTGTTCGCGCAGTCCTCCCCCGTGTACGGCGGTAGGCTAGTACTTGGTGTTGCCGACGAGGCTGTGAAGCTCGACCCGATCTTGACCTCACAGAGAGGGTACGAACAGATGATCGCGCGCACCGTCTACAGCGGGCTCTTGCGGTACAACGACAGTATGGAAGTGTCTGCGGACCTCGCGGAGCGCTGGGAGACGAGCTCCGATGGACTGACTTGGACCTTCTACCTGCGAAGCGGTGTCCTCTTCCACAACGGGACCCCGTTCACCGCGGCCGACGTGAAGTACTCGATTGAGCGCCTGAAGAACGTGGATGCGGGGTCGCTGTTTACGAACGACTTCAAGGGCGTAGCGGAAGTCCAGATCATCGATGACCTGACGGTTAGATTCGTACTCTCGAAGCCGGACGCCCTGTTGCTTAACGCGCTGTGCAACCCGTCGATTGTCATGGTCTCGAAGGCGCTTGGAGACAGCGGCGCGGACTTCAACACGGTGGTCGTCGGCACGGGACCTTTCATGCTGGCCGATCGACGCGTTGATGTCTCGACGACGCTCGTTAAGAACCCGTTCTACTTCATCCCGGGGCTTCCCTACATCGAAGTGATGGAGTTCCACATCATCGCGGACGACACGGCGCGAACCGTTGGTCTGCGCACGGGCGAACTGCAGTTCTGCGACCGCATTTCCTCGGAGTCGCCGGAACTCTTGGCGACGCTTGAAAATGCGCCGGGCGTGAGCATCGTCGGTGGACCTGGGCTCAACCTCCGCTGCGCGATTCCAAACATCGATCGCGAGCCGTGGAATAACCCACTCGTGCGGCAAGCATTCTCCATGGGCATCGACCGCGAAGCTCTGATCGAGGCAGTGCTCGGAGGGTACGGCGAGCCGCTCGACGGCGGCGCGATCCCATCGATCATGCCGGGGCATCGCGAGGAGCCGTGCGCCCCGCATGATGTGAATGCCGCCAAGCAGTTGCTCGCCCAAGCCGGGTATCCGAATGGCTTCACCTCCAAGATCCTGAGTTTCGGGGAGATCTCACTGCTGGCAAACACCGCGGTCGTTCTGCGTGAGCAGGCGGCGGCGATGGGCATCACCCTCGAGGTCGAGCTCTACGAACTGGCGATTGTGCAGGCTCGGCGGAACGCGAGAGACTTCGACATGGTCATCGCCGGAATCGGCGGGATTGCCTCTCCCTACACGTGGCTCTATAACCCCTACGGGACTGGCTCGGCACGCAATTACAACAAGTTCAGTGACCCGCAGATCGATGCGCTCCTTGAACAGGTGAAAGCTGAGACAGACCAAGAGGCACAGAATGCCCTTTACCTTCAGATTCAGGACCTTCTCTGCGAGTCCATGCCGACCTTCACTCTGTACAGCGGCTACGATTTCTACGGGCTCAGCGACAAGGTGAAGAACTTCGTGTTCCGCCCAACGGTCGCGCAGAGCTTCCTCGAGGTATGGCTGGAGCCGTAGAGCAATGAACCGAGAAGGAGTCTGAAAGAGAAAAAGAGAGGGACCGAGTGCGTGTCAGGGGTAGGGCCGTCGGCGACCTCACAGCGGCAGCTGGGTCCGAGCCCCTAGGCAGAACGACACGCTTGCGCCGTCGGCAGCTGGGTCCGATACGACGAGCGGCGGTCTCTCCAAGAATCGAGAGAAAGAAGGGAAGACGATGAACATCCGCTACGTGGCCTCGAGGCTTCTTCAGACAGCCGCGACCTTGCTCGTCATGAGCTTCATCGTTTTCACGGCGTTGCGGGTGATTCCAGGTGACGCGGCAATCGTCCAGCTTGGGGAGTTCTATAGCCCGGCGGAAGCCGAGGTGCTGCGGCGGGAGATGGGGCTCGACAAGCCATTCTTCGTTCAGTACGGTACATGGCTATGGGGGGCTGTCCAGGGCGACTTCGGCCTGTCCTTGCGAAGCCGTCAGCCCATTAACATTGAGCTGTCTCGCCGCGTCCCCGTGACGCTGCAGATCTCTCTCCTCGCACTCCTGACGTCACTAGTCATCGGGATTCCCGCCGGCGTGTTCTCAGCGGCTCGGCGAGGGACCTTTCTTGACGGCTCTGTTCGAGTTCTGTCGCTCATTGGGATCTCCCTGCCGCACTTCTGGGTGGGGCTGATGTTCATTCTGGTGTTCGCCCTGCAGTTACGTTGGGTGCCCTCGGGCGGGTACGAGAGTCTTGCCAGCGGAATCGGCCCCTACGTCCGCTCGATGATCGGCCCTGTCCTCGTGCTCGGGACCGGGATGGCCGCGAGCACGATGCGGATCACCCGGGCCTCGATGCTCGAAGTGCTCGGGCAGGACTACATCCGCACGGGGCGGGCCAAGGGCCTCAGGGAGAGCAAGGTCATCACGCTGCACGCGTTCAAGAATGCTCTCATTCCCATTGTGACGGTCATCGGGGTCCAGTTCGGATTCCTGCTCGCGGGGTCCGTGGCGGTCGAGACGGTGTTCACGCTTCCGGGGATGAGCCGCTTCGCGGTCACCGGCGTCTCGACGCGAGACTACCCGGTTGTCATGGCGACCGTCATGGTCATCAGCATGTGGTTCATGGTCGTCAATCTGATCGTTGACCTCTTGTACGCGGCGATCGACCCGAGGATTCGCTATGACTAGAGACAAGAAGCGGGCGCGGAGATGGGCATGGATCAAGCGCATCAACCCTCTGCTGGCCGTGAGCATGTTGGTTGTCGTGGTCACGTTGGCTGCCGCGATCCTGCCGGGAGTCTTGGCGCCCTACAACCCTGAGAGGATGGATCTGCGCGAGCGATCCAAGTCGCCGAGCGCGAGCCACATGTTCGGCACCGACCAATTCGGGCGTGACGTACTGAGCCGTGTCATCTACGGAGCTCAAGTGTCGATCTATGTCGGTTTGCTAGCATCAGTGCTGGCATCGATCACCGGGGCGGCGATTGGGCTCATCGCCGGCTTCTATGGACGGTGGATCGACGCGTGGCTCATGCGCGTCGTCGACATCATGCTGGCCTTCCCGTCGATCCTGCTGGCTCTGCTGTTGGTCGCTATCCTCGGGCCGTCCCTGAACAGCTTGGTCATCAGCATCGGCATCACGTACTCGCCACGCATGGCGCGGCTAGCTCGTGCCGGGACGCTGACGGTCAAGACCGAGGCGTATGTCGAGGCGGCTCGCGCGATCGGCGCAGGGAACACGAGGATCCTCGCGAGGCACATCCTGCCGAACATCGTGGGGCCTCTGCTTGTCCAGGCGAGCATGATCCTGCCGATCGCAATCCTCGTTGAGGCCACACTGAGCTTCTTGGGATTGGGTGTCCAGCCGCCAACTCCGTCCTGGGGAAACATGCTGAATGCCGGGCGAGCGTCGATGGAAGTCGCACCCTGGCTCACCATTTTCCCGGGACTTGCCATTTCGGTGCTGGTCATCTCGGTGAACCTCTTGGGCGATGCGGCACAAGACTGGGCGAACCCTAGGTTGCATCGTAGGTAGTCGAGGTGCACTGGGCGATGCGAGATAGGAGGCGTGCAGGATGAACGTCGAGGTGCGCGTGCAGGGTGGGGTCGACGAGGCCCTCATCCAGCTGAAGGCATGGCTTGTTGGTCAGGGGTTCGCCTTCATGGAGACAGATCGGAGCTTCCAGATTGACGCGTCCCGACAGCCTGGGGCGGCAGTGCACGTGGCGTCCGCCTTCTGGGCGCGCAAGCAGCTCGGTGGGGCGCTGCCGACGTCCCATGCTCTGGAAGTGGTCGGCGAGGTGTGCTTGGCTGATGAAGCGGCCACCGTGCGGAGCCGCATTGTTGAGCTGCACGGGCAGCGTGAGCACACCTACGGGGGCGCGCACGCTCTGGAGGATTTCGTGAAGGCGTTCTGCACGGTGTATGCCACGGCGCCGGCGTCGGCGGGCCACAGATCCTGCGCGGGCGGGACCGACACAGGGAAGAGAGCTTAGGGACTGAGAGCAAGGGGGCTTCGTGCAAAGCGAGAGGTATCTAGACGTAGACCTGAGCACTGGCAAGATTCGAGACTACGAGATTCCCGCGGACTGGCGCCGCAAGTACCTGGGAGGCAGGGGGATCGGGGCCCGGATCCTGCTCGAGGACCTTCGCCCGGACGCCGCGCCGCTTGGGTCTGAGAACATCATGGTGTTCGGCACGGGACCGCTGACCGGAACGGGATTCCCAGCAGCCTCGCGGAATACCGTGACGGCAAAGTCACCCAAGACGGGGAGCGTGAGCGACTCAAGCGCGGGCGGGTACTTCCCGCATGAGCTGGGCCGTGCGGGCTATGGGGGCATCATCCTGCGAGGTTGCGCGAGCGGGCCGGTCTACCTCGCGCTTCAGGCGGGGCGGGCGACGCTGCACGAGGCGAAGGACCTCTGGGGCCTTGGCGTGGGGAAGACTGTGGACCGCCTGACTGACCGCCATGGCAAGGACGCCCGGGTGGCCTGCATCGGGCCGGCGGGCGAGAAGCTCGTCTACTGCGCGGCGATCATCAACGACAAGAACCGCGCGGCTGGCCGTCCGGGATTTGGCGCTGTCATGGGCTCGAAACTTCTCAAGGCCATCGTCGTGTCTGGTGGCAGCGACCGCGTGATGGCCGACAAGGCGGCGGTCCGTTCGGCATCTGCGACGTTTGCCAAGCTTCTCGTGGCCCATCCGAGCATCCAGCGCATGCACGAACTCGGGACCGTCACCGGGATCCACGGCAACAACGAGCGAGGCATTCTGCCGACCCGGAATTTCAAGCAAGGCTGGTTCGCGGATGCAGCCAAGATCAGCGCCGAAGTCCTGCGCGAGACGATCCTGACGACCCCGGAAACGTGCACGGGGTGCCCTGTGCGATGCAAGCGAACGGTGCAGACATCGTATGGTGGCGAGGCCGTGTTGGCCGAGTTCGGCGGCCCGGAGTACGAGACCGTGGCCGGCTTCGGGTCGCTGTGCCTCAACAGCGACCTGGCGTCGATTGCGCTCGCCAACCAGAAGTGCAACGACTACGGGATCGACACAATCAGTGCGGCGAACCTCATCGCGATGATGATGGAAGCCACCGAGAAGGGTCTCACGAAGGACGGGCTGGCGTGGGGCGACTCCGCGGGGATCGTCGACATGGTCCGGAAGATCGCGTATAGGGAAGGAATCGGGGATCTCCTCGCGATGGGAATCGAAGAGGCCGCAAGTCGTCTCAAGATCGACTTCGCGGTTCACGTGAAGGGGCAGGAAGTCCCACTGCACGAGCCTCGCGGCAAGAAGAGCATTGGGCTCCAGTATGCGACGAGCCCGCGCGGTGCAGAGCACATGGAAGGGGAACACGACACGAATCTGGAGGGAGACAACTTCCTCCCGTCGCTTGGCATTGTCGAAGGGATCGATCGTCTGGAGTGGAAGGGCAAGCCGCGTGTCACGGTTATCTGCGAGAACCTCAGATCGTTCCTCAACTCCGCGATCACATGTGTCTTTCCCATCCGAGATGTGGGGTATGAGAACTCCCTGACGCTTGTGCGCGCGGCGATCGGGGGGGGCACGGGACTCGACCTGGATATGGCTGCGATGGCCCTTGTCGGCGAACGCAACTACAACCTGCTCAAGATCCATGCTGCCCTCGTAGGGCGGACGAAGGCCGATGACGACCTGCCTGCCCGGTTGAAGGCACCTATCGAGAAGGGCTGCTGCGAGGGGGAGGCCATCCCCGACGACGTGCTGCGCGCGAACATCGACGAGTACTACCAATACAGGGGCTGGAATGACGTCGGCCCGACCCTCGCCAAGCTTCGCGAGCTGGACATGCTCGATGTGCTTCCTCACTACACGCCGACTGAGTAAGAGAGGGGCCCGCCGCTCGATGGGGCGGCGGCCGAGATCCACCAAGTCCTAGAGAGGAGCAGAAGGATGACCGTGAGCCAAGACAGTCGCAAGATCGGAACTTCGTTCTTCAACTCGCTCGTGTACTCCGTGTGCCGGGCGATCTCGGAAGCTGAAGGCAAAGATGGAGCCCAGAAGATCCTCGCGCGCAGCGGCCAGCTCCTTCTTGCCGAGATCCGCAAGGCGAAGACCCTGGCGAAAACAGACCCTGAGGCGGCGCTGCGCGGCATCGCGGACTACCTCGAGGCGGGAGGGTACGTGGGGAAGATCACGGTCCAGGTCACTGGGCCGAACGAGTACCTGATCGACATGTACGATGCTCCGGCTCACGACTCCTCGCAACGGCTCATTGCTGAGGGATGGGCGCCGTCTCACGTGTTCACGAACACCGTGTTCGCTGCGCTTGCGGAGATGGGGCTGCACGCGACGCTTGAGCATCTGGACGTGTCTGAGCCCGCCCACACGCGCGAGCTGTGGAGGCTGAGGAAGAAAGCCTAGTCGTCCTGCGGGATCCGCCAGAGGAATTGGCAAAGATTAAGGAGGGCATGACATGCGCAGAGTGAAGGCAAGCGAACTACGAAAGTTTCCATTTCACTACCCATCCAATGCCGCCGTGCTGACGTCGCGGCACGACCGGCGCGAGAACTGCATGGCGATCAGCCGGCATGCCTGGTACTCGTTTGTTCCTCCGCTGTATGGGGTCGGAATGGGAACGCACAAGCACTCCTGCGGCCTCGTCAAGGCATCTCACGAGTTCGTGATCAACTGGGTTCCGTTTGAGCGGGTGACGATCGTGGCTGCGGCCGGAAGCAAGACAGGGAAGGACGTCGACAAGTTCAAGGAGTTCGGGATCGAGAAGGTGGACTCTCTTGTCGTGGATGTCCCAGTCCTGCGCGATGCCTACGCGGCGTATGAGTGCAAGGTTGTCGATGAGCATGTGGTTGGCGACTCCACGTGGTTTGCCGGCGAAATTGTCGCGGTGCACTACGACGAGACGGTGTTCGACGAGACGCTGCAGATGAAGAAGCTCCACCCGGTCCTGTGGCTCAGTCGTGAGCTGTATGCGTTGGCTGAGAGCCCAAAGATCTGCCGCGTCGACCGAACGAAGCTCACCGTCGAGGAGACCTAGCCGGCGCCCGACTGGCGGAGAAGGCGGCGAAAGCATGAAGGCGCTCTCGAAGCGAGGGACGGGGTATGCCCAGGGTTCCTCGTCGGAGATGAAGGCGATCGCGCGCGACCTCGAGATTCGGGGCGTGGACGTCGTGAAGCTGCAGCAGGGTGAGCCGGACTTTCCAACGCCACCACACATCGTGGCGGCAGCGGAAGAGGCTCTGCACAAGGGATACACGAAGTACGTGCCTGCTGAAGGCTACCAGGAACTGCGCGAGGCGGTTCGCGACAAGCTCGAGGTCGAGAACTCCATCCCGAACGTGCAGCTCGATGAGTTGGTGATCACGAACGGCGCCAAGCTCGGGTTGTTCCTCGCGGTGATGGCGTTGATCGACGATGGCGACGAGGTCCTCGGGGTGGGGCCGTTCTTCGGCCCGTACACGGACCTCGTGCGGAACGCAGGCGGGGTCTTCCGAACCGTCGATCTCACGCCGGATGGTGAGGGATCTCGGCTCGATCGGGACCGCTTCCGCAACGCGATCTCGAAGCGGACCAAGATCCTTCTCATCAACACGCCGCAGAACCCGAACGGCAAGGTGTGGACGAGGGACGAGCTGGAGTGCGTGGCCGATGTCGCGGCCGAGAAGGACTGCTACATCTTGGTCGACGAGGTCTACGAGCGGATCATCTACGACGGACGCGTCCATCATTCCATTGCCTCGTTCTCCGCAGACGCACGCGAGAGGACGGTTCTGGTCAACAGCCTGTCGAAGACGTACGCGATGACCGGCTGGCGCCTCGGCTACACCCTCGCGCCGAAGGCTCTCTCTCGCGTCATGGTCAGCCTGCACCACGACTCTGGGCGCTGCGCGTCGGCGTTCGTCCAGCGGGCCGGCATCGCCGCACTCAGAGGACCCCAGGAGAGCGTCGCGCGAATGGTCGAGGAGTACGAAGCGCGCAGGCAGCTCGTCGACCGCGAGGTGTCGACGCTTCCGGGATGGAGCCTAGGCACGATCGAAGGAGCGTTCTACGCTTTTCCACGCGTTGAGGTCGAGAGTCCGTCGACCACTCCCCTGTGCGTCGCCCTCCTCCGCGATGCCCATGTCATGGTTTCGGCCGGCGAGTCTTTCGGCGACCCGCGGTGTCTTCGCATCTCGTTTGCTTCTTCGCGGGAACGCATCCTCGAGGGTCTGGGGCGGATTCGTAGCTACACGGCCGCGTGGGGTGGGTGAAGCGCAGGTAGGTTTGCCGCAGCAGCGGGGCCGTCTGTCGCAAGGGAGGAACACGGTGCTTCGGGTTCCACGCAGCGCCAGAACCTACATCTTCGATGCGCGTCAGCCCGCGGTGGCCGACGTGGCGATCGGGCAGACCGTCGTGTTCGAGACGATGGACTGCTTCGACGGCCAGGTGCGGCGCGAGACCGACGTGGCGGCGAGCATCGACATGTCCCACATCAACCCAAACACGGGGCCCGTAAGAGTCCGCGCTGCAGTGCCTGGCGCAATGCTGGCCGTGCGCATCGTGGCAATCACCCCGCGGAGCCCTGCAGTGGCGGCACTGATCCCTGGCGCCGGAGTCCTCAAGGACTGCGTTCCCGGGCCGCGGACGAAGATCTGTCCGATCGGTGATGACGGCGCGACCGACTTCGGCGATGGTGTTGTCATCGCGCCGCGGGCCATGGTCGGAACCCTTGGCACCACACCACTCGCCCCAATGCCGACGGGACTTCCAGGAGATCACGGCGGGAATCTGGACGTGCCAATGATTGGCGCCGGATCGAAGGTGTACCTTCCAATCTACATCCCTGGGGCTCTCTTCCAGCTGGGGGACGTCCACGCGGCCATGGGCGACGGGGAGAGTTCGGTTACCGGAATGGAGTGCGCTGCGGACGTCACGGTCGAATTCACGGGCATCCACCCGCCGTGCGCCGTGCGCAGTCCGCTCATTGAGACCGTCGACGCCTGGGGCATTGTCGGCTCGGCGTCGTCGCTTGAACAGGCTCTGCGCGTCGCGACGCGTCGTGCCGTGGCGTTTCTGGTGGAGCGCCTTGACGTCGATGCCGAGGAGGCTGCGATGCTGATCAGCACAGCGTGCGACGCGCGCATCGGGCAGTGGGCAGACGCGAACTACGACGCCGTGGCGTACGTGCGGATCCCGAAGATGCTCGACCGCAAGGGGAGGCTGGACGCGTACTAGCGCCATGACCGAGGGAGGGGAGCGGCTTCGGCGGATCTTCGCGAGCTTGTTTGTCGCCACGGCGACAGCACAGCTAGGACTGGGCATCATTGCCCCCATTCTCCCGCTGTACACGAAGACCTTCGCCGCAAGCGGCCTGGAGATCGGCATCGTCTTCGCCGCCTTCTCACTCTCGCAGGCACTTCTCGGCCCCTTTGTCGGGGCCCTTTCCGACCGAATTGGCCGCAAGCCGCTCATTCTCGCGGGGCTGGCGGGCTATGCCATCGTCTCGTTGTCATATGCGTTTGTCACCTCGCTGTGGCAGCTTGGAGTGCTTCGGCTGATTCAGGGCGGGGCCGCCGCGATGGTGACTCCTATTGCGCAGGCGTATGTGGGAGACCTGACCCCCGCGGGGCGCGAAGGGCGCTACATGAACGCGTTCTACGCCTCGCAGTTCGTGGGGATGGGCTTCGGCCCGCTGCTCGGCGGAGTTATCGGGGCGACGCTCTCGTACGAGGCGGCGTTCTTCGCGATGGGCGGCCTGACCATCCTCTCGTTCGCGCTCGTCGTCCTGACCGTTCCGACAGACGCCACGGCGAGAGAGAGAGGCGCCGCCCCGGCACGTCGCGCCGTGCCGCTACGAGACGTGCTGACGAACGACGCTGTCAAGTCGATGCTCGTCTTTTTCGGGACTCGGGGCTTCTGGCGTCAATCGTTCACGACGTTCTATCCGATCTTCGCCGTGGCCGCGTTCTCGGCGAGCGAGTCCAGTATTGGCATCGTGCTGTCGACCTACATGTTCTCCGAGGGTCTGCTGCAGATCCCCCTTGGGTTCCTTGCCGATCGATACCCCAGGGTGCGCCAAGTCGTCGTCGGGAGTGTCGTCGCGCCGCTCCTGTTGTTGGCGCTGCCGTTTCTTCACGCAACCTGGGCGGCAGCCAGCCTTGCGTTCGTCATCGGAGGATTCTCCGCTCTGGGGCGTGCCCCGCTCGTGGCCATTCGTACAGAACTCGGTCGCTCATATGGCATGGCGCGGCTCACGGGGATTCAAGGGAGCTCTTTCGGCGTCGGCCAGATGCTGGGGCCGGTGATCAGCGGTGGAATCGTCGACGGGCTCGGAGCGGCGGCGGTGTTTCCCTTCGCCAGCCTGGTGGGGGGAATCGGGACGATCTTCGTCGTGCTGTGGCTTGCGCGTTGGGTCCGCAGCGACGCCCAAGCGCAGAAGATGGCAAGAGCGCCATAGCTGTCCGGGGACACTGCCGCGCGACGCTCACCGCGGCGACGGCCGTTGAGTGATCGGAGAGCGAGAGCGTTGCATTCCTCCGTTCCAGAGAGAAGAGGCAGCGAGGGAGCCCCCTTCGGCGTAGAAAGGAGACAAAAGATATGCAATAATAGATCGAAGATATAGCGCGGACGGGAGAGCCTCAATCCTCATGCCGCAGGTGCTGGATCAGCCGTTGTGAACAGGAGTTGTGAGCGGACGTGGAGTGCTCGACGTAGGAGCAAGAGACGCAGCGAAGCGCAAGATGCGAGGAGGGAACGGTGTTCGACGAGACGAGGAAGAGCCTTGGAAAACTGGGATTGCCGAAGGGAGACCTGTACGAGCTGACGACGTCCGGAAAGACGTTCCCGGACGGAGCGCACTACCGGATCGAGGTGCCGACGGTTAACTCGTTCGAAGCGTTCGAGGCGTTGATCCAGCAAGCGGACAAGCAGGGCATCACGATCAACCGAATCGATGAGACGTACGGCATCTTCCGGCACACGCTCGGGGAGCTGCGCGACTTCTGCGCCCTGGCCAAGGAGCGAGGTGTCGCACTCAACCTCTCGGTCGGTCCGAGAGCTCCGTATGACACGGGAGCGACGGTCCAGACGTCCCAGGGCGTGCGGATCGGATACCGACTGCGCGGCATGGAGCAGGTCGTACGGGCAGTCGAGGACGTGAAGCGCGCACTGTCTGTGGGGTGCCGCGGAATCCTCGTCTACGACGAAGGGCTGCTATGGGTGCTGAGCGAGTTCCGGAAGTCCGGCGACCTACCTGCCGACATGCAGCTCAAGGTGTCGGCGCACTGCGGGCACGCCAACCCTGCGTCGTTCAAGGTTCTCGAGCGGCTAGGAGCGGACACCATCAACCCCGTGCGCGATTTGCAGCTGCCGATGCTTGCTGCGCTGCGTCGCGCCGTCGATGTTCCGTTGGACCTGCACACCGACAATCCGCCGGCCTCCGGCGGATTCATCCGCAGCTACGAGGCGCCGGAGATCGTGCGCGTCGCGTCGCCCGTGTACCTGAAGACAGGGAACTCGGCGGTCTCGGGCCACGGGATCAAGACGTCGGCGGCGGAAGGGCGAGCCATGGCGGATCAGGCGAGCATCGTCGTCGAGATGGTGACGAAGTACCTCCCTGAAGCGAAGCAGAGCGCCGCTGGCAAAGACCGAGGCGGAGTTCCGGTCTAGGTAACGATCCGACGACGTCTGGCGGCCGGCCGCGCTGCAGGCCCCCGATCCCGCAGGACGGGGAGCAAGCGCTGGCAACCTGCGGCTCGCGGCCGGACGCCTGGCGGTCCGCCACGCTTCCCCGTTGAACGGGAACGGCGAGCGGGTAGGCTCTAACGACGGGGGAGGTCCAATCGACGATGAACCCGAAGGCTCTGCGGGATGGGCTCTACGAGGCGGTGAAGCGAGCGGCGACGGAGCTGCCGGACGACGTAGTCGACGCGCTGAGGCGCGCACGGGACGCCGAGGACCCGATCGGCCGCGTCCAGCTGAATGCCATTCTAGAGAACGTCGAGATCGCTCGACGCGACGCGGTCGCCATGTGCCAGGACACGGGGATCCAGACCTTCATGGTCTTCGTCGGGGAGAGATTCCCTCTGCTCGGATCACTGCGCGCTGCGATCGAGGATGCGGTCCGGCGCGCGACGCAGGCCCTGCCGCTTCGCCCCAACACGGTGGATCCGTTCACCGGACGGAATCCGGGGGACAACACCGGACGCTTCGTTCCCTACATCGTTTGGGAGCTTGAGGAGGGCGACGCGTGCAGGATCCACCTCTTGCCGAAGGGCGGCGGGAGCGAGAATTGCTGCGCGCTACGAATGCTCCCCCCCGGAGCGGGCCTCGTGGGGATCGAACGATTCGTCATCGAGCACGTGGCGGCATGTGAGGGCAAGCCATGTCCTCCCGGCGTCATCGGCGTCGGGATCGGTGGCGGAGCCGACCTGGCCCTCAAGTTGGGGAAGCTGTCCCTTCTCCGGCCGGTGGGCGCGCGCCATCCGGAATCGGCCGTCGCCGAGATGGAAGAGCGGCTTCTCACGCGGATCAATGAGACGGGCGTAGGCCCGATGGGGCTCGGGGGGCGCACGACGGCGCTCGACGTCCACATCGAGTTCGCGCACCGGCACCCCGCCTCCCTGCCCGTCGGGATCGCGTACCAATGTTGGGCTGATCGCAGGAAGGTCCTGCACATCGACCGTGCTGGCCGCGTGGAGGTGAGCTAGGTGCCCACAGTCTTGAAGACTCCGCTCTCGGAGGCCGACGCTCGGCGTCTCCACGTGGGAGACACGCTGTACGTGGATGGCTTCCTCTTCACAGCGCGGGATGAGGCTCACCGCGTCATGCTCGACTCCGCTCGGCACGGTGCGGCTCTTTCGTTCCGCCCCCAGGACATGGCCCTGTTTCACTGCGGACCCGTGGTCGAGACCCGTGACGGAGTATGGCGAGTCACCTCAGCAGGCCCGACGACGAGCGCACGGATGGAAATGTTTGAAGCCCAGTTTCTGCAGGCCTTTCCTACGCGCCTCATCATCGGGAAGGGCGGCATGGGCAAGAAGACTCTCGAGGCACTCGGGAGCGTCGGCGCGGTGTACACGCACTTCACCGGAGGCGCCGGCGCGCTGGCAGCGAGGGCGGTCCGCAGCGTGCCTGCCGTCTATTGGCTTGAGGAGTTGGGTATGCCCGAAGCCGTCTGGATCTTCGAAGTGGAGAAGTTCGGCCCTCTGACCGTGACGATGGATGCTCACGGGGGCAGTCTGCACGAGACAATCGGCGCGACGGTTCGCGGCAATCTGGCTCAGATCGCTGCCGCGCTGGACAGGGAGGCCCAAGGTGGCGTTTGACCGGAAGGCAATCGAGGAGATGGAGCGCCGGGCGAAGGTGCCGGGGCAGAAGGCCCCAAGTTGGCACGCGCAGTACCGCGGCAAGGTCGAGACGGCGCTCAAGTGCTCGGTGACCCGAGTGGAAGATTTCGGGATCTGGTACACGCCGGGCGTCGCGGCTCCGTGCAAAGAGATCCACGCCGACCCGATGAAGGTCTTCGAGTACACGAACAAGGCGAACGCCGTGGCCGTCGTCTCGGACGGGTCGCGTGTCCTCGGACTTGGCAATATCGGACCTCTCGCCGGACTGCCGGTGATGGAAGGGAAGTCCCTCCTGTTCAAGTACTTGGGCGGCGTGGGTGCGTTCCCGATCATGCTCGACACCGAGGACCCCGATGAGATCATCCAGGCCGTCAAGTGGATTGCCCCGGGCTTCGGCGGCGTCAATCTCGAGGATTTTGCAAGCCCGAAGTGCTTCTACATCCTCGATCGCCTGCGAGAGGAACTCGACATCCCTGTCTGGCACGACGACCAACAGGGAACGGCTGCGATCGTGCTCGCGGCGGTGATCAACGGCCTCAAGATTGTCGGCAAGCCGCTGGGAGAGGCGAAGATCGCGCAGCTCGGGATCGGAGCCGCCGGTGCCGCCAGCGTGCGTGTGATGGCCAAGGCGGGCATCGCGCTCGAGAACATTCGTGTTGTCGAGCTCGTCGACGGTGAGCCGAAGGTGCTGACGCGCGACATGGACCTGGAGACCCTGTTCCCGTACCGCGGCGACATGCTGCGGCAGACGAATCGCGAGGGGATCCGTGGATCTACGCGCGAGGCGATGAAGGGCGCCGATGTGGTGGTCTCCTTCACCAAGCCCGGACCGGGAGTCATCCAGCCGGAGTGGATTCGCGGGATGGCCCGTGACGCGATCGTCTTCGTGATGGCCAACCCGATCCCCGAGATCTGGCCGTGGGAAGCGCAGGCAGCCGGCGCGCGCATCGTCGGGACTGGACGCTCGGATTTCCCGAACCAGGTGAATAACTCGATCGGCTTTCCCGGCATCTTCCGCGGCACGCTGGATGTCTTCGCGACCACGATCACCGATGAGATGGCGATCGCGGCATCGCACGCGATCGCGGAGACGGCCGAGGCGCGCGGCTTGCGCGACGACTACATCGTGCCGTCGATGATGGAGCCGGAAGTCTTCGTCAACCAGGCAGTGGCCGTGGGCATGAAGGCGATCGAGCAAGGGATTGCGCGGCGGGTGCTGTCCGAGTCCGAGCTGCGCCGCGAGGCGGCGGAGAAGATCCGTCACGCTCAGGCGGAGACGAAGGCGCTCATCGACTCCGGGATCATCGCCGGCCCCCCGAAGAGCTAGGAGCCGACCTCACTTCACGCCATTCTCGAGGGCGTGAAACGCCTGCTGCAGCTGCTCCGCACGGACACCGAACGGCACGGCCCGCTCGAGATCGAGGTGTGCGAGCGTCCGATCGGCGAGGCGGCGACTTGTTCTCTTGTCCGCCAGGTCGACGCCGACGTCACGGAACGAAGCGGGCGCTCCCCAACTGCGGAAGAGGGTCCGGAGCTGCGAGAGGGAGAACGCCCCAGCCGGATCGATTGCCGACTGCACAAGGACGCCGAGGCCGACGGACTCGCCGTGCAGGAGATCGTGCGAGCCCAGCACGTCGGCCAGCGCGTAGCCGACGGCATGGCTCAGGCCCCGGCCGAAGAAGCGAGCGCCGGTCTCGCCGGCCAGGCCGGCGCCGAGAATGCACGCGTCGACGACCCGCTCGAAGTCCGCGGTCGCGGTATGGCGAGCGAGATCGCCGAGCGCCCTCTCTCCTAGGGGAATGAGCACCTCGTCCACGCATCCCCGTGAGATCGCAAGGGAAGCTGTTGCAGGGAACGAGAGAGATGTCGCGCGACTCGCGAGACTTGCATCGGCGAAGCGAGCGAAGGCGTCGACCATGCCGGAGGCAAGCAGCCGCGGTGGGCACGCCGTCATCAGCGTTGGGTCGAGCATCAGGAGGCTGACGGACTGCCGAAGCCGGCGGCTCTCGACGTACTCGCCGCGGTCCGTATGGAGGATCGAGAGCGGTGTGTAGGCCGCGCACGTGGCCGGAGACGTAGGAATCGCCACGCAGGGTGCCTGCAAGACATCCGCAGCGGCCTTTGCGGTGTCGATCGCCTTTCCGCCGCCGATTCCCACGACGACGTCGAATCCCCGGGCGCCGTCCGTCGCGGCGTCAACAGCCGTAGCGCTGCACTCCCCCACGAAGCGCTGAACAGCGACGGACGCAAGACGGGCACGAAGCTGAGCGACGACATCGACTGCAGCCAGAAGAGCGCACCGGCCGCCGAGGATGAACGCGCGACCTCCGAGTCGCGCGACGTCGTCAGCAACTCCCCCACAGGCGCCTGGACCCGCAACAACTCGAACAGGGGCCCACAGCAGGGTCTTCGCCATTCCCCTCCCGTCTGCGTCCGGGATCCGAGCCGCTTGCGCGACGCGCGGGATCTCTTCTCGCAGCGCCGGGAAGTCTAGCATGCAGAGGGCAACCGCGCGACCGGCGAGGCGAAGAGAGGCTCTCCTATTCAGATGGACGTCGCGAGGCCGGCGGCCGTGATGTGTCGTGCAAACGCATCAGCGAATCGCCCGTGCGTCGGGCGGCTCGCCCCTAGCTGCTACGCAGAGCAGCCATCTGCTCCAGCTGTCCGAAGTCCAGCCCAGAGAATGGCAACCTCCCAGCCTGCCATTCTCCTTAGCTGACGGCCCTCTCTGCGCAGCCGTCAGCCTGCGACTGGCCGCCATCCGGCAATCCGTTGGGCGAAGATGGCGGCCACGACCATCGCCCCTCGGCTGTTGAGATGAATGCCGTCGACGGTGTAGCACAGGCCGCGCTCGGCGGAGACGCGGTCGACGTCCTCAGGCGTGCGCAGCGCGACGGCTTCCCACACCGTGGCGAGCCCGCTCTTCTCAACGTACGGCGATAAGCAACCGCCTGAGGCAACGTCGGTCATGTGGGGCCGCAGGCTGAGGAACTCGACTCCGTCGAAGTCACCGCATAGGCTCTCCATCTCGCGCGCACGCACGTCGAGCTCTTGGTTCCACGGGTTCGAGAGATCCTCACCAATGAAGAGCGGCGCGACCGCGACGATGCGGGTAGTACGCGGCGACAAGGCTTGGAGAAGCGCACGATACTGCGCGATGAACTCATCTCGCGAGTCGGCCCACGGCTTCCCCGTGAGGCGACGCGTCGTGGGGGAGGCCCAACTGATGCGGGCGAGGACGTCGTTCACGCCCGTCCAGATGAAGGCCAGATCAAGCGGCTTCTCGCTGCGGA
>JBFYQX010000056.1:0-28869 GCA_041302525.1 Candidatus Bipolaricaulota bacterium | reverse complement strand
AGCCCGAAGCGGGTTGCCTGGACCCGCGCTGGCCACGAGCACCGAGGCAAGCAAGATGAGAACCAGTCCGCGACGCACCACAGAGACCTCCTCTTCAGCTAAGCGATCATCGCGTTGTCAGGGAGCATAGCAGGAGTGGCGCGGCGTTGCCGACAGGGGATCAGAAGCGTCGGATGTCTTCGGTCGCGCACGAAACGTGCATACTGCACGCAACAACGGAAGCAAGACGTGAACCGCAGTTTTGGGAGAGGAGGATTCGAACCCCCATTAACAGGGCCAGAGCCTGCTGTCCTGCCATTGAACGATCTCCCAGTCGAGTCGGCATGGTACTGGGGCGGCGCGCTAGCGTCAAGATGGGTTGGGTACGCGGAACGAGCGTCTGTACAATGTCGCTATGGAAGGTAAGCTGCGTCAGCCGGTGGTCGCGGGCGCGTTCTACCCTGAAGATTCGACGCGGCTGCGCGCGATGGTGCAGGGCTTTCTGGGGTCGGATGTGCCCGCGCAGGCGTCAGCCTCGGTGGGTGCCATTGTGCCGCACGCGGGCTACGTCTACTCGGGTCGCGTGGCGGGCGCAGGGCTCCGCGCGGCGTCGGAGTACGGGCGACCTGAACGGATTGTCTTGCTCGGCGCGAGTCACAGCGGCGCGGGCGGCGCGCTCGCGACGCCCGACGACACGGCGTGGCACACGCCGCTTGGGAACGTCGCGCTGGATGTCGCGATGATCGAACGCCTGAACGAGCGGGGCGTGGCGCGGGACCCGGGCGCGTTCCGGCGCGAGCACTCGATGGAGGTCGTCGTCCCGTTCTTGCAGGTTCTGTTCCCCTCGGTCCCGCCGCTGGTGCCGATCTGCGTTCAGATCGCACGTTGGGCAGAACTTGCCGAGGGCGCGGCGCGGCTGGCTGAGGCGCTGGGGTCGGCTCACACGTGGGTCATCGCCTCCAGCGACTTCACGCACTACGAGCCGGACTCGGTGGCGCGCAGCGTGGATCGCGCGGCGCTGGATCGGATCCTGGCGGGCGATGCGGAGGGGTTCCACCGGATGGTGGTCGAACGGCGGCTGTCGATCTGCGGGGCGGGGGCGATCTGTGTCTTGTTGCTGTGGGCGCGCAGTCTGGGCCTGACGCGTGGTACGCTCGTCGAGTACGCGACCTCGGGCGATGCGACGGGCGACCGCTCGACGGTGGTGGGCTACGCCGCGGCGATGTTCGCGAAGGAGTCGGCATGATTCGCAGCATGACGGGGTTTGGGCACGGGGCGGCGACGGCCGGGCACTGGCACGCGGAGGCGACGCTGCGGTCGGTCAACCACCGCTTCCTGTCGGTCCGCATCCGCTCGCTCACGGACCGTCCGTGGCTGCAGTCGCAGATCGAGGAACGGATCCGCGCAGCGTGTCAGCGCGGCGACATTGGCGTCTGGCTGACGCTGGTCGAAGATGTCGAGTCGAACGGCGGCCTCGGCTTCGATCGCGACATTGCGCGGCGCGCGATGCGGGCCTTGGAGGGGGCGCGCGCGGAGTTCAGCATGGCGGAAGCGCCGACGCTCGGGGATCTGATTCGCGCTGGGGGGTTGCAGTCGCCGCAAGCCGACGAGGAACAGCTCTGGCCGGCGGTCGACAAGGCGCTCGCGGCAGCGCTGGGCGCGCTGCAGGCGGCAAGGGCCGAGGAAGGGCGCGTGCTGGAAGGCGAGATGCTGCGGCTGCTCGACGTGATCGAGGAACAGGCCGCGGCGGCGGAGGCCCGGCTGCCGGAGATCCAGGAGGAGCTGCGAGCCAAGCTGCGGGGGCGGATCGAGGAGCTGGAGCTTCGCGTGGATCCGGAGCGCCTCGACGCGGAGATCGTCCTGTGCGTGGATCGGTTCGACGTGCAGGAGGAGCTTGTCCGGCTGCGCAGTCACATCGGACGCGCGCGCGAGCTCCTGCGCCGCGGCGGCGCGGCGGGCAAGGAACTGGACTTCCTGAGCCAGGAGCTGTTGCGCGAGGTGAACACGCTGGGCTCGAAAGTGCGCGACGGCCTCGTGGCGGCGACGACGGTCAGCATGAAGGTCGCGATCGAACAGCTGAAGGAACAGGTGCAGAATGTCGAGTGAGGCGCTCGCGCGTCGGCGCCGCGGGATCGGGAGCGGGCTCGCTTTCGTCGTGTCCGGGCCGTCGGGCGCCGGGAAGAACACGGCCATCGATCGGCTGATCGCCGCGACGCCGAACCTCGCCTACTCCGTGTCGCACACGACGCGCGATCCGCGGCCGGGAGAGAAGGACGGCGCGGACTACCACTTTGTCACCCGCGCCGAGTTCGACCGGCTCGTGGCTTGCGGCGAGTTCGTGGAGCACGTGGTCTACCTGGGCGACCAGTACGGCACGTCGAAAGGCGAGATGGCGCGCGCGGCAGCACGGGGCGTGGACCTTGTCCTCAACATTGACGTGGTCGGCGCGCAGACGCTGCGGCGCACGGGGGTTCCGGGTGTCGACATGGTCTTTGTCTTCTTTGCCCCGCCGTCGCTCGATCGACTGGCCGAGCGCCTGCGCGCGCGAGGCTCGGAAGGCGAGGACGAGATCGCCGAACGCCTGCGGGTCGCGGCGCGCGAGATGGACGCGCTGGGGTCGTTTGACTACCTGGTGTTGAACGACACGCTCAACGAGGCAGTCGGCGAGCTCGGCGCGATCGTCGCCGCGGAACGGCTGCGGATCCTCGTGTAGTGTCGCAGCACGCCTGCGGCGTCGGGGCCGCGGGAGCTGCGGCGTATCCAATCAGGCACGCCTGTTCCGGGTCCGGCACGACCACGTCGCAGACAGTCTGTGACGCTACGCGGTTGACATTCAGTTTCGCCACTCGCCCCAGCGTGATCGCTCCCTTCATCACGGCGCGATCTGCACCCACTGGACTTGATTCCGTGCGCACTCCGCGTCGCTCCGCGCTCTGCGGCGCGTCGGTTGCCGTGGGACAACAAAGAGGGGCGCCAGGCACATGCCCGGCACCCCTCGTCTTGGACTCTCTCTCAGCAGGGACTCGCGGAGCTACTTGCGCGTCACGCCCTTCGGCGCGGCCTTGAGGGACTTCTCAATCCGGCGCTTGAGCTCCTTCCCCGGCTTGAACAGCGGGACGACCTTCGCTTCCACCTGAATCGGCCGCTTGGTCTGCGGGTTGATGCGGCTCGAAGCCTTGCGTGCCCGCACGGCGAACTTTCCGAACCCCACCAGCTTGACCTCGTCGCCGGTGAGGAGCGCGTCCTGCACCAGGTCGAGCACGTTGTCAAGCAACTTCCGCGCCTCTTTCTTCGTGAGGTTCGACTTCTCCGCCAGCCGATCGATGAATTCGCCCTTGTTCATTGCTTACGTGCCTCCTTGCAACCCGCGTCCAGCTATTGACTCTCGTCGTCAAACCCGGTCTTGCCCAACAGATCTCGCATGCTGAGCGACTCGTGGCCGCCCTCGTCGAGGAAGCGTCGGTCGACCTTCTCTTTCGCGCGCGCCGGCCGTTCCTTGGTGCCTCCGGGAGCACGGCGACGCTTGCCGCCACGGCCGCCGCGATCCTCGTCCTCGCTCGGGACGACGGGGACGTCGGGTGGGCCGAAGAGGTTGCGCATGCTGAGTCGGACCTGGTGCTTCTCCTCGTTGATGCCGATGATCTTCGCCTGGACTTTCTGGCCCACGGCGAGGACGTCGGCGGGCGTGGCGATGCGCTCGTTCGAGATCTCGGACACGTGGATGAGGCCGTCGACCTCGGCGGTGATCTTCATGAAGGCGCCGAACTCCTTGATCTCGGTGATCTCGCCTTCCACGACGTCGTCGATCGAGAACTTGTCGACGAACCGCCGCCACGGGTTGTCCTTGAGCTCGCGGATCGAGAGCGAGATGCGCCGCTCGCGCGGGTCTGCGCTCAGGACCTTGACCTGGACAGCATCGCCTTCCTTGAGCACGTCGCGCGGGTGGTTGACGTGGCCCCAGTCGATCTCCGAGACGTGCACCAGCCCCTCGACGCCCTCTTCGAGTTTGACGAACGCGCCGAAGTCGGTGATCTTGGTGACCGTGCCCGCGGCGATGTGGCCGCGCGCGTACTTGGTCTCCACGCTTTCCCACGGATCCTTCTGCGTCCGCCGGAGCGAGAGGCTGATCCGCCGCGCGTCCTCGTCGCAGCTCAGGATGACGACGGGCACGACGTCGCCTTCCTTGACGATGTCTTTCGGGTTCTCGGGGTGGCCCCACGAGAGCTCGGAGATGTGGACGAGGCCCTCAACGTCTTGCTCCAGCTCGACGAACGCGCCGAAGTCGGTGACGCTGACGACCTTGCCCTCGACTTGCTTGCCGGTTGGGAACCGCTCGGCAATGCCGGCCCACGGGTTGGGGCGCAGGCGCTTGATCGAGAGCGAGACCTTGCCCTTCTCGCGGTCGAAGTCGATGACCTTCACCTTGACGCGGGTCCCGACCTTGTACTCGGACGGCGGAACGGGGAGGTCCTTCCACGCGATCTCGGAGCGGTGGACCAGCCCTTCGAAGCCGCCGATGTCGACGAACAGGCCGAAGTCGACGACGCTGCGGACGACGCCATCGATCTCCTGATCGGGCTGCAGCGAGTCAAACAACGCCTTGCGCTTGGAGCGCTCGCGCTCCTTGATGTACTCCTTGTGCGAGACGACCAGGTTCTTGTCCCGCCGGGACAACTCGAGGATGCGGAACGCGATCCGCTTGCCGCGCAGTTCCTCGATGTTGCTGGGAAGGTCGCTGCCGAGGTGCGAGCCGGGAAGGAAAGCGCGGATGCCGTCAAGGTTGACGTGGTAGCCGGCGCCCTTGACTTCGCCCGTGATCTCTCCTTCGACGACCGTGCCGTCCTGGTATGCCGCCTCGAGGCCGTCAATGCGCTTCTCGTACTCGGCCTGCTTCTCCGAGGCGTAGACCGTGCCCTTCTCCTCGTCGATGTACGTGACGAGCACCTCGATCTGCTCGCCTTCGTCAATCTTCCCGCCGGGGCGGAAGGGCGAGAGCTCGGACACGGGGAGAATCCCCTCCGACTTGTAGCCAATGTCGACGAGGATCTCGGAATCACCAACCTGGACGACGGTCCCGGAGATCGTGTCTCCGCGGCTGTACGTCTTCACGTCGCTTTCTGAGAAAGCGTCCTCCATCTTGATTTTCTGTTCCATTCTCCACTGCCAGATCCAAACTGCGCTTCCCGTCCGGGTTTTCGGCCCGACGGCCCTCTCCCGCAACCGTCGCCGGGGCGACGGATCAGACTCTGTCTACGCGCGCCATCAGCGCATCGCTCATGTCGCGCAGCTTGTCGGCGCGCGATCCCTCTTCGCCACTCCCCAGCTCCGCGGGATCGATGGCCTTCCCGATGGAAACCGTGATCCGTGGGTAGCGGAACGGGTACTTCGGCGGGTAGGGTCCGACCGCCTGGATGTTGATCGGAAGGATTCGCTTACCGGCTGCCGATGCAAAGTACACCGCGCCGCTCTTGGCGTCAACTCGGTCGCGCGTCGTGCCCTCCGGAAAGATCAACACAAGGCGCTCGCGGCGAACCGCCTCGAGCATGCGGCGGAAGTCCGCAGTGCTGAAGTGGTCTCGATCGATGACCGTCGAGTAGGCGCGGATGATCGGCTGGACGAACGGCACGGCCTTCATCAGGCCCTTGCGGGCGATGAAGTGGATGCGGTGCCGCGCGCCGATCGCGGCGACGACGACGAGGATGTCCCAGTAGCTGCGATGCCGGGCGACGGCGACGTAGTTCCCGCCCGCCTCGATGTGCTCCCGGCCACGGATCCGCAGGCGAAACAGCAAGCAAAGAACACACCGCGACACAAACACACAGAGCGTGTAGAAGCCGTTCTTGAAGGCGGTCGCTAGACGTCGTGCCAACGCTTGTCCAGATGCTCCTTGACCAGGTCCGTCGCGGCGGAAATAACCTGCGGAAGGGTCTTCTGATCGGTGTCGATTATAGTGGCGTCGGGAGCGGGGTTCAAGGGAGCGATGGCCCGGGTGGAGTCCCGCTCGTCGCGCGTCGTGAGTTCGCGCAGCGTTGTCCCCGGGTCCAGATCGCCGCGCTCGGCGGCGCGTCGGCGCGCCCGCACGGCAGGGCTGGCGCGCAGGAAGATCTTGACGTCGGCGTCGGGCAGGACCACGGTGCCGATGTCGCGGCCCTCCATGACGACATCGGAGCGCTCGGCGATCGCGCGCTGCAGAGCGACGAGCTTCGCCCGGACGTCGGCCCGGACGGCAACCTGCGACGACATCTGGTCGAGTTCGGGCGTGCGCAGCCGGTCGGTGACGTCCTCGCCATTCAGCGTGAGCCGCTCGTCGGCGGTCACATCGAGGCGCATGTCTTCGAGCGCGAGGCCGCGGAGCAGGCCGAGGGCGGCGGCCCGGTACATGGCGCCGGTCTCGATGAACCGGCAGCCATACTGGCGGGCGAGCGCGCGCCCGACCGATGACTTGCCCGAGGCTGCCGGACCGTCGATCGCGATCTTCATCGTCTGTCCTCCCCGATGTCCACGGATCCCGCGTCGGTGGGCCGACACACGTGGACGGCGCACGGCTCAAACTGTCGCGCGAAGCGCGTTGCGGCGTCGTGAGCGGCCGCCGGGTCGCGGAACGCGGAGAACCACGCCGATCCACTGCCGGACATGCCGCACGCGTCGGCACCGACGTCGGCGACGGCCGCCGCCACCGCGCGCATCTCAGGGTAGAGGGTTAAGGCCGCCGCGGCCAGGTCGTTGTCGTCGCCGCCTGCGGCTCGCTCGTGCGCAGCCTGTGCGTCCCACGCCGCGTACACGGCCGCGGTGCGGCAGGCGAGCGGCGGCACGACGACGACGAACCGCGCGAGGTCGGTCGCGCATTGTCGCTCGACGGTCTCGCCGCGGCCCGTGATGCGGACGAGGCCACCCTGGAGGAAGAGCGGGACATCCGACCCGATCTCGGCAGCCAGTGCGGCGAGCGCGTCGGCTGGGAGGGCAGGCGGCGTCAGGCGGTCGAGGGCGACGAGCACGGCGGCGGCGTCGGACGAACCGCCGCCGAGGCCGGCGCCCGCTGGAATGCGCTTCGTGATGTGAATCGCCACGAGACGGCGCGCGTCCTTGGCGGCGAGTAGACGAGTGGCCGCCTGGTGTGCGAGATCGCGCGCGCCAAGGTCGCCGAGCGTGTTCGTGACCGAGACATCGTGGCCGGCGGACACGGCGAGGACGATCTCGTCGGCGAGATCGATCGTCTGCACGAGCGAGTCGATGTCGTGGTACCCGTCCGCGCGTCGGCAACGGACGGCGAGGGACAGATTCAGTTTGGCGAAGGCCAGTCGGCGGACGCTGATCATGGGGCGACGATGCGGCCGCCGACCACGACGGTGCGGACGGGCAGGCCGACGAGGAAGTCGGGGATGGCGCGGTGGTCGGCGAGATCGAGGATCGAGAAGTCGGCGAGCTTTCCCGGCTCGAGGGTGCCGACGTCGTCGGAGATCCCGAGCGCACAGGCCGCGTTCAGCGTGGCTGCGACGATGGCTTCCTCAAGCGATAGCCCAAGCTCGCGCACCGCGAGGGAGACACACGTCCATAGCGACAGCACGCCGCCCGTTAAGAGGTCGGCCGCCGAGCCCAGGGCGAGCGGCAGGCCGGCGTCGACGAGCGGGCGAGCGGGCGCGAGGGCAGCGCAGCGCGTCCAGCGCTGGCTGGGAAGGAGGGCGACAATCGTCCCGGCCCGCCGGAGCGCGGCGAACGCGCGTGGCGAGGCGACAGCACCGGTCAGATGGTCGATGGCGGCGACTGGCACGTCGGCGGCGGCGAGGAAGGCATCTGCGTCATCGCCGACCGCCTGGATCTTGAGGTCGAGGCCGGCGCCGCGCGCGGCGCGCAGGACGGCGCGCGCCTCTTTGCGTGCGTAGCCGCCATGGCCGCAGGCGACAACACACGTTGTCGCGAGGCGGCGGCGGCTCACGGCCGGAATCGTCTCGCTGATGAGCGTCGTGATGCGGTCGCCGTCGCGCCCGGCGGCCGTCGCGTGCGGCGCTCCGAGGAAGGCCGACGAGAGACGCAGCGGCGCCCAGTGTGCGACCTGCTGCAGGCTGACGAGGACGGCCTCCGGGTCGGCGGCCTCTGGGCGGGCGGCGGCGCGGACCTCGGCGCTCGTCGTGCCAAGGCGCAGCATCGACGTCAGGCTCGAGCGCAGGCGGGGGAGGTCGGGCTCGCCGTCGGCCGCGCCCGCGACCGCGACGCAGGCGTCGACCAAGCCGGGCACCACGACGCCGCCGCCGGCGTCTATCGTCGGCTCGGGACGCGGCGTTACGCCGGCCGGCACAATGGCGGCGATGCGGTCGTCGCGCAGCACCAACTCAACGCCTTCCCGCACCACGAGCGCGGCCTGGGCGGTTCCGGAGAGCGGATCGCGGCCGAGCGGCGTGATCAGCTGCCGGATGTTCGTAACGAGTGTCTGCATGGGGACCGAGGGTCAGTATAGGGGTGGGGTCGGTGCTTTGCCACGCAGACCTGTTGGCGTATACTGGCTGGCCACGGGCGACGCCGACAGGGGCTCGCGCGAGATCTGTTGTCTGAGGTTCGTGCATGGAGAACGAGGAGCGGGGTCACCGCTGCGGTTTCGTCGGCGTCCTCGGTCGGACGAACGTCGGCAAGTCGACGTTTCTGAACGCGGCGATGGGGGAGAAACTCCTCATCACTTCGGCCAAGCCGCAGTCAACGCGCAACAGCATCCGCTGCGTGCGGACGTCGGACGCGTACCAGATCGTGTTCGTCGACACGCCGGGCCTGCACCCGCCGCGCAATCGCCTCGGGCGACATCTCGTCCGCGAGGCGTCGCGCGGGCTGCGCGACCTTGATGTCGTCGTCTACATGGTCGAGCCCGCGGGCGAGGTGCGGGACGACGACCGCTTGGCGATCCGACGGCTGACGCGCCTCGGTCGCCCGATCCTCCTCTTCGTCAACAAGATCGACCGCGCCCGCGGCGCGGACCTCGAGGAAACGCTGTTGGCCTACGCTGCGCTCGAGGAGGTCACCGAGATTGTCCCTCTCTCAGCGGCGACGGGACGCAACCTCGACGAGGCGCTGGCGACGATCGTGGCGCACCTGCCCGAGTCGCCGGCCCTCTATCCGCCCGAGACGCGGTGCGATCGGTCGGAGGAGTTCGTGATCGAGGAGATCGTCCGCGAGAAGGTGATGGAGGTCACGTACGAGGAGGTTCCGTACGAGCTCGCGGTCGTCGTGAAGTGGCTGCGGGAGCGCGAGGACGGGCTGGCCGAGATCCAGGCGGAGATCATCGTCGACCGCGAGTCGCAGAAGGGGATCGTGATTGGGCGGCGAGCCAGCCGCGTGCGCGAGATCGGGCGACGTGCGCGGGCGGACATCGAGCGGCATCTCGGTCGACACGTCTTTCTCGAGCTGCGCGTCTCCGTGCGACCCGGGTGGACGAAAAGCGACGCGGAGATCCGCGAGCTGACGGGAGCGGCGTAGATGGCGAAGCGGCGAGGCGAGATCCTGATCATCGCCGATGATGCGGCCCGACGGGCCGAGGTGGCCTCCGCGCTCGAACGCGCCGGGTATCGCGTGGGCGCCGAGCGGTCGGCCAAGGCTGGCCCCCAGGCCGACCTCGCCGTGCGGATCGTGCCCGCGACGTTGCCGCTGCGCGATGCCCTGTCGACTGCGGCGAACGCGCGAGGAACGCTCGTCGTCGTGGACGGAGCGGAGCCGGGCAAGATGCTTGGACTGCCGGGGTTGTCGGCCATGCCGGACAGCGACGCGGGGCTCGTGGCGCTCGTGCGGGACGCGATGGCGAGGAGTGGCGAGCGGCCGGCAACGGCCAAGGATCGGGTGCTCCATCTGCTCGATGAGGCGCAGATCGGGGTGTTCGAGATCGAAAACGGTCGCCTGACCTACGTCAACGACCACTTGGTCGAGGTCGCCAAGTACTCGCGCGACGAGCTCCTCGCGCGGGACTTCGTCGAGTTCGTCGCCCCGCGCGACGCGCGCCGGATGCGCGAGTGCCTCGCCGAGCGGACGCGGGGCATCCCGGCGCTGCGGCCGACGACGTACCACTTCGTGGCCAAGGACGGCGAGGAACGCGAGGTTGAGGTGCTGGCGCGCTGGGTGCCGGGCGACGGCGGCGGGCGCGTCGAGGGGACGCTGCGCGATGTCACGGCGGCGTCGCGGCTCGCGCGCCTGCACCACATCGTGCTTGAACTGGGCGGGGTCATCCTGGCGGAGCAAGACATCGATCGCATCCTCCAGCTCGTGCTCGACACAATCTCCGAGTACAGCGGCTTCCGGCGCGCCGTGCTCGCGCTGTACGACCTCGCGGCCCCCGATCCGGTCGAGGGCGCGGTGACCAAGATGCTGTACTCGGGACTGTCTCCCGAGGACGAGGCGGCGCTGGCCGCGCAGCCGTCGCTGACGCCCGAGAAACGGAAGCTGGCCTTCTCGGACCAGTACCGACTCGGCGCGGCCTACTACGTTCCGCACGACCGCGCCCCGTGGGCGAGCGACGTGGGCATCAGCGGGACCGTGTCGATCGCCGGCTGGCACCCAGACGACATGCTGTTCATCCCGCTGCGTGGCGAGAACGGCATCGTCGGATCGATCTCCGTCGACGATCCGGTCGACCAGAGCGCGCCGACGATCGAGATGATCGACCCGATCGCTCGTCTCGCCAGCTTCGCCGCGCTGGCGGTGGAACGGGTCGTCAAGTGGACCGAGCTCCGGACGCAGAACGAGCGGTTGCACGGCTTGTCGCGGCTGGGCGACCAGATCGCGAAGATCCAGACCGTGGACGAGCTGTGTGAGGCCGCGGCGCGACGGGTCTGCGATGACCTCGGGCACGACTACACGGCCGTGTGGCTGCGCGAGGGCGACGCGCTCGTGTTGGGCGGGGTCGCCGTCCGTCGTTCGTTCCCGCACCAGGAGGTGCCTGCGCGCGGCACGCGGATCCCCGTCGAGGGCAAGGGGCTCACGCGCTGGGCGGTCCGCTACATGGAGCCAGCGGTCGTCGATGACGTCGCGCAGGACGGGCGGTACCAGCCGTCACGGGCCTCAATCCGCTCGATGGCGGCGATCCCGATCTTCGGCCGCAAGGGCGTGCGTGGCGTCTTGGACGTCGAGTCGCGGCGGCAGGCGGCGTTCGGCGAGCCCGACCAGGTGGCGTTGTCGTCGATGGCCAGTCAGCTGGCGGTCGCGCTGGCTGCGCTGAGCCGGCGCGACGCCCTGTCTCGCCTGTACGCGTTCGGACAGCGGATCTCGGAGTCGACGACGGTGTCGGAGATCGTCGCGATCGCGCTCGACTTCTTGGCCGAGCAGTTCAGCTACCCGTTGGCCACCGTGTTCCTTGACGGCCGGGACGGCAGCCTGTTCGTGGCGGGCGTGCGCGGGCCGTACTCGGACCACGGGATGAAGGAAGGGTGGGCGGTTCCGCCCGGTCGGGGGATTGTCTCGTGGGTCGCGCGCAACCGGCGGTTCGCGCTGGTGAACGACGTGACGACCGACCCGCGCTACTTCGAGGCGCTGCCGACCACGCGGTCTGAGATCGCAATCCCGCTCTTGTTCGCCTCGAAGCTCGTCGGCGTGCTGAACGTGGAGAGCCCAGTCGTCAGCTACTTCGACGACGAGGACCGCATCGTCCTCGAGGTGATCGCCAGCCAGCTGGCGACCGCGCTGGCAAACCTCGACTCGCAGGCGTCGTTGCGCGAGCAGACCGTCCGCGACTCGCTCACGGGGTTGTTCAACCGCCACTACTTCAACTCGATCATCGCCTCGGAGCTGGCGCGTGCCGACCGCCACGCGCGGCCTTTTGCCGTGATGATGATCGATGTCGACAACTTCCGCGCGGTCAACAATCGCTTCGGCCACCTGCGGGGCGACGAGATCCTGCGCGACATCTCGCGCCTCCTGGTGGAGGAAGTGCGCGCGTCGGACCGCGTGATTCGCTACGGCGGGGACGAGTTCCTGGTGTTCATGCCGGATACGTCGGAAGAAGAGGCCCTGCAGGTGGCGGCGCGGCTGCGTGACCAGATGGCGCTCCTGCCGCGTCGCGTGGGGGTCGGCGACATCCCGATGGGGTTGAGCGTTGGGATCTACGCGCGGGAGCCGCGGGACAAGCGATCGCTCGAGTCGATCCTCGAAGAGGCGGATCGTCGGCTGTACGCCGACAAGCGCGCGCGGCAGGTCGAACGGACCGATGACGATCGGCGTTGAGCGACTCGCCACCGTCGACGACTTCGCCGCCTGCGAGCGCCTCCAGCGCCGGCTGCTTGGGGATGCTGCGGGCGGCGCGTTCATCGGGTTCGTGGCGCTGCGGGCGATCCACGAGGCGGGTGGGCTCTTGCTCGGCGTGCGTGCCGACCGGGTGACCGGCGTTCTGGCCGCAGCGTCGGTTGCGCTCTCCACACGGTACGATGGCTTCTCAGCTCTCTTGTCGTGCGGGTTCGGCGTGGCGCCCGACGCGCGCGGGCGCGGCCTGGGGACGGCGCTGCGGCTGGCCGAACGGCAGGCGGGGTTGTCCATGGGCGTCGAGGTTGTGCGCGCGTGGGTCGACCCGCTCGGCGGTCGCGCGTCGCACCTCTTGTGGAACCGCGTCGGCGCGATCGGCACGGCATACGAACGGAGCGCGTTTGGCGAGCTGGTCGATCCGATGCACCGCGGGCTGGCCACCGATCGCGTTCGCGCCGAGTGGTGGCTGCGCTCGCCGCGCACGGAGGCGCTGCTCGACGAAGGCAAGCCAGCCGCACACCTGCGCGTCGAGCTGCGCGAGATGGCGGTCGCCACGCGAACGAAGCCCGGGCCGGGCGGGCAGCGCGTGCTGGTGGATGCGCGCGGCGACGCCGGGGCGCCGGGCATCCTGGTCGAGATCCCAGAGGACCTCGAGGCGTTGCGCGACGCCGACCCCCACGAGGCGCGGCGGTGGCGACTCGGGACGCGCGAGGTGTTCGAACAGCTGTTTGGGGCCGGGTATCTTATGGTGGGTCTGATCCACGAGGGCGGGCGCTGTTTCCAGCTTCTCGAGCGAACAGACCGGTCGCGCGCGCTCGGGCGCGCGTAGGGACGGGAGGCGCAGATGAACAGGGCGGAGCTGGCGGCGACGATTGACCACACGCTCCTGGGCCCGATGGCAACGCGGGCGGGGGTGGAGAGGCTCTGCGCCGAGGCGGTGCGCTTCGGCGTGGCGGCCGTGTGCGTCGACCTTCGTCACGCTGCGACAGCGAAGAAGGCGCTTGCGGGCAGTCTTGTGAAGCTGTGCGTGGTCGTCGGCTTTCCCCAGGGGATGACGGGGTCGAGCGTGAAGGCGTTCGAGACCCGCGAGGCCGTCGCGGCCGGCGCCGACGAGGTAGACATGGTGATCCCCGTCGGCGCGGTCAAGGAGCGCGACCTGGCCGGCCTGCGCGATGACATTGCGGCAGTGTGCACAGAAGCGCACAAGGGGCGGCGGCCCGCGATCGTCAAGGTGATCCTTGAGACGTGCCTCCTCAGCGACGAGGAGAAGGAGGTCGCCGCGCGCGAGGCCGTGGCGGCCGGGGCCGACTTCGTCAAGACGTCGACGGGGTTCGGATCGGCCGGCGCGACCGTTGCCGACGTCGCCCTGTTGCGCCGCGTCGTGGGGCCGAAGATCGGAGTGAAGGCTGCCGGCGGAGTCCGCGACACGGCGACCGCTCTCGCCATGATCCAGGCGGGCGCCACGCGGATCGGCGCGAGCCGGACGGCCGACATCCTCGGCGGGCTCGCCGAGCCGGGCGGGGCGGGGGAGTGAGGTCGCTATGTTCACGTGTCAACTGCGTTCGCCGGACGAGACGTTCTACGATGGCCACGCCGTGTCTGTGACAGCGCGCAGTCCGCGGGGCGAGTTCTGTGTCCTGACGGGCCACGCTCCGCTCCTTGCCGAACTCGCCGCCGGGCCGCTTCGCATTCAGACCCCGTCAGGAGCGCGTGAGTTCGCCGTCTTCGGCGGCACGCTGTTCATGTCCGGCGACCGAGCCGTGATCCAGAGCGCCGACATCGTGGCGCGCGAGGCGATCGATCTGGCTTCGGCGCGGCGCGAGGCCGAGGCGGCTGGCCAACCCGCCGAGCGGGCGGCGAGCGCGCGGGCGCGGCTCGCCGTGCTCGAGAAGGTGGCGGCGCACGATGACTAGACGCGTCGTGGTCACGGGTATCGGGCCGATCACGCCGATAGGCATCGGCCGCGATGCGTTCTGGGAAGGGCTGCGTTCGGGGAGGAGCGGCGTGCGGCGTGTCGACGACCGCGTCGACCTCGACGGGATCGACGTCAAGATCGGAGCGCCCGTCGTCGATTTCGACCCCGTTCAGTTCGTCGATCCCAAGCAGGCGCGGCGCATCGATCGCTCGGCGCAGCTCGCGCTGGCCGGCTCGGCCCTGGCGCTCGCCGACGCGGGCCTGGCCGGCGCGGGGCTCGATCCCGACCGCATCGCCGTGATCACCGGCACGGGCATCGGCGGGATGGAGGCGTTTGACGCCAACTTCCGCGAACTCATCGAACGCGGGCCGCGGCGGGTGAGTCCTTTCTTCGTGACCAGCCTCATGCCGAACGCGATGGCTGGCGAGATCTCGATTCAGTTCGGCTTCCGCGGCGTCAACCTCGGCGTCGTGTCCGCCTGTGCGTCGAGCGCCCACGCGATCGGGCTGGCCGCGCAACTTGTCGGTTCAGGACTCGCTGACGCCGCCGTGGCCGGTGGGGCCGAGGCCGTGTTGCTGCGCATCACGTATGCCGGGTTCGCGCGCATCGGGGCCGTGTCGCGGCGCAACGACGAACCCGAGAGGGCGTCGCGGCCGTTCGACCTTCACCGCGACGGATTCGTGATGGGTGAGGGGGCCGGATTCGTCGTGCTCGAGACCCGCGACGCGGCCGTGTCGCGCGGCGCGAAGATCTACGCCGAGGTGGCCGGATGCGGCATGACCGGCGACGCGCACCACATCACGTCACCCGCCGAGGACGGCGACGGCGCCAAGCGCGCGATCGAGCTCGCCCTCGCCCAGGCGCAGCTGCGGCCCTCCGACATCGACTACATCAACGCGCACGGCACGTCGACCGAGCCCAACGACCGCATCGAGACCCTCGCCATCAAGCGCGCGTTTGGCGACGCGGCGGCCAAAGTGAAGATCAGTTCGACCAAGTCGCAGGTCGGCCACCTCCTTGGGGCCGCCGGTGGCGTCGAAGCGATCGCCACTCTGTTGTCCATGGAGCATGGCTACATCCCTGCCACCATCAACTACGAGACGCCGGACCCCGCGTGCGATCTCGACTACACGCCCGAGGCCGTAGCCCTGCCCATCCGCGCCGCCTTGTCCAACTCGTTCGGCTTCGGCGGCCAGAACGCCGTGCTCGCCTTCATCCGCGAGTAGGGGCGGCGCATGCGTCGCCCCTACCGCAGACCCATCACCTGAGAGGCATCAACGCAGAGGACGCGGAGTCGGGCCGCGGAGCGCGCGGAGCGTCTTCCGGGGGAGGCTACCTCGCCGGCTGTGGCCATATTCCCGTACGACGCAAGGCGAAGACGCGTGTGGGGGTGACGCAAGATCGAAAGGGCAGAACGCAGAGGGCGCAGAGACGGACTATGGAGCGCGCAGAGCGTCGTCTGGGGGGAGGTTACCTCGCCGGGTGTCCACGTCCCTGTGCGACGGAAGACAAGACGTATGTAGGGGCGACGCATGACGGAATCATTGCGGGTCGTGTCATCCTTCGTATCCGGGTGCAGGGACGCACGGCCGCACGGCCGTGCGCCCCTACGCCTTCCTCTGCGCGCTCTGCGTTCTCACTCTTGTCTGTCGGGGCTGCCGGTTACGGGTTGGGGCGACGCATGCGTCGCCCCTACAAGACCCATCGTAGGCGTGGCCGAATGTGCCTAGAACTGGCGGATGAACCGGAGGTCGTTCGTCAGGAACGCACGGATGTCGTCGACGCCGTACTTGAGCATCGCCATGCGCTCGATGCCGAGGCCGAACGCAAAGCCGGTCACGCGCTCGGGGTCGTAGCCGACGTTGGTCAGTACGGCGGGGTCGACCATGCCGGCGCCCATGATCTCAAGCCAGCTCGTCGCTCCCGGAGCCTTGATGTGCACCTGCACGGATGGCTCGGTGAACGGGAAGAAGTCGCCCGAGAACCTCATGGCATACCCCTCGCCGAAGTACTCGCGCGTGAACAGCTCGAGGACGTGCTTGAGGTTGGCAAGCGACAGGCCCTCTTCCACCCACAGGAGCTCGATCTGATGAAAGACGGGCGAGTGGGTCGCGTCCTGGGCGTCGCGGCGGTAGCAGCGGCCGGGACAGATGATGCGCACGGGCGGGGTGGTGGTCTCCATGACGTGGATCTGCACGGGCGAGGTGTGCGGCCGCAGGAGCGTGGTGTCGCTGATGTAAAACGTGTCCCAGTCGGCCCGCGCGGGATGGTCTGCCGGGATGTTCAGCGCCTCGAAGTTGTAGTACTCGGTCTCGATCTCGGACCCGGTGGCGACGTCGAATCCCATGCGCATGAAGATGGCCTCGATCTCGCGTTGGACGCGGGTCAGGGGGTGGAGATGGCCGACGGGACGGGAGATGCCGGGGAGGGTCATGTCGATGCCCTCTCTCACCAGCCGCGCTTCGAGTGCGGACGCGTTGAGCAACGCAGCGCGCTCGTCAAAGCGTTGGGTGATGGCGTCGCGCATCTCGTTCAACAGCCGCCCGGCCTCGCTCTTCTCCTCTGCGCTGACGTCGGCCAGCGTCTTGAACAGCTGTGCAACGCGCCCCTTGCGACCGAGATACTCGACGCGGAACGCCTCGAGGCCCGGCGTATCGTGGATCTGGGCGATGGCGCGCGCCATCTCGCTGTTCAGGTCTTGGATCGTCTTCGCAAATGCCGTCAAGGTGCCCATGGGACGGCGATTATAGCGGTCGGTTCCTGCATTGACAAGTGGGTTCTGGCGTGTAGTCTCAGGGCACGAGCGCCGGGCCGACGCGCGGAGCCGGCTTCGGGAAGGAAGCACCGTGCCACACAGTGAGACTGTCTACGCGAAGCGCCGTCTGGCTCTCCTGGAGAGCCTCGAGGGCAAGGCGTTCATCGCCTACAACTACGAGCACTCCGACCACGCGACCCTGCGCTACCTGTCGGGCTTCACGGGGGAAGGCACGCTCATCCTGGCGAAGGACGACGGGATTCTGCTCACGGACTCTCGCTACACGGAGCAGGCGCGGCGCGAGGTGGGCCGGCTCGCGATCCGCGAGTGTCGTGACTGGATGGCGAAGGAAGCGGCCGCGGAGCTCTTGGCGCGCGGGCTGGCGACAGTGGCCTTCGCTGCGCGCAGGGTGACCTACAGCTGGTACGACGCGCTGCAAAAGCTAGGCGGGTTCTCGCTGGTCGATGCGCCCGACCCGACGAACGAGCTGCGCGCGGTCAAGTCGGCGGCCGAGGTCGACGCGCTGCGCCGTGCGGCGGTCTTGGCGGAGACGGCGCTCGAGCGCCTGCTGCCGGAGCTGCGCGCAGGCATGAACGAGGCCGACGTGGCGCTGCGCCTGGAGTGGCTGATGCGCGAGGCAGGCTCGGACGGCGTCGCGTTCGCAACGAACGTGTCGTGCGGGGAGAACACGGCGCTCAACCACTACAGCCCGACGATGGGACGGCGCGTGCTCCAGACGGGCGACCTGCTGTTGTTTGATTTCGGGGCGTGCGTCGACGGCTACCGCTCGGACATCACGCGGACGGTCAGCGTGGGACGCGCGCCGGGGCAGGCGATCGAGATCTACCGGATCGTCCTCGAGTCGAACCTCGCCGGGATCGCGGCGGTGGCGGAGGGCAAGACGGGCATCGACGTCGACGCCGCGGCGCGCAAGGTGATCGCCGACGCGGGATACGGGGAACGATTCGGCCACGGGCTGGGTCACGGAATCGGGCTCGAGGTCCACGAGCGTCCGAGTCTCAGTGTCCAGAGCAAAGACACGCTCGCCGCTGGCATGGTGGCTACGGTCGAGCCGGGAATCTACATCCCGGGGTTCGGAGGCGTGCGGATCGAGGACGACGTGGTCGTGACGCGGAGAGGTTGCGACGTGCTGACGTCGTTCCCGAAGGATCGCCTGATCGAGGTGGGCGGGTGACGGCCCGTCGCCGTGCGGCCCTCGGGCTGGGCGCGCTCTGGCTCAGCCTTGCGGTGGGTGGATGCGTCCTGCTTCAGGGTCCGCCGGTCGCGCAGTTTGACGTGCGCCCGCCGGTCGTGTACGCGGGCGACCGCGTCGAGCTGGACGCCAGCCCGTCGGCGGGCGACCTTGTGGACTTCCGCTGGCAGGTGGACGGCGCGGTCGAACACGGTCGGACGCTGACGACGAGCTTCGCCCGGCCGGGTCGCCTGACGGTCCGGCTGACGGTCGAAGACGCCAACGGCCGGACGGCGAGCACGGAGCGCGAGGTCGTCGTCTACGCGCGCAGCGGTGCCCGGCTGTTTCACGAGAACTTCGAGGACGGCGACGTGGCCCTCGGTCGGTGGCCGCTCGACCCGACGTGGGCCGTACAGGGCGAGAGCAGCATCGAGTCGCTGCGCGGCGAGCCCGGCCGCGTCTTGTTCGTGCGCAGCGCGCGCGAAACGTACCACCGCCGGGCGGCGCGGATCGATCTACCGCCGCTGCGCGTGGGGCAACGGCTCGTCGTCTCGGTGCGGGCGATGCCGTTGCAGACGCAGGATCAGCATGGGTTTGTCATCGCGCCGGGGCGAGCGTCAATGACGGTCCCGGCGGCGGGGCTGCCGTACTACGTCTTCTCCAGCGTCTACGGCGGGTCGGCGGTCCGCGAGGTGACGACGGCCGGAGGCGAGGTCACACACGCTGTCCCGTTCAAACCACAGGTCTACGAGTGGCACACCTACACGCTGTCGTACTCGGCTGAGGGGTACGAGTTGGCGATTGACGGGACCGTGCTCCAGGTTGGCACGATGGATGCCGACCTGAGCCGCGGCGGCGCGTCGTGGCTCGTGCTCGGCGACGAGAGCCTGACCGAGGGCTGCCAGACCTACTTCGACGTCGTCGTCGTCTCGGTGGAGGAGTAGCCGGTGCCAACGCGCGAGGACGTCTTGGCGCGCTACCGAGCGTTTCTCGTCGACGTGGACGGCGTCCTGACGCGCGGCAAGGAGGCGCTGCCCGGTGCGGCGCAAGGTCTGGCAGCGCTGCGTCGACGCGGACGGACCCTCATTCTGACGAACAACTCGACGCGCTCGCGCGCCGATCTGGCCGCGCATCTCGGCGGGCTCGGCCTGGAGGTTGCGATCGACGACGTCCTCGGCTCGGCGTTCCTGGCTGCGCGGTATCTTTTCCTGCACGAGGGGCCGACGGCGGTGTGGGTGCTCGGCGAAGAGGGGATCCGCCAGGAGATGTGCGATGCCGGGCACCGCCTGGCCGACGAGCCCGAGGGGGCAGCGTGGGTCGTTGTGGGCATGGATCGCTCGCTGACCTACGAGAAGCTGGCCCTGGCGCTGCGCGCCGTCCTCGCCGGGGCTCGGGTCTTGGCGACCAACGAGGACGCGACGTTCCCGACGCCGACGGGCGTCGTGCCGGGGGCCGGCGCGCTCGTCGGCGCACTGCGCGGGATGGGCTATCCGCCGACGCAGACGGCCGGGAAACCGTCGCCGGCGGCGTTCGAGGTTGCCCTTGACGTGCTCGGATTGCCCGCGGAGCGGGTCCTGATGATTGGCGACCGGATTGATACGGACGTCGCCGGCGCGGTGTCCTGCGGACTCGACTCGGCGCTCGTATTGACCGGAGTCAGCTCGCGCGCTGACGCCGCGCGACTCGGCATCCTGCCGACGTGGGTCGCCGAGAGCCTTGCCGCGGTCGGCCGTGGCGCGCTGCGCGCGTTCTAGACCGCGCGTTGGCCGGGGAGCGAGGTGCGTTGATCCCCGTCTGGGAGGATCGAGGAAGCGTTCGTATACTTGGCGGCGAGGTGAGCGGGATGGATCAGGGCGCGGTGATGCGGGTCAAGGATCTGGTCAAGCACTACGGCGCAGTGCGGGCCGTGGACGGCGTTTCGTTCGACGTGCCCCGCGCCGAGGTGTTCACGCTCCTCGGGCCGAACGGAGCGGGCAAGACGACCACGCTTGAGATCCTCGAGGGCATCCGCGACGCCGACTCCGGCGAGATCGAGGTGTTTGGCGAGCGGGTGCGGCGCGTCGACCGCGCGACCAAGGAGCGCATCGGCGTCTTGCTCCAGGAGGGCAACTTCGAGCCGTACCTGCGCGTCAAGGAGGTCTTGGCGCTGTTTGCGTCGTTCTTTCGCACGGCGCGATCGCCCGACGAGATGCTGCGGGCCGTGGCGCTCGAAGAGAAGGCCGGCGCGTTGGTCAAGACGCTTTCCGGCGGCCAGAAGCAGCGCCTGGCGATCGGCGTCGCCTTGATCAACGACCCGGAGCTCGTGTTTCTCGACGAGCCGACCACGGGGCTCGATCCCCAGGCGCGCCACAACATCTGGTCGATCGTGTCCCAGCTGACGGCCTCGGGGAAGACGGTCATCCTGACGACGCACTACATGGAGGAGGCCGAGGCTCTGTCGCAGGCTGTGTGCATCATGGACCACGGCAAGGTGATCGCGCACGGGACTCCGCGCGAACTGACGTCGAGGTTGGGCCAGGACACGATCATCGAGTTCTTTGTGCCCGAAGAGGTCGAGTTTCCCTCCACGCTCACCGCGCATTGCGCGCTCGCCCGCGGCGATGCCGGGCTGGTGTCGACCCACACGGCGGACCTCGCGGCGACGCTTGCGCACCTGCTCGACTGGTCTCGCGCGAGCGGCATCTCGCTCGCGCAGATGGCCGTGCGCCAGCCGAACCTCGAGGACGTCTTCCTGTCGCTCACGGGGCGGAGGCTGCGGACGTGAAGGACGTCTTTGCTGTCGCGCGAACTCAGCTCGTCTGCTCGCTCCGCGAGCGGATCACGCTCTTCTGGTTCTTGGCGTTTCCGCTCCTTCTGCTCTGTCTTCTCGGCCTCATCTTTGCCAACGTCGGGAAGCCGCAGAGCCTCTCGTTCGACGTGACGGTGGTGGACCTCGACCGCGGCGCCGACGGGGCACGCTTCGGCGCCGGGGCGCTGCATGCGCTTCAGGAGCTGGCGGGGTCGGGAGAGACCGGGGAGAAGCCGCTCTTCCGGCTGCGCGAGCCGGCGCCCGGCGTCGACATAGAGCGCTACGTCGCCGAGGAACTCGACGCATTGCGTGTGGGCAAGCGCGATGCGGTCGTCGTGATCCCGGCGGGCTTCACGGCGGCGCTCGTCGCGGCTGCGGCGGAGGCGGGACGCGAGGCGGCGCCTGCGACGCGGATTGAGGTCCACACGAGCGGGGGGCGCACGTCGTCGGGCATGGCGCTAGGGATCATCGAGCAGATCGTGGCGCGCGTCGATCGCGAGATCTTGTCTCAGCTCGGGCTGTATCGCCTCGACCAGTCCGTAGCCGTAGGCCGCATCGACGTCGGGGCGGCGGACAAGACGGTGGCCTACATCGACTTCCTCGTTCCCGGGATCCTGCTCATGGGCTTCTTCGTCGCTGGCCTGTTCAGTGTGCCCGGCACGTTACTGTTCGGCCGGGAGACGCGGGTCCTCCGCCGCTACTGGGTCACGCCCCTCGACGTGCCGCGATTCCTCGGCGGGTTCGCCCTCGGGCACCTCGCGCTGTGCGCGGTGCAGTTTGCCTGCGTGGTCGCCCTGGCGCGGCTGGCGTTCTCTGCTCAGGTGAACTTCCTGCAACCGCTCGCCTGGCTGTACCTCGTGCTTGGCGTGGTCACCTTCCTCGCCATCGGCTTCCTCGTCACGTCGCTGGCGCGCACGGCGAACGCAGGCATGGCAATCGCCAACATCGTGAACATGCCGATGATGTTCCTTGGCGGGCTGTTCTTCCCGATCGGCTCCGTGCCGCCGGGGCTTCGCGTCGTGTTGTTGGCGAACCCGGTGAGCTACCTGGCCGACGGGCTGAGGGCGAGCCTCGGGGTGAGCGCGCCCGTGTTCGGGCACGCCGCGTCGATCGCCGTGCCGTGCGCGTGGATCGTCGGCTGCGTCGTGGTGGCGTCGTTCCGACTGCGCTGGGATGTGGGAAAATGAAGAGCCTTCTGACGTTGGCCGGCATGGAGGCGCGGGCCTTCGTGCGCGACAAGGCGTCGCTCACGTTCACATTCCTGTTCCCGCTCGTCTTCATCGTCCTGTTCGGCTACTTGATGGGCGGCACGGGAACGACATCGGGCGCTCGGCTCGCTGTGCTCGTCGGCGAGGGCATCGACCCCGCGCGGCTTGTGGCCGTCGTGTCGGAGGTCGGTCTCGCCGAGATCGTCACGGCTTCCGACCCAGCGGCGCTGCGGCAGGCGGTCGAGGGGCGCAAGGCGGACTTCGGCGTATCTTGGGACGGGACGACGCTCACGTTCGTCTACGACGTGCGGCGGACGCAGGAGAACTTCGCCTTCGAGGAGCTGGCACGCGGCATCGCGGCGCGGTTCGACCTCGCCAACCAGGGACGGCACCCGCTGGTCGAGACGGTGGCTGTTGTGGAGGGCGGCGAGGCGTCGGCAAACTGGTTCGCGCTCGTGGTCCCCGGGATCCTCGCCTTCTCGATCTTGGCCGCGGGGCTGTTCGCGGTTGCCGGGCACGTCACGGGCATGAAGCAGCGGCGGCTTCTCGAACGGCTCGTCGTCACGCCGATGCGCCCGGTCGCGCTCTTGGGGGCGATCGTCGTCGTGCGGCTCGTCGTCGCCTTCGTGTCGACGCTCGCGACGCTGGCCGTGGCCATGGCCCTCTTCCGCGTGCCGTTCCACGTCGACTGGTTCGCCTACGCGGCCTTCTTGCTCGCGGCGACGGTCGGCACCATGGGCCTCGGGACGATCCTGGCCCTCGTGGTGCGCCAGCCGTCGAGCGCCGGCAACCTGGCGAACGTGCTGGCGATGCTGATGCTGTTCGTCGCCGGCATCTACTTCCCGATCGAGATCATGCCCGCGTTCCTGCGCAGCCTGAGCCAGGCACTCCCGCTGCGTCACATGGCCGACGCGATGCGCTACGTCACCGGGGTGATGGACATGAGCGCGCTGCGTTTCTGGGTGATCTGCGGGGTCTTCCTCCTCGGCGGGCTGGCTCTGTTGCCCGTTCTCGCGCACTACGTCGTTCGCGCCGAGCGTCGCTAGCGCGGCCCTCCGCCCGCCGCGCGACGTCGAAGGGGCACCGCGTCCGTGGCGTCTGGCAAACGGCGTCCCTATAATCGCGCGACAGGAGGTGGGATCATGCAACTCTACAACACGCTCGCCAAGCGCGTGGAGGCGTTCGAGCCGCAAGAAGACCAGACCGTGGGGATGTACGTCTGTGGTCCCACCGTCTACGACCACCTGCACATCGGCAACGTGCGGCCGGTCATCGTGTTCTCGGCCCTGCGTCGGTACATGGAGCGGTTCAAGGGCTGGCGCGTCCTCTACGTTCAGAACGTGACGGACGTCGACGACAAGCTGATCCGCCGCGCGGCCGAGACGGGCGAGACCGTCGACGCGATCGCGCGGACCTACACGGACGCCTATTTCGCGCTCCTCGCCGGGCTCGGCGTCGATCGACCGAGCGCCAGCCCGCGGGCGACCGAGCACATCGCGTCGATGGTCGAGTTCGTGCAGCGGCTCGTCGAGCGAGGCGTTGCGTACGCCCGCGGCGGCGACGTCTACTTCCGCGTGGCGAAGGTCGACGACTACGGGGCGCTGTCGGGGCGGCGTCTGGAGGACCAGGACGCGGGCTCGCGCGTGGAGGTGTCGGCCGTGAAGGAGAACCCGCTGGACTTCACGCTATGGAAGGCCGCGAAGCCGGGCGAGCCGAGCTGGCCGTCGCCGTGGGGTCCGGGTCGTCCGGGATGGCACACCGAGTGCGTGATCATGTCCCGCCAGTACCTCGGCCGGCACCTCGACATCCACGCCGGCGGCAACGACCTCGTGTTTCCGCACCACGAGAACGAGATCGCGCAGGCCAAGGCGTCGAGCGACGCGCCATTCTTCCGCTTCTGGATGCACAACGGGATGCTCCACATGGGCGGCGAAGAGATGCACAAGTCGCTCGGCAACTTCCGCTACGCGCACGAGATCCTTGCCGAGTACGGCCCGGAGACAGTCGGGTACTTCTACCTCTCGCGCCACTACCGCAAGCCACTCGACTACTCGGTCGAGGGCCTCGAAGCGGCGCGCGCTGCCGTCGGACGCGTGCGGCGATTGGTCGACGACATTGAGAGTGAGCTGCGGTCGGCGCCCGGCGAAGCCGGGGAGCGCGGCCGGCGGTTCGCGGCGTCGCTCGGCGCGTTCCGTGCCCGCTACGTCGCGGCGATGGACGACGACTTCAACACTGTCGACGCCCTGGCGGCAATCCACGACCTCGTCAGCGAGACGAACCGTTTCCGCGCCGAGGCGACCGGTCCGGACCGCGCTGCGTTGCGCGACGCCGTCGCGCTCGTCCGCGAGCTGGGAGCGCCGCTCGGCCTCTTCCAGGAGCGCCGGGCCGGGGGTTCGTCGATTGAGGCCGGGCTCGTCGAGCTCTTGATCGCGCTGCGGCGCGAGCTGCGCGTGCGCAAGGCGTTTGACCTCTCCGACCGCGTCCGCGACGAACTGGCCGCGCTGGGCGTCGAGCTGAAGGACACGGCCCAGGGAACGCTCTGGACGCGGCGAGACGCGTAGCGAGCCTAAGCCCAGAGCGACTCGACGATCGTGCGGGCCTCGAACAGGTCGGCGGCGCGCCGGTGGGGGATCTCCGGGGGGACGAACCCGAGGACCCACGGCTGCGCGTTGACGAGCACGATCTCGGACACCCCGGCCGCGTGCGCCGCGAGCAGGTCGAGGTGCGCGTCGCCGAACGAGATCGCCTCGCGTGCTGGGACCGAAAACGCCTCAAGCGCCGCGTGGAAGAGCTGAGGGCTCGGCTTCGTCGGACCGTCGTCGCGCGACAGGGTGAGGTCAAACGGAAGCGGAAAGCGCTCGAGCATCTTCTCGAGGCTGACGCGCGAGTTGTTCGTAACGAGCGCGCAGCGCACGCCGCGCGTCTGCAGCGCGGCCAGGAGCTCGGCGGCCCCCGGGATCAGGTCGCCGGCCTCGACGCCGGCCGCCTCGGCGCCGAGCAGGGCGGCGATGCCGCGCGCCCGCCGTGCCTCGGGAAGCGCCGTGATCTGCTCGAGGATGCCGCGTCCGTCGCGCGCGAGTCCGAGGTCCTGGCGCAGGCCGTTGAGGTCGATCTTCGAGTCGAAGATCGTCCCGTCCATGTCGAACAACGCGGCGCGCAGGCGGGGCAACATCACACGATCACTCGGCGGCGCACCCTAGATGACGTCGTTAATGTGAAGCCGCATCTGGTCGGAGTACTGGTTGCCCTCGGCGTCGGTCACCCGCAGTGTGATCAGGACCTCCTCGCCGCCGGGGAAGCCGGAGCTCGGCGCGAAGTAGATCGGATGGGGCGAGCAGGGGTCGAGGAACTCGCCGCGCGTCGCCGCCCAGGCGAAGCGAACCGACTTGCAGACCGGCAAGGGCACCGTCGAGTAGAGCTGGATGAACGTGCACTCGTCGACACACGAAGGGCCGTTGCGGTTGATGCGCGGACGGTTGTCGCAGACCGGCGGGGCGCAGGGTTCGGCGCACGCGGCCAGGCCGCACGTCGGCGTGGGCGCGCCGCACGTCACGCTGTGCGCGCCGCGGCACGCGGGGCAGCTCTTGAGGCCGCAGGTCATCAGCGGCCCACACGGCGCCTCGCCGCACGGTGTGGACGGCGTGCCGCAACCGCCGACGAGAGCCGGCGTCGAGACGGCGACGGGCGTGGACACCATGAGTGCGAGCGGCGCGGCCGGGGCGGCGACGGGCGTCGCGGTACCGGGCTGCGGCGTGCACGACGGGCACGGGGCCGCGGCCGGCGCCGGCACTGCCGTTGCCATGATCGGAGCAGCGATCGGCACGGTCGCTACGGACGGAGCCGCGGCTGAGGCGCTCTTCCAGTAGGAGGCTGCCGCGGGTTCGGGAGCGGAAGCGCCGCCGCTCGACGTCAGCGCCGCGTCGGCGGGCGTCGGAGCCCCAGCGGGCGTGCCCAAGAGGAACATGGCTGCGAGGCCGGCAATGGTCGCACCAAGAAGCCAGGTCATCAGTGTGCTGTTCATCGCAGGCGCACCTCCACGCGCCTCCTTGCGCGGCCAGGCTACACCCGACAGGGCGAAAAGTCAATCTGGGTATGCGCGGACGTGATGTGCGTCACCCTGGCGGGTGACCCTCGTCCTCGACACTCCACAGGCGGCGCATCTCGTCGGACGTGGCCAGAAGCTCGTCGAGCGTGCCGACGGCGTCGATCTCCCCGTCCTTCAAGACCAGGATCCGGTCGGCGCGGCGCAGCGCGGGGCGGCGATGGGACACGACGAGCCACGTGCGGTCGGAGAGCGCGAAGGCGCGTTCCCAGAGCGCGCGCTCGGTCTCTACATCCAGAGCGCTCGACACGTCGTCGAGCACGAGAAGCTCGGGCCCGGGCACGAACATGCGCGCCGTGGCGGCGCGCTGGCGCTGCCCGCCGGAAAGCTTGACCCCGCGGGGTCCGACCAGCGTGTCGAGGCCCCGTTCGAGGCGCACGACGTCGTCTTCCAGCACAGCGAGCGCGATGGCCTCGTCGAGTGCCGCGTCGGAGATCTCTCGTCCCAAACGCAGGTTGTCGCGAAGGCTCTCGCTGAACAGCTGCGGCACCTGCGGCGTATAGGCGGCGCGCGGCGGGACGAAGAACGTCGAAGGGTCGGCGACCGGATGGCCGTTCCACAGGATGCGCCCCTCTTCGATCGGCAAGAGCCCGAGCAGTCCGCGCAGGAGCGTGGTCTTGCCCGAGCCGATGCGGCCGGTGATCACAACGAACTCGCCGCGGCGAATCTCGAATGAGGCGCGCCGGACACGGAACCCGCCGTTGCCTGCGGCGGCGACGGTGACCTGTTCGAGCGTCAGCCGTTCGAGCGCCGGGCCGGGGCACGGCGCGACGGGTTCGGGAAGCGGGCCCGTGAGGTGGATGGGATGGTGGGCGACGACGTCGGCGCTCGTTCCCTGCGCGAGCTCGGCCATTCGATGGATGGACACCTTGGTCTGCTGGAAGTGGACGAGGAAGTCGCCGAACGCTGCGATGACCTCAGTCAGCACTCCCACGTACGTCACGAACAGCGCGAAGTCGCCGACGGTGAACGTTCCGCCGCGCAGCCCGTCGGCGGCGGCGAGCAGGATGAGTCCCGTGCAGAGCGTGGTCGCGTTCCAGAAGAACGAGTGGAACGACTGCGACAGGAGGCGATCGCGGACCGCGGCATGCAGGCGGGCGCGGTTGAGCTGCTCGATGTGGGCGCGGACGTGGTCCTCGGCGCCGGCGAGCTGGATGGCTTGGACGCCGTCCATGGCCTCGCCGATCGCGCCGGTGACACGCTCGGTGGCCGTGCGGTTCGCCTCACGGAAACGGCGGACGCTCTTCGACACCGCGCGCGCGCCGATCAACACGAGGATGAGCGGCAAGACGACGATCAGTGTCACGCGGGCGTCGATCGCCAGGAGAATCGCCAGCGCCGCGAGGCTGTACGGGACGAACGAGAACTGGTCGATGAGCCACGACAGGAGGTCTTCGACGGTCTGGACGTCGTCGCGGACCGTGTTGAGCGCCTCGCCGACCGCGCCAGGGAGCGCGCGGGCGCCGGGCTTCGCCAACACGGCGGCGAGCAGATTCCGCCGCATCAAGACCTCGACCGAGAAGCGGTGGCGGATGTCGATGAGCGCACCGACCAAGATCGCGACGACGCGCGCCAGGCCCGCGGCCGCGACCAGGGCGATGACCGACGTCAGCGTGAACCCGGCCGCGGCGCTTCCCGTCAGCCAGTCGAAGAACAGCTTGGCGACGTAGCCAGTCCCCAGTTCGGTGAGCATGATGGCCGCCCACGCGACCGCGTTGAACGCGTACAGCCACGGTCGGTAGCGGATGAGATGGACGAGCGCTCGGAGTGCCGTCATGCCAGCACCTCCTCCATGCCCGTCTCGAGCAGCCGCGCGAGACGGGAGCTTGGGTCGCCGGCGAGGGCGACGCGATCGCCGGCCTCGACCACGCAGCCGTCCTCGAGGATCGCGATGCGGTCCGCGCGGCGGACGGTCGAGAGGCGATGGGCGATGACGATGGCCGTGCGCCCCGCGAGGAGACGGTCGACGGCGTGCTCAAGGAGCCGCTCCGTGGCTGGGTCGAGGCGCGACGAGGCCTCGTCGAGGATGACGACGCCCGGGTCGGCGAGGAAGGCGCGCGCCAGAGCGAGCAGCTGTCCCTGGCCGGCCGACAGGCCGGCGTCACACGTGCCAACCACCGTGTCGAGCCCCTGCGGCAGGGAGAGGACCCAGTCGCGCAGGCCCAACTCGTCGAGCGCGGCGAGGATGCGCTCGTCGGACACAGCGGGGTCGAACAGACGGACGTTCTCGCGCACCGAGGCGCGGAAGAGCTGCACGTCCTGCGACACCATCCGCACGCGCCGTCGCAGGTCGCGCAGCGGCACGTCGGCCACGCCGACTCCGCCGACGCGCACGGCGCCCTGTTGGCAGTCGTAGAGCCGCGCGACGAGCCGCGCCGCCGTCGTCTTGCCGCTGCCCGTGCGGCCCAGCAGGCCCAGCACCGACCCGGCGGGCACCGTGAGGCGAATGTCGCGCAGAGCGACGGTCGGCTCGGGTTGCGTCGCGCCGTTGCCCGGCGCACTCGCGTCGGCCTCGCTGGCGGGCGCATAGGCGAACGTCACGCCGTCGAAGGCGACAGACAACGCGCCGCGCGGGAGGCGGCCCGAGCCGATGTCCGGCAGCGCCGACCTTGTGGCGAGCATCGTGCGGATTCGCCGGATGCCGGCCTCGGCGCGCTGCAGGTCGGTGATCTGCTCGCGCATCGTCGAGATCGGGCCGCGCAGCAACTCGGTGTAGTGGAACACCA
>JBFYQX010000054.1:0-36290 GCA_041302525.1 Candidatus Bipolaricaulota bacterium | reverse complement strand
GGGTCCCTTGTCGTTTGGCGCCTGGGAGCCGCGTCGGACCCAAGGAGTCCGCGACCTCCGCATGGGCGGACTCCCTAGCCGCGCGACGCAGCGCGGCCGGGTTCTGCCCCCCTCCTCTGGTACCAAACGGCAAGGGACCCTCATGGGGTCCCTTGTCGTTTGGCGCCTGGGAGCCGCGTCGGACCCAAGGAGTCCGCGACCTCCGCATGGGCGGACTCCCCAGCTGCCCGGAGGACAGCCCCGCACGTGAAGTGCGGCCTGGGTTCACGACCGCCTCCACTGGGACCAAGACAAGGCCCCTCCATACGGAGGGGCCCCGCACCCGAGCCCTTCGGGAGAGCACGCCGCGTCAGCGTCTGCGGCGGTCCTTGTCTACGTCGCGACGCGCCTCGGGGCGCGCCTTCTCACCCCACGGCGGACGAGGCTCCTCTTCTTTCGCCTTCCGCGTGCGCCGCAGGTACGTGGGAATGTCGAAGTCGTCCGCTCCCACGCGGCTCTCTTGCTCCATCTTCGAGAGCATTGTCTCGCGTGAACTGGGCGATCCCTCTTCCTCTTCGCCCTCATAGGCCACGGCGAATCCCGTGGCGATCACCGTGAGGCGCACCTTCTCCATGCCCTCGCGGATGGCGGTTCCGAAGATGATGTCCGCGCGTTCGGAGACGGCCTCGCGAATGAGCGAAGCAGCCTGCGTGACCTCCTCGAGCGTGAGGTCCGCGCCGCCCGTGATGTTCATGATCACCTTGCGCGCGCCGTGGATGGATCCGTCGAGCAGTGGCGATGAGATGGCGTTGCGCGCCGCCTCCTTCGTCTTGCCCTCGCCTTGCCCCTCGCCGATGCCCATCATCGCCGTGCCGGCGTCGCGCATCACGCTCTCGACGTCGGCAAAGTCGAGGTTGATCATCCCCGGCACCGTGATGAGGTCCGAGATGCCCTCCACGCCCTTCCGTAGCACCTCGTCGGCCATCTCGAACGCCTTGGTGATCGGGGTGTCCGCCGAGGCCACCTTGAGCAGCTTGTCGTTCGAGATACAGATCAGCGCATCGACGTTCTGCGAGAGGCGCGCGATGCCTTCCTCCGCCTTCTGTGCGCGCGCGAGCCCTTCGAAGGCAAACGGGCGAGTGACGATCGCCGTCGTCAGGATTCCGGCCTCGCGGGCGATGCCCGCGATCACGGGCGCCGCGCCGGTGCCCGTGCCGCCGCCCATCCCCGCGGTGATGAACACCATGTCGACGCCGCGGAGCAAGTCGATGACGTCCTCGCGGCTCTCCTCGGCGGCCAGCTTGCCCACTTCCGGGTTCCCTCCAGCGCCCAGACCGTGGGTGAGCTTGCGCCCGATCTGCAGCGTCTGATGGGCGCGCACGACCTCGAGAACCTGGGCGTCGGTGTTGACGACCACCAAATCAACGCCTTGCACGCGGGTGTCGAACATCCTGTCCACGACGTTTCCGCCGCCACCACCCACGCCGACGACCATGAGCCGCGCCGCGGGAGAGAAGTTCATCTGCTCGGCCATGGTCTAGCCTCGGAAGAAGCGGTTGAGCCAGGCGATGAGCTTGCGCGTGATGCCCCCGCCGGACCCGCCGCGCTTCCGCTCGTAGTATTCAGGCTTCTTGAAGTCTTTCGTCTCCACGGCATACCGCAACAGGCCGATCGCCGTGGCGTAGATCGGCGACTCAACGATGTCGCGCAGGCCATGGATCCCCTGTGGGATCTTCCCGCGCCGGACGGGGAGATCGTAGCGCTGGGCAGCGAACTCTGTGATCCCGTTGAGGAGAGATGTCCCGCCCGTGAGAACCAGCCCCGCGGGGATCAGGTCGCGGTACCCGGCGTCCTCGACCTCCTGCATCGCAAGGTCGAGCAGCTCTTCGACGCGCGGCTCGATGATCTTCGCCAGCTTCTTCTTCGAGACGGTCTTCTTCTCATCGCCGCCGATCGTGGCCACGTCGATCTTCTCGTCTTCTCCCACGCTGTCGACCAGCGCCGTGCCGTGCTGCTTCTTCACCAGCTCGGCTTCCTCAATCGGCGTCTGCAGCCCGACGGTGATGTCGTTTGTGATGTGCTCGCCGGCGATCGGGATGACCTTGGAGAACCAGATATCGCCGCCGCGGAACACGCTGATGTCGGTCGTCCCACCGCCGATGTCCATGAGCACGACGCCGAGCTCCTTCTCCGCAGACGAGAGCACGGCGAGCGACGAGGCGATCGGTTCGAGCACGATCTGGCGAATCCCTATGCCAAGGCTCTCCACGCACCGCACGAGGTTGTGCACGGCCGTGATCGCGCCGGTGACGATGTGCACGTCGACTTCGAGCCGCGTGCCGGTCATCCCCACGGGATCAGTGATCCCGTCTTGGCCGTCGACGATGTACTGGCGCGGGATGATGTGAATCATCTCGCTTTCGGGCGGAATCTGGATCGCCTGCGCCGTGTCCACGACGCGTCGCACGTCGTCCTCTGTGATGATCCGGTCGGGACGGTTGATCGACACCGTGCCGCTGTTGTTGATCGACGTGATGTGCTTGCCCGCGATCCCTACGTAGACCGACTCGATCTTGACGTCGGCCATGTTCTCGGCCTCTTCGACCGCCTTCCTGATCGAGGTGATCGTCCGCCCGATGTCGACGACCACACCCTTCTCCAGGCCGTGTGATTCGGCCTTCCCCATGCCAATGACTTCGATCGTTCCGTTGACGATGTTTCCCACGATCGCGACCACCTTCGTGGTTCCCACGTCAAGTCCGACGACCACTCTCTCTTTCCTCATCTCTTCACCGCCTTGCCCGAGGCACCAGCGTCGCCTCTCCCCCAAACTGAAGATCGATCACTTCGTACCTCTCCACCTTCACCGTGCTGCAGAGCGCCTCGAGATAGCGGACCTTCTCCGCGGCCCCGCGGATCGGACCCAACCGGACGAGGGTGTCGGCCGTCGTCACCAGTTCCACCGACTCCCGCTTCGCGACCTCGATCTCGCGCACCGTCAGCCCGGCGAACGACGCCCGGTGCAATGCGTCCACGAGGGCCGTCACCTCGGCATCGACCAGCCGCCCACCCGGCTGCGCTGCAGAAAGCGCTGCCCCTTTCAGGTGTGGGATGCTCTCATGCCCGGCGCACGCGGCGCTGACCACCACCCCGCCCTCGGCGAGGAGAAGGCACGGATGGCCCCCGAGCGCAACCCTCGCGACCGGCGCCCTTTCGACGACGTCGATCTTCACACGGTGTGGGAAGGAGTAGCGGACCCGGGCCTGCTTGACCCAAGGGAGGGTCTCGACGCGACGCGCCGTGGCGGAAAGGGAGACACTGAGAAGGCCGGCACCGCCGCGCAAGTTCGCTGCCCGAGCTACATCAACGGCCGATATCTCGCGCGCACCGGAGACATCGACCTCTCGCAAGTCAAAGATGGGCAACCATGGTGTATATAGGGCGATGATCGCAGCAGTGATAAGGACCCCCCCCAGGCCGAGCCGCCAGAAAGCAGTACTGAGTCTGCTCTTCCCCTCCTTCACCCGTCGATGACCTCTATCTCTAGATCAAGCCCAACGTGGAATGTGTTATACACCTTTTGACGCACAATGTCAATTAGCTTGCAGATCTCCGCGCTCGTCGCCCCCCCCAGGTTCACTATGAAATTAGCGTGTTTGTCTGATACTTGAGCTTTCCCAATAGTCAGTCCCTTGAGGCCACAACGATCGATCAGCTCGCCAGCCGAGTGCCCGGGAGGGTTTCGGAACACGCATCCCGCGTTCGGCAGGGAAAGCGGCTGCGTGGCCTGGCGACGGGCGAGGAGCGCCTTGGCGTCGTACTCCGGTCCTTCGAAGTCGAGGGTCGCCGCCAGCACAACCCACCGCTCCGCGCGAATCGCACTCGTCCGGTAACTGAACCGGCACTCCGCGCGTGCGACGCGGCGAATCGCCCCGTCTTCATCGAGCACCAGCACGTCCCGCACCATGTCGCCAATCGACCGCCCCCGGATGCCCGCGTTCATCGCCACCGCTCCACCGGCAGTGCCGGGGATCCCCGCGAGGAATCCGAGGGTGCGCACGCCGCAATCCTCCGCATGCGCGACAATGCGCCCTAGCGGCTCGCCGGCCAACACCTCGAGGCCGCGCCCGCGCGCCGCGAGCCCCCGGATCGCAGCGGTCGACAGCACGACGCCGCGAAACCCGCGGTCGGGGAACAGGACATTCGAACCGTTGCCGACCACGACGTAGCGCAGACCAAGTCGGCGGCACAGCTCCAGTGCACCGACCAGGCCCTCGAGGCTCTGCGGCTCGTAGAACACGTCGGCGCGTCCCCCAACGCGAAACGTCGTGTGCTCTGCCAGCGGCTCGTGGTGACGACATTCTGTCCCCCACGCGCGAGACGCCGCGGCCACCCACGATGCATTCATGCGACGCAAAAGGTCCCTGCCTTGAGGAAGTGGGCCAGTTGGTCGGTCACCGTCCAGATGTCGCCGGCGCCAACGCTGATGATGAAATCCCCGGGGCGGACCAACGCCTTGAGCCGAGCCACCACGTCGTCCTTGTCAGGGACGTAGTACACGGCCGCTCCCGGGGTCTCTAGCGCGGCGTCGACGATGCCCGCCGCCGAGACGCCCGGGACGACGCGCTCGCAGGCGGAGTAGATGTTCGTGACGATCACGACGTCCGCTTCCGCAAACGCGCGCCCGAAGTCCTTGCCCATGCTCTGGGTTCGCGTGTAACGATGGGGCTGGAACACGGCCACGATCCGGCGCCCGCGCCAGCCCTCGCGAATCGCGCGGAGAGTCGCCTCCACCTCTTCCGGCGTGTGGGCGAAGTCGTCGACCACGGTCACGCCGTTCTCCTCCAGCACCTCGAACCGACGGTGAGGTAGGGAGAGATCGCCGAGCGCATCGGCTGCCAGCTCCGGATCTGCGCCCGCGGCCAGCGCTGCGCCGAGCGCGCACAGCGCGTTGCGCACGTTGTGCGTCCCCGGCGCCATGATCGCCCGGCGCCCCAGGCTCTGTCCGCGGTAGATCAGCTCGAAGGTCGTCTGGAAACGCTCGCGCTCCAGGCGCCGCGCGCGGAGTTCGGCGTCCGACGACAGGCCCACCGTGAGCGCGTCCGACCGCTCGGCGGCGATCGCCCGCACGTGGGCGTCGTCGATCGACAGTACGGCCCGCTCTGCCTGCAGGACATACTGGCGGAACGCGCGACGGATTGCGGCCTCACTCTGGTAGGCCTGCAGGTGATCGCGGCCGATGTTCGTCAGCACGGCGACCGTTGGGTGGATCTCGGTGAACAGCCCATCGCTCTCGTCGATCTCGGCGACGAACCATGCGCCATCGGCGAGATGCGCATTGCCGCCAAGGTTCGGGCAGTGCGCGCCAATCAGAAAGCTTGGGCGCAAGCCAACCGATCGCAGGAGCGTCGTAGCCATCGCCGTGGTCGTGCTCTTCCCGTGGCTTCCGACCACGCCGATGCTCGCGTAGCCCGCGAGCAGATCGCGGACCGCGTGGAGTCGTCGGACGACGGGCACGCGGCGCTCGTGCGCCGCGATGACCTCCGCGTTGTCGGCCGGGATCGCCGACGAGATGATGACGCCGTCAAGGTCCGCGGAGATGGCGTCCCCATCGTGCCCAACCTGCACCGGGATCCCGAGCTTCTCCAGTCGCTCCGCCTCCGCGCTCCACTTGAGGTCGGATCCCGACACCGCCACCCCCCGAGCCGCGAGGATGGATGCCAGTCCGCTCATTCCGGAGCCCCCGATGCCCACGAGGTGCACCCGCTGCCCGAGTGTCATCACGCCCGCGCCTCCCTGACCAGCCCCTGGATTTCTCTTCGAATCAAAGCCCCCGCTTCCTGCTGGCCCATGCGTCGCGCGTTCTGGCCCAGCCGTGCCAGCGCCGCGTCGTCCCGCACCAGGTCCAGCACGACACGCACCAACTGATGTCGTACCATGATCTCCTCGCCCGCCAGACGACACGCCTCCTCGCGTTCGAGGACGAGTGCGTTCCTTAGCTGGTGGTCATCTGTCGCCCCACGCCAGGGGACAAGCAACGAGGGCTTGCCGCAGCCCGTGATCTCGGCCAGCGTCGTCGCGCCGGCGCGCGACACGACCAGGTCAGCGATCGAGAACGCCACAGCCATGTCCTCGATGTACCCCGCCGCGACCACGTTACCGATCCCCGCCTCCCCAAGACGCTGGCGTACAGCGGCCGCCGTGGCTTCGCTTCCTGTCACGAGAAGCACCTGAACCTCCTCGCGGCGGGCAAGCTCGGGGATCCCGGCCAGGACCTCGTCCACGAGGTCGGACGAACCGCTCGACCCGCCGAACACAAGCACCGTCCGTCGGCGGGGATCCAAGCCGAACCGCGCGTAGCCCGCATCCGATCGCCGTGCGCTGAGAAACTCCGCGCGAATCGGGTTCCCGGTCGTCACGACGCGCCGGGTCCGCGGGAATTGCGCTTTGGACGTTGGGTAGGAGACCAGGACCAGGTCGACAAACCGCGCCAGCCAGCGATTGGCCAAGCCAGCGACGGCGTTCTGCTCGTGAATGACCGTACGTACAGGGAAGACCATGCCCGCGAGCGCACCCAACAGCACCGGGGGAAACGAGCTGTACCCGCCCACGCCAACGATGACGTGAGGGCGGAACCGCAGCAACGCCACGGCCGTCTGCGCGAACCCAATCGCCAGCCAGAAGAAGACGCGCAGCGCGTCTAGGGGCGCGCCGGGCTGTCGCCCGCGAGCGCGGATCGGCACGAACCGGACCCACGATCGGCCGGCCAAGACACGCGCCTCGAGGCCCCGCCGGGTTCCGATGTACAGCACGTCCAGCGCGGGGTCCGCGCGCCGCATTTCGTCCAGGATTGCCACCGCGGGATAGACGTGGCCGCCGGTCCCGCCACCGGCCATCACGAGCTTCATCGATGTCCGCCTTGGGTTGACACGTTGAGCAGCACCCCCACCATCGCCAGCGTGAGCAAGATCGAGGAGCCTCCGCCGCTGAAGAACGGCAGCGTCAGCCCCGTCACCGGCAGGATCCCGAGGACGACGCCGGCGTTGACCAAAACCTGGACAGCGAAAGCACCGCCGATTCCGTACGCCAGAAGCCTCCCTTCCTCGTCCGGCGCGTTCTCGCCAATCGCAAACGCCCGCAGGACAAGGAACCCAAGCAGGCCCAGGACGAGGGCCACACCGAGCAACCCGGTCTCCTCGCCCACGACGGCGAGGATGAAGTCGTTGTGCGCCTGCGGGAGGTAGAACAGCTTGGCGCGCGACGCGCCGAGGCCACGGCCCCACAGCCCCCCAGACCCCATCGCCATCATCGACTGCATGACCTGATACCCGGAGGACGTGCTGTACGCGCTGGGGTCGAGGAACGACAGGAGCCTGGCGAACCGATACGGCGCGAGGAGGATGGCGACGTAGACCAGAGGCACCGCGCCCGCGCCGAGGAGGGCAAGGTGCCGTCGCCGCGCGCCACCTAGGAAGAGCATGACGCCGGTGATCCCGGCGAACATGACCAGCATCCCGAGGTCCGGCTGCGACAGCGTGATGCCTCCGAGCACGGCGAGCACCAGGAGATATGGCAAGATGCCCTCGACCCACGTCGTCATGCGCACGCCGCGCCGCGCGATGGAGCCGGCGAGGTAGAGGATCAGAGCTAGCTTGACGAACTCTGTCGGTTGTAGGTCGAAGAACCCAAACGAGAGCCAGCAGCCCCCGACGCAGATCGGAAGCGGGAGTAGGGTGACCACGCTCAGGCCCATCGTCCCGAGCAGGAGGAGCCCGTTGGCGCGGAGGAGGATGTGGTAGTCAAAGCGGGCCAGGATGACGAGCCCGACGACACCGACCCCCACAGCAGCAAGCTGCCGAATCAGCATTTGCAGGTCGCTCCCGTAGTGCCGCAGGGAGAAGGGCGCGCTCGCGCTGTACAAGGTCAGTAGACCGAGAAGCACCAGGACGGACGTCGTCAGCATCGTCGCCCGATCGGCGCGTCCGGTCACCGCCACGCTCCTTCGCCCGCACGTACGTCGCGCCGCGCGCTTGCACAGCCGCCACGCAGACGGACTCGCGCCGGCGCGGTGCCCGCGCGCTCCGCGTTCGGCGCCACGTCATGCGTACGCCATCTGTCCGCGCAACCGAAGGAAGGGAGACCAACGAAATCTGACGAACGGTCCGCCGCGAGGCGGACCAATGTCCAGCGCCTGGTGGCTAGCTGTCCGCGACCGGCGGCGTGAAGCCCGGCAACCCCCGGACGATGCGTCCGAACGCCACCCCGCGCTCCTCGTAGCTCCGGAACGCATCAAAACTTGAACAGGCCGGAGAGAGGAGCAGCGCGTCGCCCGGCCGAGCGAGGTCCAGGCCGGCCGCGACGGCGGCCGCGAGATCCGCGACGACAGCATGTGCGACGCCCGCGCGCGAAAGACAGCCGGCGAGCTCGTCGCGCGCCTCGCCAAAGGTGATCACCCCGCGCACCGACGCACGGGACAAGCAGGCGGCCAGCTCGTCGTACCCGCCGCGTTTCGATCGCCCTCCGAGGAGCACGACGACCGGCCCGGGGGTCGACCGCACCGCGGCGATCGTGGCGGCCGGACTCGTGGCCTTCGAATCGTTGATCAGCCGCACGCCGCGCACGTCGCCGGCCGGCTGCTGCCGATGCGGAAGGTAGAGGGCGGCACGCAGCTCGTCGACGTGGCGCGTCGCCGCGTCGAATCCGGGAACCACCTCGCGGCACGCCGTGACCGCCGCGGCCAGGTTGAGCCGGCGCACTTCGCCGACCTCATCGCTCCCCCGCGGCAGGTCCGGTAGCGGCCGATCGTAGACGACCAGGCGGCCGCGCCCGTGATCGAGAGTCGATGCGAGGTCGGCGGGCAGGATGGCCGTGTCCGACGGCGTCTGGTGCGCGAACAGCCGCAGCTTGGCGGCCGTGTAGGCGGCCATCGAGCCGTGGCGGTCGAGGTGATTGGGCGTGAGGTTGAGCAACGCGCCGACATGCGGGTGGAACCATCGGCTCTGCTCGAGCTGGAAGCTAGAGACTTCGAGGATCGCGACATCCCAGGGCTCTGGACGATCGATCACGTCAAGGAAAGGGATCCCGATGTTCCCTGCCACCACGTTGCAGACGCCGGCGCCCGTCAGCAGCTCGCCGAGGAGGCTGACGGTCGTGCTCTTCCCGTTTGTGCCCGTGACCGCAATGATGCGGCGGTCGCCGGCCGCCGCGGCCGCGAGGTCGAGCTCAGACCAGACCGGGATGTCGCGCCGCGCCGCCGCGACAAGCAGCGGCGCGTCGGCCGGCACTCCGGGGCTCACGAGAACGCTGTCCACGTCAGCAAGCAGTTGCTCGCTGTGTCCTCCCTGTTCCACGGCCGCGGCGTGCGCCGCCAGCCACGCTTCGTCCTCCGAAGCCAGGGCGCGCGCCTCGCTGACCGAGAAGACGATGCCGCGCCGCGCGAAGAACGCCGCCGCCGCGCGACCGGTCAGGCCATAGCCAACCACCAGCACGTGGCGCGATGCGAACCCTTGGCCTCTCGCGCTCATGCCGCCTCCCAGCGATCCTCCAGCACGTGCGCCTCCATCCGATCCCGCAGCCGCAGCCGCTCGGTCGTGCACCCGGTGAGGGCAACGCGCGGCGCCAGGCCGACCAGCTCGCTCCACGCAACGCGTGTGCCGCAAGCCTCCGCCAGGTCACGGACTCGATCGAACGCCGCCGCCACGCAGCCGGACTCGACCTGGGTCAGGTTCATCGAGACCTGGGCGCAGCGCGCGCTCTCGAGGAAGAACGCCAGGGCCTGCACGCCAGGCGGGCCGCCGCCCGCAGCCCGCACCGCCGAGGCCACGGAGCGCGCGACGGCCAGGTCGGACGTGTCGAGGACGACGTTGTACGCGACGAGCGGCGGGCGCCCGCCCACCGCAGCCGCACCCGCCGTGGGATGGAGCCACGCCGGGCCGAAGTCGGGCTTCCAGGCGGGATCGGCCATCCGCTCCTCCAGCCCGGCCAGGCCACCGCGACGCAGGGCCGCGAGGGAGGCGCGCTCGGGACGGGACGCGGCGCGAGCGTAGAGGTACACGGGAACGCCCAACGCGACTGCGATCTGCTCCCCAACGCGCCGCGCGATCGCCACGCAGTCCTCGATCGTCGCGTCGCCGAGCGGCGCGAAGGGTAGCACGTCCACGGCCCCGATCCGCGGATGCACGCCCCGGTGGGCGCGGAGGTCGATGCGCGCAACCGCCTCGCACGCCAAGGCGAGCGCCGCGCGCTCGACGTGCGCCGGCGTCCCGACAAAGGTGAACACCGAGCGATGATGGTCGCCGTCGGAGTGCACGTCGAGGAGGCGCGCCGGCGACCGACAGACCGCAGCGGCCATCGCCTCGATGGCCGCTGCGTCCCGTCCTTCACTGAGGTTCGCGATGCACTCGATCAAGGATGCGGCGCGTCCCCTTCGCCCGCCAGGAGGAGCGACAACGTCGCGCCCGCAGCAAGCTCCCCGTCGACGGTCGCCGACACCTCGGCCACGACGAGCCCACGACGCCCGCGCACGCGGCGCGCCTCGAGACGCAGCTGGTCGCCAGGGACCACTTTCCGTCGGAACCGCGCCCCATCGACGCCGACAAGGTAGCCCAGCGCCGGGGCATCGGCATCCGCCGCCGCGCCCACGAGCAAGAAGGCCGCCGTCTGAGCCATCGCCTCGAGGACGAGCGTCCCGGGCAGGATGGCCGGAAACGGCTCCGGGAAGTGGCCCTGGAAGACCGGCTCCCCGATCGAGACGTTCTTCAGCGCGACGACGCGCTCGGGACTCGCCTCGAGGACCCGATCCAGCATCAGGTAAGGATACCGAAGCGGGATCCTCTTCCTCAGCGCCTCGACGTCCAGCACGGGGGCTCCTCGCAGCTACAAGTAGTCAGCAATCTCGGTCTTCACGAACTCCGTGATGTCCGTGATCGTGGCCGGGCTGGAGTACAAGACGACGTTCTTCTGCAACAGAACAAGATCGTAGCCGCGCGGGATCGCAACCTTCTGCGCCGCCTGCTGGATCTTCACCGCGCAGGCCTGGTTGACGATCGTCTCGATCTGGGTGTAGGCCGTCTGCACCTGCGCCTGGCGCGTCTGCAGCTCGGTCGTGCTCATCGCCCCGCCCTTGACCATCGACACCAGGTTCTTCGACGCATCGACGACTTCCTGCACCTGCGCGCGCACGCGCTGCAGTTCCGAACGCAGATCGGCGAAGTCCCCCGAGGCGATCATACGATCGAGGACGCCCGAGTAGACCATGATGTTGGCGTCGAGAAGCTCGACCTGAAGCTCGCCAAGCCTCTTCTGGTAGACGTCCTGCTTCACGGTGCCGGCCGCGTACGACGTCCCCAGGTCGGTGATCTCCTGGCGCTTGTCCGCGCTGCGCTGGCTGATGTCCGCCACGGCATTCAGGAACACCTTGAACGCATTGTCCACGTTGACGTATCCAACCTTCAGGCCCGCGCCGCTCTTGATCGCGGCCACCTGCGCGCGCAAGCCCTCAATCTCCGCGCTGCTTGCGCCCCCGCCCTTCGCCGGGACGACAAACTGCACCACCAGCGCGCCCGCCGCAAGAATCAGCGCCAGGACGGCCACGACGATCCAAAGGGGACCCCGCGTCATAGACTTCCTCCTTACCTCGCGAACCCTATCCCAGACAGTGTACCGAATCGCGCCCTCGGCAACCTAGAACATCGGTCCGAAACCGAAGTCGAACCTCGGCATCCACGATGCGTCCTCGCTCAGAGACCAGACGACGTCGAGACGGACGAACACGCCGGCGGCCGAGATGCCGAGCTCGAACCCGGTCGTCGCCTTGACGGCGTCGAACCGGATCTCATCCAGGTCGAGCCCGAGGTCGACGAACGACGTCAGCACGAACCCCTCCGTCAGCCGAAGACGGTGCTCGATGTTCGCTACGATCATTCGTTGCACCGTCTCGCTGTCGAGGCCGCGCACGGTGGTCGGGCCTCCAAGCTCGTACGCCTGCGGCCCCGCCAGCCCGCGGTCGCCCAAACCCGCCTTCAGCCGCACGGCGAGCGCACGATCCATCGCGACAGGCAAGAGGTCATCGTAGAACGGCACGAACCACGTCCACGTCATGTCGAGCTTCGTGTACTCCTTGCCCACGGCAAAACCACCCGCCTTCTCCAGGCCGATGGAGCGCCGCGCCCCACGCATCGGGAAGATCGGATCGTCGGTCGAGTCCTCCTGCACGGAGAGCGTGAGGGCGTCGACCGGCTGCCACGCGACCTCCCCCACCTTGCGCTCGAGGTCGTGGCGATAGCCAAGCACGAAGTCGGTGTAGTCGGCGACCGGGTAGCTGAAGCGGATGTCGCCTCCCAGCGTCAGATAGGTCTCCGACGCGTCGTCGCGCGAGCGCGCCTCGGTCTTGCGGTACACGTCGATGGCAATCCGATCAAACTCCGACCATGTCGCCAGCGTGCTGTAGCCAAGCTCCCACGTCGAGGCCTCCGGCTTCCCTTCCGGCGACACGCCACGCTTGTAGGTGAGCGACACGTCCTGGCCGGAGCCGAGGATGTTGCGCTCTTTCACCGACAGCTCCCCCACCAGCCCGCCGGTCGCCGGCTCGAACGCCAGCGAGCCGTTCAGGCCGCCAAGGGTCTTCTTGTCTGACAACGACACGGCGACGCGAACGCCTTCGTCCGTCCACTGCGGGTCGATGACGATGCTGTCGAAGTAGCCGAGCGCCCCCAGGCGTTGGTACGAGACCCGCAGATCGTTGCGCGTCAGGATGCGCCCGACGCGAATCTCCAGGGTCTTGTCGAGCACGCGCCTCCGCGTCAGGGTCTTCTCGTCGAGCGCGATCTCGGCGACGAGGCCTTCGTCCACGCGGAGCCAGAGCGTGTTTCCTTCGATGCGCGGCGCCGAGAAGCGCGTCATGACGAATCCCGCGCGCACGTACAGGTCGAACACCCCTTCAAGCGCCCGCAGCACGGCGTAGTTGTCCACGATCCCTGGGGGCAGCGCGCTGATCTCGCGCACCGGGACGTCTGCGGGGAACGCCGTGATGCCTTCCAGAGCGATCGAACGAATCTCGGCTGGAGTCGGCAGGAGCATGCGCTCCGTGAGAGCCCACGTGAGCACGACGCTGTCGCGCGTCGGACCTGCCGACGGCACGACGTCCACGTTCGCAAAGTAGACCGACTCGCGCAGACGGCCCACCACCGCGCTCAGCTCGGCCTGCCGCAGCACCTGGTCGGTCGGCAGGTCGATCATCTCCTCAGCGACCTCAACCGGGACGGTGGACAACCCGGTGACGCGGTTCGACGCGACGCGCCCTTCGATGACGTCGATCGACAGCGTCTCTCCGGTCTGCACGTCACCGATCATCACCAGGACGTAGCCCCGCTCTCGGTACGCCTCGACGACGGCCTGCAACGCCGCGGACAGGTCGGCCGAGCGGAATGTGTCGCCCTTGCGGATGTCGTTCTCACGAAGGACTTGACGAACCCGCCACGTCGGCATGATGCGGACCTCAAAGAGCTTCACGCCGAACACGCTGACGTCGCGCGTGTGGGTGTTGCCGGTGATCTCGATCTTGCGGATCGTCGGGTTCTCGACGACACGGAACGTCACCTGGCCGTCTTGGGTGAGCAGCGGGTTGACCTCGCTGAACCAGCCGGAGTCCAGAATCGCCTTTGACGTGGGCTGCAGGTCCGAGTACCCGCTCAGCGTGTCTCCGACTCGGAGCAGGATCGCCTTCTCCACCTCACGCTGCGCGACGCGATCATTGCCGTCGATGGTGATGCGCGTGATCTCGATGGGGAACACAAGGTCCGCCCCCCAGCCGATCGTCGCGCCGGCCAGGAACACGAGACACGCCATCCCGAACGCAGCGAAGAGCTGCTTCTTCATCCAAGTCCTCCTCAACAAACACCGAGCGGTGGCTCAGTATCCCAGCCCATCGCGAGTCTTTCCAGGTGCCGGCCATGCGGCGTACCGCGATCCCGGGTAACAAAGGGTAGCCGCCCGCCGTGGAGCCGTTGTGAGTTTTCTGCGCAGGTCCCTCAAGCCTCGCGCAGTGCGCTGGCCGTGCGGTAACGGAGAGCCTCGGCGATGTGGCCCGGCCCGATGTCGCTCGACCCGTCGAGGTCGGCGATCGTGCGCGCCACGCGCAGCACACGGGCGTGTCCGCGCCCGCTCAACGCAAACCGCGCGATCGCCCGTCGCAGCAGCTGCGCCCCCTCGGCGTCGAGGCGGCAATGCGTGCGCAGGCCGTCTGCGCGCAAGCGCGCGTTGGACGTCACGCCCGTCTCGCCCGCGCGCTCCCACTGCCGCGCCCGCGTCGACAACACCCGCCCGCGCACAGACAGGCTCGCCTCGCCCGGCGCGCCGTCCATCAGCTCTTGCGACGTCAGCCGCGGCACGTCAGCAAACAGGTCGATGCGATCGACCAACGGGCCGGAGACGTGGCGCCGGTAGCGCCGGATGTCGGTCGGCGTGCACGTGCAAGCGACCGCCTCGTCGCCCAGATGCCCACACGGGCAGGGGTTCATGGCCGCGACCAGCGTGAACGAGGCCGGGTAGCGCACCGAGATCCCCGCCCGCGCCAGGACGACGGCCTCGTCCTCGAGGGGCTGGCGAAGCGTCTCGAGCACGCGGCGGTCGAACTCGGCGAGTTCGTCGAGAAACAGGACGCCGCAGTGGGCGAGCGTGATCTCGCCGGGACCCGGCACCCCGCGCCCGCCGCCGACCATGCCCGCATACGACGTCGTGTGGTGGGGCGAGCGGAACGGCCGCCGCGCGACGAGTGCCTCCCCCGCGGCGAGCAGCCCAGCCACGCTGTAGATGCGGGTGACGTCGATGGCTTCGTCCCGCGACAACGGCGGGAGGATCTCCGGTAGGCAGCGGGCGAGCAGGCTCTTCCCCGCGCCCGGCGGGCCGACAAAGAGGAGGTTGTGCCCGCCGGCCGCGGCGATCTCAAGCGCGCGCTTTGCAGCCCACTGGCCCCGCACTTCGGCGAGGTCGTGCTCGATGCGCGGAGGATTTGCGTCTTCGCAAGGCGCCTCGGCCTGCGTCCACGGGCTCGCCGCGCCGCCCAACGCCTCGATCGCCGCACCCAGCGAGCCGATCGCGTACACCGGCAAGTCCGGCACGAGCGCCGCCTCACGAGCGTTCTCCGCCGGAACGAGGATCCCCTCCAGTCCTTCCCGTCGCGCGGTCAATGCCAGCGGCAGGGCACCGCGCACGCCGCGGACCTCGCCGTCGAGGGCGAGCTGCCCGACGACGAGCCAGCGGGCGGCGGCGGGCCGGATCTGGCCGGAGGCCATCAGAATGCCGAGCGCGATCGGGAGGTCGAACCCGACGCCCTGCTTGCGCAGGTCGGCCGGCGCGAGGTTCGCGGTGACGCGTCCGGAGGGAAAGGAGAGCCCGGCGTTGCGGATGGCGCTACGAATGCGTTCGCGGCTCTCTGACACCTCCTTGTCGGGGAGTCCGACCACCTGAAACGACGGGAGTCCGCCGCCGACGTCGCACTGGACTTCGACGAGCTGCGCATCGACACCCAAGACGCCCCCACTAAGCAGACGACCGAACATCGTCATCCTCCTGAAAGGCATCGCGAACGATCCGCACCCCGCCGGCCTCGATCGCCACCACGTCGAACCGTGCAGCGAGTTCACAGCCCGTTGCCGCAAAGAAGAGCTTCGCCGCCGCGATCAGGCGACGGCGCTTGGCCGGCCCAACCGCCCCTTCGGCGCCGCCGAACCCCTGCGAGGACCTGGCCTTCACCTCGACAAACACAAGCACATCGCCGTCGCGCGCGATGATGTCGATCTCTCCCAACCGGGTCCGCCAGTTGCGCGCGACCAAGAGATAGCCCGCCTCGCGCAGAGACCGACAGGCCAGCTCCTCTCCGGCCGCACCGATTTGTCCCTTGTCCATCCTCTCCTATCGTATCTTCTCTTGCGCGTACCGTACAACCCGTCACGGAACGCCTCCGTTGCGTCAACACAGCGCGCGATGTATGCTTGCGCCCGTTCCCTGCAACCAAGGAGACCATGGGCACGGTCCTCAGAGACGTTCGTCGACTCCCTGCGTCTGACCTCGTCTCCGTTCGCATCGAGGGCTCGACGATCGACCGAGTCGGCGTCCCCGACGCCTCGTGGCCGGCGGACGATGAGGTCATTGACGGACGGGGACGAGTCGCTCTGTCCGGGTTCGTCAACGCCCACACGCACCTGCCGATGGTGCTGTTGCGCGGCCTCGCCGACGACGTGCCGCTGCACGCGTGGCTGACCGACCATGTCTGGCCGATCGAGAGACGGATGACCGCCGAAGACGTCTACGTCTGCTCGCTCCTCGCGCTCGCGGAGTCCATCCGCAACGGGGTAGTTGCGATCGCGGACATGTACTTCCACGCCGACGCGGTCGCTCGCGCGGTCGAAGCCAGCGGCCTTCGCGCCGTCCTCTCCTACGGCATGGTCGCACCGTCGCTCGCTGCCGGGGGACGAGAGGAACTGGAAACGGCCGAACGCCTCGCCGACGCGTGGCACGGCGCTGGCAGCGGCCGGATCGCGGTCGCGATCAGTCCCCACGCGGTCTACACCTGCGGCGAGGACGTCTGGCGCGCCGCGACGAGGGCGGCCGCGCGCCGCGGCCTCCTCGTGCACACGCACGTCGCGGAGACCCGGCACGAGGTCGAGTCGTGGCGCGCGCAGACGGGCCTCACGCCGCCCGCCTACCTCGAACGCCTCGGCGCGCTCGAGGGTCCGGTGCTGGCGGCGCATTGCGTGCACTTGAGTGATGACGATCTCGAGGTGCTCGCGCGGCACGATGTCCGGGTCGCCCACTGCCCGAAGAGCAACGGGAAGCTCGGTAGCGGCATCGCGCGCCTCGCCGATCTGCGCGCGGTCGGCGTCTGCGTGGCCGTTGGGACGGACGGGGCGGCGTCGAACGACCGCCTTGACGTTCTCGAGGAGACGCGCTTCGCTTGTCTCCTTGCGCGCGCAAGGGGGCAAGACGCGCTCGCCCTGTCATCGAGCGCGGCGCTGGCCATGGCGACGGCCGACGGACGGCGCGCTCTCGGGCTCTCCAAGGCCGCGCTGGAACCCGGGGACCCGGCGGACCTGGTCCTTGTGGACATGCGCGGCGCGCACGCCGCGCCGCCGCACGGCGCGACGTCCACTCTCCTCTTCGCCGCGCAGTGCGGCGACGTCACGGACGTGTTCGTCGACGGCCGCGCGCTCTTGAGGGACCGGCGGTTGCTCGTCATCGACGAGGAGTGGGTACAATCAGAGGTCGCGCGCCTCGCCCAGAGGCTGCGCGGCGCGTGACTACCCCGCCTGGGAGGGTGGAGTCTCCCCCCCTCGGACGGAGGAGGAGGATTGTCTATGGGTCTGACGTCGGAGAAGAAGGCGGCCATCGTTCAGGAGTTCGGACAAGGCGACAAGGACACTGGATCCGCAGCCGTGCAGGTCGCGCTCATGACAGAGCGCATCGAGCAACTCACCGCACACCTCAACCAACACAAGAAGGACTTCAGTTCGCAACGCGGACTACGACGAATCGTCGGCCAGCGCCGGCGGGTTCTAAAGTACATCAAACGCCGTGACTTGTCGGCGTACAGGACGCTCATCGAGCGCCTCGACATCCGAGGAGTCTGAGTATCTCTATGTACATTCGTGAAAGCATTCTGTTCAACGGGAAGGAGCTGGCCCTCGAGACAGGGCAGATCGCCCGCCAGGCCGATGGGGCCGTGTTGGCGACCTACGGAGACACCCACGTGCTCGTGACGGTCGTGACAGCCAAGGCCAAGGAAGCGCAGGACTACTTCCCCCTGCGGGTGGACTACGAAGAGCGGTTCTACGCCGCCGGCAAGATCCCCGGCGGGTTCTTCAAGCGCGAAGGCAAGCCAAGCGATGCCGCCGTGCTGAGCGGCCGCATGATCGATCGCCCCATCCGACCCCTGTTCCCGGATGGCTACAACGAGGAGGTTCAGGTCATCGCAACCGTCCTGTCGGCGGAGCCTGACTGCTCGCCGGGCGTGGTGGCGATCCTTGGCGCTTCGGCGGCCCTGATGATCTCCAGCGCGCCGTTCCAGGGACCGATCGCGGCGGTCAAAGTCGGCCGCAAGGACGGTCAGTTCGTCGTCAACCCCGACGCCGAGACGTGCGCCACCAGCGGCGTCGACATCACGGTCGCCGGCACGGAGAAGACCGTGACCATGGTCGAAGGGATGATGGACGAGCTGTCCGAGGACGAGGTGGTGGAGGCGATCGAACGCGCGCATGCGTCGATCCGCCAGATCATCGAGCTGCAGAGGGTGTTTACGGATCGCGTGGCGCCGGTGAAGTCCGTGGTCGCAGAGGCCGTGCCGGCGGAAGGCTCGGTCGACATCCACACCGTGCGCGATCTGGTCTGGAATGAGTTCCCGAACCTGCACAACCTCGGCGGCAAGCAGGCCCGCGCCGACTACGTCGACGTCTTGCGGGAGCGGGCCATCGAGAAGCTGGCGCAACGCGACCCGGCGGGCGTTCTAGTCCCGACGAGCGTCGCGGATGTGGGCGGCAAGGTCGACACTCTGCTGCGGGACTACATGCGCGAGCAGATCCTCGACCGCGGCCTGCGCCTCGACGGACGCCGCCCAGAGGATCTCCGCCCGATCTCGTGCCGCGTCGGCGTCCTGCCCCGCACGCACGGCTCGTCCCTGTTCACGCGAGGCGAGACGCAGAGCCTGGGTATCGTCACACTCGGTGCGACGCGCACAGACGAGCAGATCATCGACCAGATGATGCTCGACGGTCGCAAGCGGTTCATGCTCCACTACAACTTCCCGCCGTTCTCGGTGGGCGAGGTGGGCCGCATCGGCTCGCCCAGCCGCCGGTCGATCGGACACGGCTACCTCGCGGAGAACTCACTCCAAGCCGTGATCCCGAGCGAGGAGGACTTCCCGTACGTTGTGCGCGTCGTGTCGGAGATCCTCGAGTCGAACGGCTCGTCGTCGATGGCCACGGTCTGCTCGGCATCCCTCGCGATGATGGACGCTGGCGTTCCTATTCGGAAGGCCATCGCCGGCGTCGCCATGGGCATGATCGAAGACGCGGCGACGAACCGTCGCGTGATCCTGACCGACATCCTTGGGACCGAAGACCACTTCGGCGACATGGACTTCAAGGTGGTCGGAACGCGTGACGGCGTGACGGGCTTCCAGCTCGACGTGAAGGTCGGCGGCATCGACAGCGCGACCTTGCGGCGCGCGCTCGATCAGGCCAAGCGCGCGCGGTCCGCGGTGCTCGACGCCATGGAGAGCGCCATCGCGATGCCGCGCGAGGAGCTGTCGCCGTACGCGCCAAAGCTGATCACGATCACGATCCCGGTGGACAAGATCGGCCTGGTCATCGGACCGGGAGGCAAGACGATCCGCCAGATCATCGAGGACACGGGGGCGGAGATCGACATCGCCGATGACGGCACAGTACGCATCGCGGCGGTCGACGGTGCGTCGGCCGAGGCGGCCAAGGAACGCGTAGAAGACATGACGTCGGAGCTCGAGGTCGGGACGGTCCTGAAGACGCACGTCACGCGCATCGTCGACTTCGGCGCGTTCGTCGAGCTGCGCGGCGGCGCCGAGGGCTTGGTCCACGTCTCGAACCTGGCCTCGGGCTATGTCGAGAGCGTGCGCGACATCGTGTCGGTCGGTGACGAGATCACGATCGAAGTGATCGGCCAGGACAAGATGGGACGGCCCGATCTGCGCCGGCTCGAGGAGGGCGAGGAGCCCGGACAGCACGAGCCGCGGAGCCGCGAGCCGCGCGGCCGCCGCGGGGATCGCGGCGATCGCGACGGCGGCCGTCGTAGCGAGAGGCGTCCCGAACCGGCGCCTGCGCCACAGATCAAGCAGGGTGACATCCTCGACGGGACGGTGACGAACACGACCGACTACGGCGCGTTCGTCGAGCTGGCCCAGGATGTGACCGGGCTGATCCACATCTCAGAGCTCTCGAGCGATTACGTGCGCCGGGTGACGGACGTGGTGCGAACGGGCGATCCGGTCCGCGTCGAGGTGCTGAACATCGATGAGCGCGGTCGCTACAAGCTGCGCCGCGTCGAGCCAGACGGCGCAAAGAAGCGCGACGCGGAGCCCGAGGTGCCGCCGTCCGATGGGGAGCGAAGCGAGCGCCGTCGGAGCCCAGAAGAGCGCAGCCCGGAGGGACGCGGTCCCGAGGGACGCAGTCCCGAGGGCCGCAGTCCCGAAGGACGCAGTCCTGAGGGCCGCGGCGGCAACGCCCGCAGCGCGGAGGGCCGCGACGAGGCGCGTCGGGATGCCGACCGGCACCGACGCCCTCACGCCCGCAAAGAAGACGCGCCACCGCCGGCCGTCGACATCGAGCCTCTGCAATCCGAGGAGGAGTCAGCAAGCGGATTCGAGGATCGGTGGTAGGCGCGACGCTCTACGCTGGCGCCAAGAGCTTCACGCTGGACAACGGGCTGCGGATCCTCGCCGAGGGGGTTCCGCAGTCCCGTTCCGTGAGCGTCGGCGTGTGGATCAACGTCGGTTCGCGGGACGACCCGCCGGGCGCGGCGGGCCTCGCGCACTTCCTCGAGCACCTCTTGTTCAAGGGCACGACGTCGCGCAGCGCGCTGCGCATCTCGCAGGAGATTGACTCGGTGGGCGGGTTCCTCGACGCGGCCACGAGCAAGGAATCGACGGTGTTCTACGCCGACGTGCCCGCGGACGGCCTGGCCAAGGCAACCGACCTCCTCCTCGATCTCGTCGGTCACCCCGCGTTCACGCCGGATCGGATCGAGCTGGAGCGCAATGTCGTCCTGGAGGAGATCCGCGGCTACGACGACGATCCTGAACAGCGCGCGTTTGACCAGTTCGTCAACGGGCTGTGGGCCGACTGCCACCCCCTGTCTCGCCCGGTGCTCGGAACGCGGGCGTCGATGGAGTCTGTAACACGCGACGAGGTCGCAGCGCACCACGCGCGCTTCTACCGGCCGGCGAACATGGTGGTCGCGGCAGCGGGAGCCATGGACGTGGACGCGTTCGTCGCCGACGTCGAGCGCGGCGTCTCGTCCGTCCCGCCCAGCGCGTCGCCCGCGCCGAGTCGGCGTGCGCCCGTCTTCCAGCCGCTGCGCGCCCACCATCACCAACCCACTGGCCAGACGCACGTCTACCTCGGGCTGCCGGGTCCGCTGGCCGGGGACAAGAACCGCTACCCGCTGGAGGTGGCCAACGCGGTGCTCGGCGACGGGACGAGTTCGCGGCTGTTCGTCGCGATCCGCGAGGAGCGTGGCCTGGCCTACGCGGTCCAGAGCGCGGTGAGCCGGTTCAGCGACACGGGGTTCTGGCTCTCTTACGCCGCCGTGGCGCCGAACACGGCCGACGCGGTGTCCGCGCTGCTGCTCGAGGAGCTCGCGCGACTCCGCGCGGAGGCCGTGCCCGAAGAGGAGCTGGCGTTGGCCAAGTCGCGATTGCGCGGGTCGCTGATCCTCGGGCTCGAGTCGAACATGCATCGGGCGATGCGCCTCGGGAACGCGGCCCTTTCCGAACGAGAGATCCTCTCCCCCGACGCCATCCTCGCCCGCCTCGCGGCTGTCGACGCCGACGCCGTGCGCGAGGCCGTGCTCCGCTACAACCACCCCGACCGCGTTAACCTCGTCACAGTCGGCCCTTCCGAGTCCTAGGTCTTTGCCGGGCAGCGACGCCTGGTGTACGATCGTGACACCATGGCCATTGCAATCTACCCCGGCAGCTTTGATCCCATCACGCACGGGCACATCGACATCGCGCGCCGGGCGCGCAAGCTGTTCAGCCGACTCGTCATCGCCGTCGTCGCCAACCCACAGAAGAACTCGCTGTTCACGCTCGGCGAACGCGTCACGCTGACGCGGCAGGCATTGGACGAGGAGGGCCTGGGAGACATCGAGGTCACGAGCTTCGACGGCCTGCTCGTCGAGTGCGCGCGCGCTCACCACGCTGACGCGATCGTCCGCGGCCTGCGCGCCAACTCGGACTTCGAGTACGAGTTTCAGATGGCCCTGGCCAACCGCGACCTGGCGCCTGAGTACGAGAGCGTGTTCTTCATGACCGCGGGAAACTACAGCTTCCTCGCCTCCTCGATGGTGAAGGAGGTCGCCTCGTACGGAGGCGACGTGTCGAAGTTTGTCCCCAGGTCGGTCGACGCCGCGCTGCGCGCCAGGCTCCGCCGCGAGAAGCCGTGACCCTACGAGGCCTGCGGCGTCGCCGCGACCGCAGCCGCGCTGCGTTCGGCCACGTCGTGGTCCGGCAGCGTCGCCTCGACCGTGCGCAGTGGCCGGTACGCGTAGGCCCCTAGCGCGGCGGCAGCAGCCAGGAGCCCGCCGAAGACGAGCATCAACGCCATGCCGGCCCCCGGCCCGGTGCCGACGAGCGGGCCAAAGGTCCTGGCCAGCGCGCCGCCCGCCCGCATCCCCGGCTCGAACACGCGGTCGGCCAGAGGACCCGCCAAGAGCATCGCCAGCGGCGTCCCGAGTTGCGCCAGCATCAGCCGCACCGAGAAGACGCGCCCCTGCAGGTCGGGCGCGACCTTGGACTGCCAGATCGACTGGCTCGACGCGTTGACGGTCGGAAAGACCATCGCCATCGCGAACATCGTCCCCGCCCAGAACGGCAGCGACCGGCTCACGCCCACGCCCACCAGACCGACCAACCCGCCGAGCGCGCAGCCCATGAGGACGCCGTGCACGCGCCGTTTCGGCCCTCCCCACAGGCTCAGGAGCACGCCGCCGACGACGCCGCCGATGCCCGCCGCGGACTGCACGCTCCCCAGGATGAGGCTGTTGTCGCCCGTCCGCGAGAGGATCATCGGTGCAAGGACCGTGAAGCCAAACGTGGTCGTCACGTTGAACAGGAAGAACATTCCCAACAGCCCAAGCAACCCGGGCCGCGCCAGGATGTAGCGGAACCCGAACCCGGCCTCGCGCAGCAGCCCGGACCGCGCCGCCCGCCCCTCGCTCGACGTCTGCGGCTGGGGAATCCTGGCCACAAGGAGCACCAGGATGGCCGCGGACATCGTGGCCAGGTCAACGCCCAGGATCCCGCCGATGCCGATCGGCGCAAGGAGCGCGCCGGCTGCGATCGGCGCAAACACGCCGGAAACCGAGCCCGCAAGCGACATCATCCCGCTGGCCCGCGCGTACTGGGACTTGTCGACGAGCACACTGATCGTCGCCGAGTAGGCTGGGAACTGGAATGCCCCGAATACGCCGATGCACGCCACCGTGATGTACAGGTGCCAGATCTCGAGCGCCCCGGTGAGGTGAAGGAGCAGGATCGTCAACGTGCCCACGCCGGCCGCAAGGTCGGACAGGATCATGAGCAGTTTACGATTCGCTCGGTCGACGATCGCCCCAGCCAGCGGGCTGATCAGCACCACCGGAGCGAACGCGCACACGCCGACCAAGGCCAGCGCCGTGGCCTGCCCCGTCTTCTGCCACGCCCAAATCGTCATGGCGAACTGCGTCATCCCGGTGCCGAGCATGGACAACAGCTGGCCGGCCCAGATCGTCGTGAACGTCCCCATGCCCTTCCACTGCTCGCGCTTCATTCCCTCACTCCTGACTCTCCGGTCGCCGCACCATCCTGCCCCATGTGCGTCGCGGTCTCGTCTCGCTCGGGTTCATTCCCTGGCCAAAGCAGAAGAACAGTGTGATGCTCTTGTGAGCGACCTCCCTCGCGCGCAGAAACCTGAACAGACCGTCATGGCAGACTGCGTCATCCCAGCGCCGAGCATGGACAACAGCTGGCCGGCCCAGATCGCCGTGAACGTCCCCATGCCCTTCGACCAGCTCGCGCTTCATGCGCCCCTGCTTGGGGGGGGGGCACCGTGTTGCAGTCTCGGAGCCCCTCGCCCTGTCCATTCGCCGCCAGGCGGCGTCACAGCCCGCTCCCCCGTCTGGCCGCATCACGTCGCAGCGCCATCTCACGCGCCCGCGGCAAGGTCCACGCGCAGGACTGGATCCGCAACGGCGTTGTACGCCATGACGAAGGACCGCGGACCCGCGGCGATGGTCGCCACGAGTGCCGGGCGGCCTAGACGCGCGTCAATCGTCCTCGCCATGTGCGCGCCGCCGACATAGAAGGCGCGGCCGAGCACACCTTTTTTCCACGCCAGGTCGCGCAGCCCCGCCTCATCGAGTACGTGCCGCTGAGCAAGGATCTCGTTCATCGTCTCTAGTTTGCGCGCAACGGCCGCTGGGTCGTCGAGCATGCGGAAATCTTGATCGGCCAGTGCGGGGAAGAACTCCTGAGCCGTGTAGTTCACGTAGGTCGCGATGCCTTCGTTCTGGATGTTTCCAAGAAGCCCTTGAAGGGCCTCGTCGTCGAGTCGTGCGTCCGTCCAGCGCTCGGCGTTCTCACAGAAGCCGCCGTGCCAGCACTCGTGGACCAGCATGTTCAGGACCCACGACGCCCGGTCATCGATCGAGAGGTCGGCTTCGTGCCAGAAGCGGGAGGTCACGTTGACGACCACCTGCTCGTACGCGAATGCATTCACCCGGAGCCCTCCAGCGAAGAGCACGCGGATGTCGAGCGTTGCCGGCAGGTCGGGTAGCAGACTGCACACGTGAGGAACGCCCAGAGCGAGGAATCGCTCCTCTTGCTGCATGACCCGTCGCGTCATCTGCAACGCCGGGTGTTGCGTGCGTCCACTCGCCGGCAGCGCGACGATCTCGCGGACGACCGTGCGAAAGACATCGAAGTCCATGGGCACGCTGACCGCCTCGTGCCAGCCGCGTGCGTAGTGCATCGGCTCTTCCCTCTCCCAGAAGCCTTCCGCGTCAGCGAGCGCCGCTTCGGGGTCGGCGAACAGCCGCTCGACGGTGCCCGCGTCGAAGCGGATGTTTACCTGTATCTCACCCATCTTGATCAAGGGTCCCTCCTCCGCCGCCTCCATCCGGGCGGGCCTGCGAGCAGGCGAACAGTGTGATGTTACTCCGAAGCGCGGTCGGGTCAAGTGGGATCCGACCCTGGCTGCAGCGGCGCGCCCAACCTACAGACAGAGCGGCTTTCGCGCTGCGTGTGCCACCGCGAATGTGGCCGGCACACTGAGCGCGGTCACCACAGCGAACTTGGCGAACGGCTGCCAAGGGACTCCGAGCGCGGCAGACTGGATCGCCAAGATGACCGGCACGTGGAAGAGATAGGCCGCGTACTGAGCTCTCCCGAGTGCCTGCGCCAGCTTGCCATGCGCAGTCACGCGCTGGCGAAACAGAACGACGAGTCCGATGCACAGGGCGGTGCAGAGGAAGGTTTCCCACGCCACACGGAAGATGTCAAACGTCGTCCCTTGCAGGGGAATCACTCGATAGAGCCCGAGAGCGAAGGCATACCAGAACGCGGCCAACGCCGCGCCGACGCCGAGCCACGCGCAACCGGCCCGCGGCGAGACCGTCTCAAACCACTTCCGACGGAAGGCCACGACGCCCAGGACAAAGAACGCGAGGTCGCGCGGTAGGTCGGCAAACATGACGCGGAAGAAGCCCAACAGGTGATCCCAGCGGTCAATGGGGAAGGGGATGCGGATGAGCCCGAGGATCGGCGCAAGGAGGGTCGCGAAGACGGCGACTTGCCACGCGCGGAGCGGGCGATCGTGGCGCTCAGCGTCCCGTCGCCCGAGGAGCGTCCGCCATGCAGCATAGCCGAGGCTGAACAGGAGCAGATGCTGCAAGAACCAGAAGGTGCCGACGTCGAGCGGCCACACCGTGCCCGGCTCGCTCGTGCCCGGTGCCGGGAAGACGAAGAGCTGGAGCGGAATCATCAGAAGCGCAAAGGCGAGGATCGGCAGGCCGAGTCGCAGGAGACGTCCCTTCACGAACGGCCAACCGGGCTTGGCGTCGTACGACCGCGCCACGAGGTACCCCGAGATGAGGAAGAAGAGGCTCATGAAGAACGAGCGGTTCACAGTGAAGAACGGCCCGAGGATCGCCGCCCGCGCCGCCTCCTGGATGGGCCACGAACCGCCCGTCGGGCCGTATGCCTGCCCGACGTGGTGTGCGATGAGAAGCATCGTCAACCCGACCTTCAGGTTGTCGAGGTAGAAGAACCGCTCCCGCTCCGCCATCTCCAGACCTCCTCGAGACCGAGCCACAGCGCGCGCGTAGCGACGCCATGAGAACCCGGCACATCCTAGCAGACGTGGCGAGGCATCTACGTCACCAGCGCGCGCGTCGCAAGGTCGATCCCGGGGCGCAGCTCCTTCTCGTAGGAATAGGCCTGACGCACCGCGCGCATCCCGGCGCGCTCGTACACGCGCAGGGCACCAGTCAGGTTCTGCGAGTCCATGTCGAGCTCGACGGCCGCGTAGCCCCGGCGGCGGAACTCGCCGAACGTGTGGTGCAGGAGGGCGAGCGCCACGCCGCGCTTGCGCCACGCCGGCCGCACGCCGAGCGCCTGGACGTACCCGCGCGTCGCGTCGCCGGCGATGTGCGCGTTGCACAGCGAGATCCCGACGACCTCCTCCCCCTCGACGGCCAGGAACCACAAGGAAGGGTCGAAGCGGTCGCCGTCCGCCTCGATGCCCTGGCGCCACGTGGCCAGGACCTGGTCAAACGGTTCCTCGACGAAGCCCCAATGATCGCGCCACGCATCGAGGTACAGGGCGACGAGCAAAGGCAGGTCGGCCTCGACGTCGGCTGTCCGCAGGCGCACGCCGTCCGGCCAACGCGGGGCCGGGATCTCGGACTCAAGGTCGATGCGCATGTGGTTGGCGACGCGAACGGCCTTGAATCCGGCCCGCTCGAGGGCAGCGCGACGAGCCGCATCGCCCGAGGCGATCATGGCATGAGCGGCCACCCGGATCCCGCGAGGAGCGAGCGGGACGAGGTCCTGCGCTCGTTGAAGGGCCCAGACGTGAAGCCAGTCCCAGAGTTCGCTGTCGTCCTCGTGAGCCGGGTGTGCCACGCCGCCGCACGCGATCTCCGCGTACGGCTCGCCGGGATTGCCGATGTTGGCCATCGCCGCAAGCTCGCCCCGCGCGTCCAACACGAGACGCACATCCCGCGCAAGGTCGAGCCGCGGGCTCTTCCACCACACCTCGACGACTTCGCGCGTCACCTGGTTGTCGCCGTAGAGCTTCTGCGATCGCTCGTTCATGAAGCGGACGGCAATGTCGACGTCACGGAATGTCGGGGCTCGCTCGGACCAGCCAGCCGGCAGCGCACTCATCATTTCGACTCCTCCTCTCTCGCGCCTCGCCAGCGTCTCGCCGGGCTGAGGCCGGACACGAAGGTAGGTAGCTCGCGCGCGCCCGGAGGTTCACGCCGCCACTCCCCGCTACACGTCTAGAGCCTCTTGATGAGGAGGTGCTCCGTGTGCCCGTCCACGGCGACGTCCACCCTGCCGTACGTGGTGTACCCCGCCTGATGAAAGAACTCGGGCGCCTGGAACGAGAGGCAATGGGTGCTCACCGCGCTGCAACCGGCTTCCTTCGCGATCCGCTCAGCCTCAAGGAGGAGCCGGCGCCCGTGTCCGGCTCTACGAAAGCGCTCGTCCACCCAGATCGCTTCGAGCACCATGGTCCGGATCGTCGTCGCCGCGTCGAGACCGCCGACAACCTGGCCCGCCGGGTCCTTCAGCGCCAGACGAACGGCAATCCCCGGGGTGTTCATCTCCTCCCCGGCGTTGCGTACACAGAACTCGTGGAACCCGCGGTAGACGACGCGCATGTCGTCGTCTGTTGGCTGCGCGACAAGCGCGTAGCCGTCGCGCTGGTTCCGTTCGATGTGCTTCCGGACCGCAAGCCATGACGCTGCATCCGGCAGTCTCTTAGCGAGGATGTGCTCGGTGATCCCGAACGGGTATCCGTCGTAGACACCGCAGAGCTTGTAGCCGATGATCGGGTAGAACTCGGGACCCTGCCAATTGAACGTCCATGTCCCAGCACCGACGCACCCCTTCTCGTGCGCGATCCTCTCCGCTTCGAGAACGAGCCAGCTGGCCAGTCCGCGGCGCCGGTGCACATCGGACACGTACAGGACCTCGAGCCACATCACGCCGAGGACCGAGCTTGTCGTCACGGCGCCGACGATCTGCCCCGATGGATCGCGGATCGCCAGCTTGAGCGCCAGCCCAGGATCCTCCGTGCCGGGGAAGTGCATCCTTCCACCGGTCGCGTGGAGGCCATGCAGCGCAAGCTGCGACTCGATGAGGCCCCATTCTTCCTCTGTCGGCTTCGTGTGGATGGACAACTTCTCGCGCATGCGGCTCACCTCGAACCCACCAGCGTCTGTCTGTGAAGCGGACGGGATGCTGCCATTGTCGCACGGGGGGTCTCGCCAGCGTCTCAGCCTCTCGGCACGCACGAAGACGTGCGAGGGCCTCAGCATACGAGCCGTCGCGCGTCGATCACTCCACCAGCCGGGAGCAGGGGAAGTTGGGATACGCGGCGCAGTGGCGCACTCCCTTCTCATCGACACAGCACTGGAGGATCCAGCAGTCGGCCGACCAGTGCGCCGCGCAATCGCCGTGGCGGCCATGGCAAACGAGTCTCTTCGCGATGGCTCCCGGGACTCTCTATCCCTCCGAGAGCCATCCCTTGCTGCGATACCACGGAATGACCTCGTTCGCCGCGGCTACGTCGATCGGGAAGCGGCGGATCGAGCGCGTTCCGCAGTCCAGCCCGCACGCAGCAATTGGGTCAGCGCCCGCCATCAGAGAGCCTCCTCGCTCCGGGCGGGCTTTCGAACCCGGATATGCAGGAAGTAAGGCATGACCTGCGCGTCCTGCACGGCCGGGCACTGCGCCGCCACCTCGTCGCTCGGACACGGCTCATCGACCCGCTCGATCTGGAACCCCGTATCGATGAGCAAGTTCAGCCACCCGCTCACCGTCCGCGTGAACCGCGGCACGCGGAACTTGCGAACGCTTCGGCGGATCTCGGCCGGCGCAGCACTGAACGTCCACTCCGAGATCTCTCCGTCGAGTCTGCGAAAGTATTCGCCCACCTCGTAGGCATACGTACGGCCGCTCTCGTTTCGTAGATTCTTGTGGTGCGGCGTGTCGAGGCACGGGTGTGTAATCGAGAACTGGAGGAATCCCCTCGGCTTGAGCACACGAAGAGCTTCGGCGAGGGCTCGGTTATGGTCCGGCATGTCCATCAGACTCATGAAGGCTGTGGCGAAGTCGAAGGTCCCGTCAGGGAACGGTAGGTTGAGTCCGCTGGCCAAGTGGTATTCGATTCCCAGAGGCTCTCGCTTCTCCTCCGCGCGGGCATATTGCACGAACGTCTCAGCGATGTCGACTGCGGTCATGCGCGCGCCGCGACGTGCAAGGAGTCGCGTGTTGTGCCCCTCGCCGCAGCCGATGTCGAGGCCGTGCAGACCGCGAACGCTAGGCAGCATGTCGAGGAAAGCCGGCGTGTTCAGCCGGTCGCGGTACACGTCGTAACCTGACCTCGCGAGGCGCGTCCAGACCTCAGCGTTCTCATTCCAGAGACGGCCGACCTCTCGCTCATCCATCGCGCTCCTCCGGAGCCATCGTACGCCGCCACGGACACGAGACGCGAGAGCCGTATGCTGACGGTCATGCCATCCAGCCATGAGCAGTCTCCGATAGGCCAGGAAGCCCTCGCAGCCATCGTCAACGGCGCCTTCCGTTGTCCGGAGGGCCGGAGCGTCGCCGATGTGACGCGCGAGGTCCTTCCGTATCTCGGATCGACAGACTCGCGCCTCCGCGAAGGGACGCTCGAACTCCTCTGCCACTGGGGCGAGGCCAGCCAGTATAGCGATGCCGAACTGCGCGTCATCGGGAACGCCATGGCCGCGAACCTCTCTGTCGGGCTCGGCGAGTCGGGCACGACCTCGGTCTTCTTGAGATCGTTTTCCGCCCTCATCCTCGAAATGGTGATCCACGTGGACGACCTGCACGCCATCGGGGCCGTCGCGGATCGAGAGCCGTTCCTCTCCCGCAAGCAGGTACTCGACTGGTTCGAGCTGGCCCTCGCCGGATTCGTCGGAGAGTCCGACCTCCGCGGGTTCGCTGACGGCCAGGGATGGGCGCACGCCATCGCCCACAAGGCGGACCTCCTGGGAGAACTGGCCCGCGGTCGTCATCTCGATGCGGCGTTTCTCGAGCGGATCTTGACCGCGATCGCGGAAAAGCTGGTTCGCCCGGCCGAGGTCGCCCTCCTGTTTGAAGAGGACAACCGCCTCGCTCGCGCAGTAGTCAACGTCCTTCTTCGCAACGAGGTCGGCGCGACCTTCTTGCACGCGTGGATCGAGAGTTTCGCCCGCATGACGAACGGCAAGAGCTGGGGCAGCACGCTCGACCTTCACACATGCGATCAAGCAGGAAATCGGGCGCGCGTCAATGTCCGCAACTTCCTCCGTTGCCTCTACTTCGTCCTGCTCTGGGGCATGCGCGGACCGGGAGGCGACGCAGAACCAGGAAGCCCGCATCACGCCTACTACGAGAGACCTATTGAGGCGCGCGGCGTTCTGCTCCGGGACATCGAGCAGGCGCTCCGCGCCATGAACCGCCCCATGTACAAGGACGCTGCGTGATCGCGCGCATCACGGCGATCAAGAGGAACCTGCACATGGACGCCATCGAGGCCTACCTCCCGGAGTCAGTGCCGAGCGCCCGCGAGTGCCCGGAGTTCGAGGAAGGGCTAGACGTTCGAAGCCCGCTGCGACAGGCCGGTGCGCCTCGCAGGCCTCTGCAAGCTCGCCTGGAAAACCACCGAGCGCAGCGTCGAGAGAGTCTGCCGTGGCGAGAGATTCCTGTGAGCACACGCGTTCTCGTCCTGTCCGGACGACTGCGGCCGGTGACCTTCCTCGTCGAGTCGGTCGACGATGCGGAGCGGTAGCCACGCTCCCATCAGCCGCCGAGGGGCTGGTTGATTTCGATCAGGTTGCCGTCGGGGTCGCGCACGTGCGCGGTTCGTATCCCCCAGTCCGCGTGGTCGGTCGGCGGGATGACAATCTGGACGCCCCGTGCGCGAAGCCGCGCGCAGAACGCCTCGACGTCGTCGACCCCGAACACCAGGCACGTGGCATCCTGTGCCGTGGGGCGGGCCGGCAGGTTCGCAGTGCCCACGGCGGTGGCCATCTCACGCTGGTCGAAGAGGGAGATCCCCGTGGCGCCGGTCGCGAAGTCCGCGTAGGTGTCATCTTCCGTGCCGAACCGCGGTTCCAGGCCCAGGGCGTCGCGGTAGAAGCGAAAGCACTCGCGGAATCGAGCCACCAGCAGGCGCGTCGAGTCGTAGGTCATCCCGATCGGCCTCACGGCTTGCGGCCTTCGGAAACCGCACTGGGCGCGTAGAGACCACCCGTCGTCTCCAGCCAGTCTGCGATGCGGTCAGCCGCACCCGGCACATCGCCGTCAGAGATGTCGATCTCGACGACCGGCAGGGTCGACGCTCTCACAAGCTCGCGAAGAACCTCCTGCTCTTTGACGAAGGTCGACAAGACGTCGTACTGCGCCGGGTTTCCCGACACCTTGAGCCGTTCGGCACGCGCCGTCTCAAACGACTCGGGGCTTCGCGTGCAGAAGACCAGGCGGAAGCCAAGCGGCCGCAATCGATCCTCGAGCCAGCGGAAGTCGTAGCGCTTGCCATGGGCTCGCAGCTGATGCGCCTGCGTCGAGATGTGGAAGCGGTCGACAATCCACGAGTAGTAGCGCTGGAGTTCGAACAGACGCGTCCACGTGCGGTAGGTCTCCATAGCCATCGACTCTTCCTGCGGGGCGAAGTTCACGAGCCCGCGCCCCCACGGGACGTTGGTGAAACCGCACCACTCCGCCGAGATGAGCGGCGAGTGGTAGCGGTACTTGCGCGGCCCGACAACGCGCGGATGCTCGTTCAGCGCGAACGCAATCTCGGTCTTCTGCGTGAGCCGCGTGCCTTCGAGGATGACCTTCGGACAGAGCTTCGGCATGTCGCCTCCTTCGGGGCTTCATTGTAGCCGCCTTCATCCGCTCGGCGTCCGCAACGGCGTCGTCCCGACGCAACTCGCTTCGAGAAGCGCCGGCGGTGTAGGCTGTCCACCGAACCGAGAGCGCGAAGTGAGTGGCGCGTGGGAGGTCGATCATGGAGAGAGCCAAGGTGCTAGGCTGGTGGGTACCGCCACTGCTTGTCTGCTTCGCAGCAGCGATACCCCACCAATGCGTGCTCGCGGACGCCACCCAGATCCTCTACGACGACGGCGCCGCGGAGGCAGGGCGGGCCGTTTCTGAGGTTGGGTACGGATTCGCCGTCCGGTTCACGCCCGTAGAGCCGGGGGACACCTTGCTTCGAGTGAGCCTCTACGTCAAGGGGCTTCACGGAGACCTCGCGCCTGTTGAGATCCACGTGTGGGATGCGGAGAAGAAGGATCTTCTCACGCCCGTCCTCGCTGCACCGAACGCAGAGGGATGGTTCGACGTCGATGTCTCCAGCGCGGGCCTTGTCCTCACCGCCGACGTGTACGCCGGCTACCTGCAGACGTCAGTCGACAACCACCCGTGGCTTGGCATCGACACGACATCGACCTCGGACCGGAGCTTCAGCGTCCCGCAGTGGACGCCGCTCTTGCCCGAGGGCGCCTGCGCCATGGTCCGCATCCTGACCCAACGTGCACTCGCTGTCGACGCCGGGCTCGAGCTGGCGTACGACGACGGGACTTCGGAGGCAGGCCGCGGTTATGCCTTGGCTGGTGCCGGGTATGCCGTGCGGTTCACGACTCCGGCAGAGGGCGCCACACTGCAGAGCGTGCGGCTGTTCGTCTCCGGCATCAGGGGTACCCCCGCGCCGATCGAGGTGCATGTCTGGGACACCCTGGGCAACGATCTGATCGCGCCGATCGAGACAACGCCGACCGAATCCGGATGGTTCGTCATCGACCTCTCGAGACTGGCCCTGCGCGTAACCGCCGACTTCCGCGTGGGGTACCTGCAGACAGACGCCGACAACTACCCATGGCTTGGCGTTGACCTCGGAACGCCCACCGGGCGCAGCTACTCGGTGCCCGACTGGAACGAACTCCTGCCGTTCGGAGCCAACGCGATGATCCGTGTGGTGCTCGCGGACGAGTAGCGACAACCCGGGCGAACCGCTGCGCCCAGCCCGGAGGGAGGTCTGGCCAGACTCCAGCGGGCTGGCATGGGCTTCTACCCGTGTCGGCGCCGCGCGGGGTCGGCCGCGGCCAACCCGAAGCGTAGATGTCGGATTGCAAGACCTGACCCTCCCGTTGCGCACAGGGACGGGTCAAGGTAGCCTTCCGGCGGGGGTGGGGGATGTTCCTCGTCGACGTCATCGTCCCGGTCGTCCTCGTCGCCGGCGCGGGCTTCTTGTTTGCCCGCCTCACGCGTTTCGACGTGACCCCTCTCACGAAGCTGTCGTTCTATGTCCTGGCCCCGGCGATGATCTACCACTCACTGCAACATGCTTCGATCTCCGAGGCGATGGTGCTCAACGTCGGGCTGTTCGTGTTCCTCGTGCACGGCGCCTTGCTGCTCTTGGCCGGGCTCGGGGTCCGCTGGACGCACTGGGACGGCGATACGCGGGTTTCGGCGATGATGTCGCTCAGCTTCGCCAACTGCGGCAACTATGGGCTGCCGATCCTCTTGTTCGCGTTCGGGGAACCGGGGTTCGTCCTGGGCATCGTATACATGGTGGCCCATCAGGTGTTCCAGATCGTGTTCGGCGTCCCGCTCGCCAGCTGGCGGCGCGGCATGTCCCTGCCGGCGCTGACGCGGCAGCTGTTGACGGTACCGTGGCTCTACGCGGTAATCCTGGGCATGGCCGCGCGGGCGGCGTCCTTCGAGCTGCCCGCGGCGGTGGGCCGCGGGGTGGAACTGGTAGCGGACGCACTGATTCCGGTCCAACTCCTGCTCCTCGGCATGGCGCTCGCTGGGGCCAAGCTCGGCCGGGTCGCGCGTCAGGCGGCCCCGATCGCGATCGCCAAGATGATCGCTCCGCCACTGCTGGCCTGGGGCACCGCGGCGGCCCTCGGCCTCACCGGAGTGCTTCGCGCTGCGCTCATCCTCGAGGCGAGCACGCCAACGGCCATCAATGCGCTCATCCTCTCGTTGCAGTACAACCGCCGCCCGGACTTGACAGCGTCTGTCGTCCTGCTCACGACGATCGGGGGCGTCGGGACCACGGCGCTTCTGTTGTGGCTCCTTGCTTAGGAGCCGGCAGAGGCTTCAGCCCGGTGCAGCATCCTCCACTCGTCGTCGTCTTCGGTCCGCTAGACAAGGCATGCGGTCCGGCCCTTTTCCATCGCGAACAGCACCTTCTGTGTTCCGTGGCGAAGTCGAAGCGCTCGCGGGTGGGTGACGTACGGATGTGCGCACGCTGACTGCACGGGGAGGCAGGCCCGCTCCGAGCTCCAATCGGGGCAGTGCTGTACCATCGCAACCGACCCTACAGGCGGCCGGAGGGGAACGAGATGCTGAGAGACGAGATCGTGCAGTTCGTCGCCGCGATCCCGACGAGGCTTGAGGAGAAAGGTGGTCTGTACTCCTTCGTGTTCGTCGTTGCGGAGCGAAAGGCACTCCTATCGAAGAAGAAGCTCACCTACAGCGCGCAGTTCCGGATCGACGACGAGAAGAGAGAGGTTCGCTTCACCGAGATGCTGAAGGAATCGGGGGGCGGGTTCTCCTCGGGCAGCGACGATCTGGGGCCAGGCTTCGGGTTCAAGAAAGAGACGTACAAGACGGGAGCCGGACCCCGCGAGGGGTCGATCGAAGAGCAATCGTGTCTCTTCGCGAAGCAGTACAAGTACGCGTTCGATGTCGCGAAGATCCGCACGTCCATCGAGAGTCTTGCCACGAAGGCCGGCTACCGCTTCGCATACCAGCTGACCGCGCACGGGCTGTAGCGACACGGGCATCCGCACGTCGGCGGCTGGATGGGTGACGCCCGCCTGCGCGAGGCCCGAGGCCGGCCTCTTCTTCTCCGCTGATGGAGACAGCGTTGAGTCGTTCCCAAGCGCCTGAGCCCGAGACGCCGGCGCGGGCCGTGAACGAGCGGGCCAACGACGCACTTCGCCGAGGTGTCAGAACTCGCGGGGACTGGCTGCAGCGGCCCGCGGCTTTCGGTGGGAGCGCTCATGCGGGCTGTGCGGCGCCTACCGCGCGGTGGGCGACGCGGGCAGTGCTGGCGCCGCCCTCGATCTCAACCTGCGCCTGCACCCATCCGTCATTGAACGGCTGCTGCAGTTGGCCGAAGCGTATGGAGCGAAGACGGATGATGCCTTCGCTGCGGCCCTATGGCCGCAGAACCCTCGACATCGAGCCGGACAACGAACACACGAGGGCTGCCCTAGACCAGATCGTGGGACAGCCCTGGGCTCGCGGCACGGCAGCAGGCCAGAACCTTCGCCTCTTGGCAGAAGGCCCGTCACTAGGCCTTTGTCTCCATCGAAGCTAGGTCCCTACGCCGGTCTGGCCTCTTGGACGAACTTCCACGGGACGGTTGTTGCCTTGCAGTCGGGATTCGTGCACGGACCGAACGTGCCCCCGACGTGGCTGAACGTGCGTCGGTTCTCGCAACCGATCGCGGTGTGCTCGTAGATCCCGGCAACGGCGATGCTGTCGCCCATGCGGAATACCTGCCCGATGTACGTCATGTCTTTCCTCCCATGTCGTCGCTGGACGACTGAGCTGATCGGGACCACATCGCAGCGGACCCGGTCGTACGGAGACCATCGCGGAGAGTGAGCTATCGGTGGTTCTTCCGGCTGCCCATCTTGCCGCGCCGGGTACCGTGGGTTTTCCCGCCGGTCTTCATGTGCATCTCCTGCATGTCTCCTCCCTTCACGCTCTCCTGCCCGCTAACGCCGCCCCTGCGGCCATTGTCTTGGGCATTGGCTCCGCGATCGGTTGCGCCGTCGCCCGTCGCACTACGCTGGGATCGCCGTGTAGCGAAAGGATTTGAGAGCGCCCTCAAGCTCCTCGTCGACGATGTGCGTGTAGATCTGAGTTGTGGAGAGATCAGCGTGGCCGAGCGCCTTCTGCGTCAGCCGGATGCTCGCGGTCTCCCGATAGACATCGGTGGCGAAGGTGTGCCGCAAGAGCTGCGGATGCACGTTCTTCCCGATCCCGGCTTTCTGGGCATAGCGCTTCACCATGGCCTGGACATAGCGGTTGCTGACCGGCTTCCCTTCGAGTGTCGTGAAGACATGTCCGGGCATTCCCACCACATCTCGCTTCTGGCGTTCGCGCCACTCCCGCAGGGCTTCAAGATCGGCGTCGCCAACCCACAGCACGCGGTCCCTCGCGCCCCGACCTTCGCGCACCTGGAGCCGGCCGGTGTCGAGGTCGATGTCCTTCCACGAGAGGGCCGTCGTCTCGGCCAATCGCAGACCCGCATTGAGCATCATCCTTA
>JBFYQX010000011.1:0-4866 GCA_041302525.1 Candidatus Bipolaricaulota bacterium | reverse complement strand
CCGTTCGGATCGAGCAGGAGCTCACGCAGCAGTCTCTCGCGAAGCAAGCGGGGATGCCATTCACCACGGTGAACCGTATCGAGAGCGAAGTCTACAGGTCCGTCGAGATCACCACCAAGCGGGCTCTCGAGGCTGTCCTTGGAGTTGACCTCACCCCCTCCCGTTTGGCCCACGGTAGGAAAGGGCGACCTGCTACGGGGTGGCAGATCACCGGCCCCAACAAGAGCCATGTGGGCACTCCGCCTCCGGGTGACGGGGTCCTGTAGCAGCACATCACCCAGTGCCGCCCGGCCCGACTTCGCGCCGTTGCCTTCGGTGACTCCCGGCTTGGACACGATCCTCAATCCATTGTCATGAGGGCCCGGATTGCGGTCATGTCCCCGCCCGGGCGGCTCAGCCCTCTGACGATGCGGGCACCGCAGGCCACCCGACGGGCAACGGCTTGATGTGATCGGTGCTCGGACACGAGGGTCGAGTCCTGCAATCCAGTACTGGATCCTAGCACTTCCTGTTGGGGAGGAGGCGGGCGGACGGCATCGCGGTCGTACCGGCTGCATGGCTTGACCCGAAAGCGCGAAGCAGCCCGCTGCGCAATCGGTGGACAGGGTGCACGTGCCCGTCAGCGAGACGTCGCCGCGTGCGACCCTCGCGTCTTCCGCGTCTGGCCGAGGCTCCTCTCCCTAGGCTATCATCGGTGTCCCCATGAAATCACACAAGGGCGGCGTCACGATGTCGGCAAGCGACCTTGCGAATCACTTGGGCTGTCGGCATCTGACGTTCCTCGACCTCGCGACCGCGCGCGGCGAACTCAAGGCGCCCGTCTACCGCGACGTCGCACTCGAGGCGCTGCAGGAACGCGGCCTGGTCCACGAGACGGCCTACGTCGAGAGCCTTAGAACGCAGGGGCTGTCGATCGCTCGCGTGCCCGACCATCTGTCGACGCACGAAGCGTTCGAGCAGACGTGCGCGGCGATGCACGAGGGTCGCGACGTGATCGTGCAGGCCACGTTGCTGGGCGAGGGCTGGCTGGGGCGTGCCGACGTGCTGCGGCGAGTCGAGGTTCCGGCTCCGGCTCTGGGCGGCTACTCCTACGAAGCGCTTGACACGAAACTGGCGCGCGCGACGCGCGGCCGAACGGTCCTTCAGCTCTGCCTCTACTCCGACTTGGCCGCGGGCATCCAGGGCCGGTTGCCCGAAAGGATGCACGTCGTGGCGCCGGGGACCGGCTTCCAGCCGGAGACGTTCCGCGTCGATGACTACATGGCCTACTACCGCCTCGTGCGCCGCCGGCTGGAGGAGGCGGTGGCCGGGGGGCGATGGACGGGGGACGCGACGTACCCAGAGCCGTGCGCGCAGTGCGATATCTGCCGATGGTGGTCGCGCTGCGACCGGGTACGGCACGACGACGATCACCTGTCGCTCGTGGCCGGGATCAGCAAGATGCAGATGGCGGAACTCCGGTCGCGCTCGGTGTCGACGCTCGCGGCGTTGGCCGAGCTTCGCTTCCCGCTCGACCCGAAGCCGGAACGGGGCGCGATGGAGAGCTACGAGCGGGTGCATCGCCAGGCGCGCGTGCAGCTCGAGGGCCGGCGGCAAGGGAGGCCTGTCTACGAGCTCTTGCCGGTCGAGGAGGGGTTTGGGCTCACGCTCCTGCCCGAGCCGACGCCCTACGATGTCTTCCTCGACTTCGAAGGGGCGCGGTTCGTCGGCGAGCAGGGGCTCGAATACCTCTTCGGCACGGTGACGCAGAACGAGGACGGCCAGGCCGTCTACGCGCCGGGGTGGGCGCTCACGGTCGAGGACGAGAAGGCGGCCTTCGAGCGGTTCATCGACGACGCGATGGTGCGCTGGGAGAGGGACGAAGGGTTCCACATCTACCACTACGCAGCCTATGAGCCCTCGGCGATCAAACGGCTGATGGGCCGGCACGCGACGCGTGAAGATGCGGTGGATCGCCTGCTGCGCGGCGGGCGGTTCGTCGACCTCTACGCGGTCACGCGGCACGCCGTGCGGGCGAGCGTCGAGTCGTACTCGATCAAGTGCATGGAGCCCTTCTTTGGCTACCGACGCGACGTCGACCTGCAGGCGGCGTCGCGGAACCTCCAGGCGATCGAGGTCGCGCTCGAGTTCGCCGCCCCGGAGGCGATCTCGCGCCAGACGCTCGATGCCGTCGAGGGCTACAACCGCGACGACTGCCTGGCGACGCTCGGCCTGCGCGACTGGCTCGAACGCCTGCGCGCCGACGTCGTGCGCCAAGGCGTCGAGATCGCGCGGCCGCAGAACGTGCCCGGCGAGCCGAGCGACGCGCTCGACGAGGTGCTGGCGACGACGCGCGCGCTCGCCGAGCGGCTGGCGGGCGGCCTGCCCGCGGACCCGGCCGCGCGCACGGCGCAGGAGCAGGCGCAGTGGATCCAGGCGCAGCTCCTCGAGTGGCACCGCCGCGAGGACAAGGCCCTGTGGTGGGAGTACTACCGCATCCTGGCGCTGTCGGAGGACGAGCTGCTCGACGAGCGCGTGGCCATCGCCGGCCTGCAGTTCGTCCGACGCGTCGGGATGATCAGGCGCAGCGTCGTCGACCGCTACCTGTTCCCGCCGCAAGAGACCGAGATCTGCGTCGGGGACAAGCTCAAGCGGTTTAGCCCCGAGGCGCCGAACTTCGGCGAAGTTGTCGCCATCGACGCCGCCGGGCGGACGATGGACATCCGAAAGGGGCCGTCGATTGCCGACGACCACGCCTCGGCCGTGTTCGTCCACGAGGTCGTCCAGACCCACGAGCTGCGCGACGCGCTGTTTCGCATTGGCGAGTGGGTGGCGGAGAACGGCATCGATGCGCCGGGTCCGTATCGGGCCGGCCGCGACCTGTTGCTCGGCCGGCCGCCACGCCTGCGCGGCGCGCCGATCGAGGAAGTGGCAGAGGCCGCGGAGACGCCGCTTGAGGCGGCCAAGGCGCTCGTGCTCGCACTCGACGGCGGGCTCCTCGCCATTCAGGGGCCGCCGGGTTCCGGTAAGACGTACACGGGAGCGCAGATGATCTGCGCCGCCGTGCAGGCGGGCCTGACGGTCGGGATCACCGCGGTCAGTCACAAGGTGATCCGCAACCTGCTCGACAAGGCGGTCGAAGCGGCCGCCAAGCTCGGCACGGAGTTGCGCTGCGTGCAGAAGGTAGGGAGTGCGGCGGAGAGCGAAGCGACCGAATCGATCGCCGAGACGAGCGACAACGCCCGCGTCTTCGAGATGCTCGCGAGCGGTGAGGCGCAGGTCGCCGCGGGGACAGCGTGGCTCTGGGCGCGCGAAGAGGCGGCGCACGCGGTCGACGTCCTGTTCGTCGACGAAGCCGGCCAGATCTCGCTTGCCAACACCGTCGCCGTGTCGCAAGCAGCGCGCTCGGTCGTGCTGTTGGGCGATCCACAGCAACTCGAGCAACCGAAGCGCGGCAGCCATCCCGACGGCACCGACGTGAGCGCGCTCGAGCACTTGCTGGGTGAGCACCAGACGATGCCGCCCGAGCGCGGTCTGTTCCTCGCGACCACCTGGCGCCTGCACCCGGCCCTCTGCGCGTACACGTCCGAGCTCTTCTACGAGAGCCGGCTCCGGTCGCGCGTGGGCCTTGATCGGCAGGAGATCCTCGGGCAGACCGCGTTCGTCGGCGCGGGCCTATGGTTTGTGCCGGTCGAGCATGAGGGGAACTCGAACGAGTCGGTCGAGGAAGCCGACGTCGTCGCGTCGCTCGTGGCGGACCTGCTCGATGGCTCCGTGCAGTGGCGCGACGAGAGGGGCATTGTCCGCCCCGTTGGGTTGGATGACGTACTGATCGTCGCCCCGTACAACGCGCACGTCGCCGCGCTGCTCGAACGCCTGCCCGCAGGGGCTCGCGTGGGAACCGTCGACAAGTTCCAGGGCCAGGAAGCCCCGATCGTCGTGTACTCGATGGCGACCTCCTCGCCCGAGCTCGCGCCGCGGGGCATGGAGTTCCTGTACAGCCCCAGCCGCCTCAACGTCGCCACGTCGCGCGCCCGTTGCGCGTGCATCCTCGTGGCGAACCCGCGCCTGTTCGAGCCCGAGTGCCGCACCCCGCGGCAGATGAAGCTCGCCAACGCGTTTTGTCGCTATCTCGAGATGTCGCAGGCCGTGCCGTCACGGCCGCAAGGAGGTCCATGTCTTCGATGACCCCGTGCACGCTCCCGTGCCCCCGTTGCGGGCACGAGCAGGAGCTCGAAGTCTGGCAGTCGCTCAACGTGACCCTCGATCCCGAGCTGAAGGACAGGCTGCGCGCCGGGGAGATCAACGCGTTCACGTGCGCCCAGTGCGGCCACCGCGCGATCTACGACGAACCCATCCTGTACCACGACATGCAGCTTCGCTTTTGCGTTCAGTACTTGCCCCCGGGACGAGCCGAGGATCCCGAGTTCCTGCGCGGCCTCACGCCCGAGGGCACCCTGCCCGCGGCCGACGACGACCTCATGCAGGCCCTGGCCGAGATGCAGTACCTCTTGCGGCCGCATATCGTACTCAGCCTCGACGAACTCGTCGCGTACGTCGCGTTCCGCGACCGCCTCGCCGCCGCGCACGGCCTCGCCTAACCGAGAGGGTCAGGTCTTGCAATCCAACACCTGATTCTAGCGCTTCCTGTTGGCAGAGGGAGGCGCGTGCCCTTCTCGACACTTGCCTGTTCTAGCCTCTTCGGCTCCAAGCCTGCGACGGCAGGGCACGTTCGGGAGCCCGCGGTGCCAAGGACAGGGGCCCCGCTCTACAAGGCGGGGCGAACGAGGCGTGTGCCGTTCCCGCGGGCGATCCTGCTTGCGCAAGCGGACCGCCGGCGCGACGACGCTGACCCTGTTGGCTGGAGTCCCAGCGCTCGCTTGTCCT
>JBFYQX010000004.1:0-10094 GCA_041302525.1 Candidatus Bipolaricaulota bacterium | reverse complement strand
TCTTGGCGACGATGTCCTTCAGGTTCTTCCCGGCCTTGAAGGCGGGAACGACCTTGGCCGGGGTCTTGATGCGCTGCCCGGTCTGCGGGTTCATCCGCGTCGTCGCCTTGCGCTTCCGGGTCTCGAACTTCCCGAACCCGGTGATGATGACTGGCTCGTTCTTCGCCAGCGCCTGCGTGATGACGTCGACTACGCCATCGAGCGCCGCCCGCGCGTCTTTCTTGGTGAGCCCAGTGCCCTTCGCCAGCTTCTCGACGAGTTCTGCCTTGTTCACGTCGTACCCCCTAGGTATGAGGATCTGGCGCCAGTATGGCAGCACTCGGCACGGATGTCAAGTCCAGATCGCAGTGTGTGTACCGGTTTCGGGCGGGTCGAGAGAAGAAAGGCCCTTCCCATGCGGTCTAGCGAGCGGCGCGCGGAAACGCCCAGCGGTTCCCGCACGCCGTCTCCGACCCCAGCCCGCGATGCGCCAGATCCCCCGCGCGGCCTACCTCTTGGCGAGGACGGTGTCGAATGCCTCGGCGAGAATGCCCATCCCTTCGTCGATCTGTTCGTCGGTGATGACGAGTGGCACGAGCACGCGGAGCACGTTGCCCTGAAGGCCGGCGGTGGGGAAGATCGCGCCCTGGGCCATCGCCGTCTGCGCGATCTGGCCCGTGATCTCCTTTGCCGGCGCCTTGGTCGTGCGGTCCTTGACGAGCTCGAGCGCGACCATCGCCCCGAGGCCGCGGACGTCGCCGACCACGTCGAACCGGCGGGCGAGCTGATCGAAGTGGCCGCGCACCCGTTCGCCGACGTGCGTTGCCTGGGCGAGGAGGTTCTCCTCGTCGATCGCGCGCAGGACTTCGAGGGCGGCGCGGCAGGCCAGCGGGTTGCCGGCGTAGGTGCCGCCGATCGCGCTCGCGATCGGCGCGTCCATGATCTGGGCGCGCCCGACGATGCCGGACAGCGGCAGGCCCGAGGCGAGCGACTTGGCGACGCACACGAGGTCGGGCTCCGCGCCGAAGTGCTCGAAGGCGAACAGCTTGCCCGTGCGCCCCATGCCCGACTGGACCTCGTCGAAGACGAGGACGAAGCCGTACTTGTCGGCGAGCGTGCGCAAGAACGGCAGGAACCACGCCGGCGGGACGAGGAACCCGCCCTCGCCGATCACCGGTTCGACGACGAGCGCTGCCACCTCCTGCGGGTCGACGAGGGACAAGAGCGCGGTCTCGATCTCTTCGGCCGTCACGCGCTTGCGGTACTCGTACGGGTACGGTAGGCGGTACACGTCCGAGGCGAACGGTCCGAACCCGATCTTGTACGGCCGCGCCTTGTGGGTCATGGTCATCGTCAGGAGCGTGCGGCCGTGGAACGCGTTCTCGAACACGAGCACGGCCTTGCGCCGCGTGTAGGCGCGCGAGATCTTGACGGCGTTCTCGAGCGCCTCGGCGCCGCTGTTGAAAAACGCCGCCTTCTTGTCCCCGGCGATGGCCGTGCGCTGGCAGAGGGCCTCGGCCAGATCGATGAGCGGCGCGTACGGCACGGCCGTGAAGTCGGTGTGGAGGAAGCGCTCGATCTGATCGCGCAAGGCGTCGACGATGCGCTCGTGGCGCTGGCCGACGGCCAGGCACCCCCAGCCGCCGGAGAAGTCGATGAAGCGGTTGCCGTCCAGATCTTCGATGACAGCGCCGTGGCTTGAGCGGATGATGAACGGCGCGTAGGCCTCGAGCGGCGCGGCGACGTACTTCGCTTTCTTGGCCAACACCGCGGCCGACTTCGGCCCGGGCAGGGCGGTGACGATGCGCGTGGACTTCCTCTCGACCATGGGTCCTCCTCCAGGGAACGTCTCGCCGTGATCGTAGCTGGACCGCGCAGCGGGCACCACGCCGCGCCTAGTCGGCGACGAACACGCGCCCCGGCGGGACGAGCGTGACGCGGCAGTCGAGCCCGTCGAAGTGGCCGCCGGCCGCCTCGATTTCCTTGATCTTGCTCTTGTAGCGGCTCGAGATGTGCAGGCAGATGAGCTCTTTCTTCACCCGCGCCTCGCGGGCCACGGCGATCGCCTCGGCGAGCGTCGCGTGCTTGTATTCCTTGCGATCCTCCTCGTCGAGGAACGTCGTGTCGTGGCAGAGGATCTCCGTGTCCGCGACGTAGGCCGGCCGGATCGCCACCGAGTCCCCGCCGTAGGAGAAGAGCTTCTGCTCGTAGCGTTCGGTGACGGCCTCCTTCCCCTCGGCGCGCACCACGGCCACGATCTCCTCCTGGGTCTTGCCGGCGTGCTCGGGCCGCAGGCGGTGTCGCACCTCGACGATGTTGAATCCGAGCGACTTCTCGTTGTGGACGTGCACGGTCGGGAACGCCTCCACGTAGCGCGGCGTCGCGCCGCCCTCGAGCGGCACCCGATCGCCGGGCGCGAGCGGCACCCACTCGAGGTCGTAGGTCAGGCGGCGGTTGGTCCGCGCGAGAAACGCCATCATCTCGGTGACCAGGTAGTTGTCTTTCGGGTAGTAGATCGACAACTCCTTCTCCTTGTCTCCCATCGCGTTGTTGCGAATGTTGACGAGGCCGACGAGGCCGGCGACGTGGTCGGCGTGGCCGTGCGAGACGAACACGCGGCGGATGGCGAACGCCTTGTTGCCGAGGATCGAGCTGGCGCCCTCGCCGGCGTCGAACAGGATGCGGTCGGGGCTGTAGTAGAGCCAGGTCGAGTACAGCGCCTTCGAGTACATCAAAATCCGCATGACGGCGGCCTCCTGCCGCGAAGGAACGCCGCAGGGAGAGAGCGCCTCGTGGGTGCGGCGGCGTCGGCTCGCTGCGGAGCGCCATTATACCCGGGCGGTCCGCGACGCGAAACCAGTCAGGAACCGCTGTCCCGCCCCGCCGTTTGCCGTGCGTCCGGCCGTCTCCTAGAATCGCAGCCGGAAACGGAGGCCCTGACGATGCTTGATTTGCGGGAGTTGCGGGAGCGGCGTGCCGAGATCGAGGCGCGTCTCCAGACGCGCGACCCATCGATCGACCTCGCGCCGCTGTTCGCGCTCGACGAGCGCCGGCGCAAGCTGATCGGCGAGGTCGAGGAGCTGAAGGCAGAGAAGAACCGCGGGTCGCAGGACGTGGCCGCGCGCAAGAAGGCCGGCCAGTCGGCCGACGACCTCGTCGCCAAGCTCGGCGAGATCTCGTCGCGCGCGTCGCGGCTCGACGACGAGCTGCGCGCCGTCGAGCGCCAGATCGACGACGCCGTCGGGCGGCTGCCCAACGTTCCGCACGCCTCCGTGCCGGTTGGCAAGAAGGACGAGAAGGTCATCCTGCGCGAGTTCGGGACCCGGCGCGAGCCGGGGTTCCCCGTGCGCCATCACCTCGAGCTCGGCGAGGCCAAGGGCATCCTCGACTTCCCGCGCGCCGCGACCATCGCCGGCGCGAAGTTCCCGATGTACGTCGGCAAGGCCGCCCTGCTCGAGCTCGGGCTCATCCACTTCATGATCTCGCACCACGCGCGGCGCGGGTACACGCCCGTGTTCCCGCCGTTCGTCGCCAACGCCGAGAGCTTCTACGTCTCGTCCCAGTTCCCCAAGTTCGCCGACGAGGTCTACGCGATCGAGAGGGACGGCCTGTACCTCAACCCGACCGCCGAGAGCCTGCTCGTCAACCTGCACCGCGGGGATCTCCTTGCCGCCGCCGACCTGCCGAAGAAGTACGTCGCCTACACGCCGTGCTTCCGCCGCGAGGCCGGCAGCTACGGCGAGGAGGAGCGCGGCCTGATCCGCGTCCACCAATTCAACAAGGTCGAGCTGTTCAAGTTCACGACCGCCGAGACGTCGTACGACGAGCAGGAGTCGTTGATCGCCGACGCCGAGTCGGTGCTGCAGGCGCTCGGCCTGCACTACCGCGTCGCGCTCCTCACCACCGAGGACATGGCCCAGCAGGCGACGAAGACCGTCGACCTCGAGGTCTACCTGCCCGGGCAGGGCCGCTACTACGAAGTGTCGTCGTGCTCCAACTGCGAGGCGTTCCAGGCGCGGCGCGGCAACATCCGCTACCGGCCGGCCCCGCGCGAGAAGCCCGTCTTCGTCCACACGCTGAATGGGTCGGGACTCGCGACGTCGCGCCTCATGGCGTCGATCTTGGAGAACAACCAGCGCGAGGACGGGACCGTCGAGGTGCCCGCCCCGCTGCGCGCGCTCGTCGGCTTCGACGCCCTATGAGCGATCGCCTCGTCGAGGTGCGCCAGCTGTGCAAGGAGTTCCGCTCGCGGCGCGGCGTCGTGCGCGCCGTCGACGACGTCTCGTTTGACTGTGGGGCGGGCGAGGTCTTCGGGCTCCTCGGGCCGAACGGGGCCGGCAAGACGACGACGCTGCGCATGCTCGCCACCATCCTGACCCCGACCTCGGGCACCGTCTCGATCGCCGGGTTCGACACGCGCAAGAGCCCGGACCGCGTGCGCGAGCAGATCGGGTTCCTCGCCACCGAGACTGGCCTCTACGACCGCTTCTCGGCCCGCGAGACCCTGCGCTTCTTCGGCCGCATCAGCGGCCTGTCCGAGGCGACGATCGCCGAGCGAACGGCCGAGACCTTCGCGTCGCTCGGCTTGACCGAGCTGGCCGACCGCCGCGTCGGGACCTTCTCCACCGGCGAGAAGCAGAAGCTGTCGCTCGCGCGGAGCGTCCTGCACGACCCCGCGGTGTTGATCCTCGACGAGCCGACGTTTGGCCTCGACATCATGGCCGCGCGCAGCGTCGAGGAGACCATCGCCCTGTTTCGCGCGCAAGGGCGGACGATCCTCCTCTCGACCCACGTCATGCGCCTCGCCGAGAAGCTGTGCGACCGCGTCGCCATCCTCTACCGCGGGCGTTTGCACGCCTGCGGCACGCAGGCCGAGCTGCGCGCGACCTACGGGCCGGGCGACCTCGAAGACGTGTTCTTCGCCGCCGTGGGCCGCGAGGCCATGGCGTAGGGGTTTCCTTACGGCCCGCCTCGTGGTATCCTGGCCTGCTCGACAAGGTCAAGGAGGACACTATGGGCAGGAAGGCTGCATGGGCGATGGCGCTCGGGGTGATCGCCGTCGTGTCGGCCGGCCTGGTGGGGGGGCAGGTCGGTGGGTTCTTGTGGTGGGGGACCCACGAGCCGATCTACATCTACGGGGACGATGACTTCACGTACGACAACGGCGTCTTGTCCGGAAGCGGGACCGCCGCCGATCCGTACATCCTCGAAGGGTGGAGCATCACGCCGGCCAACGCCGACTACGGGGTGTACGTCGATCACACGACGAGCCACTTCGTGATTCGCGACTGCATGATCGCCGGCGCGCGGATTGCCGGCGTCTACCTCAACTCGGTCCAGAACGGCCGCGTGGTCGGGGTCGAGATCGCCGACTCCGACGCTGCCGTCTACCTGCTGAACGCGCGGGGCAACCGCATCGAGGGGAGCGTGATCCGCGACTGCCGCTACGGGGCCGTCATGGCCGCCATGTCGCAGGGCAACGTGGTCACCGGCTGCACGTTCCTCGACAACGGGCTGGCCGCCTACGACCCGCAGGGTTGGAACACGTGGTTTGACGGCAAGACGGGCAACTACTGGAGCGACTACGAGGGCGTCGACGCGAACAATGACGGCGTCGGCGACGAGCCCTACTACCCGCTCGACGACGCCCGCCCGCTCATGGCGCCGCCCGTCGCGGTGAGCCGCGGCACCCCTGCTGGGCCGAGCTACGCCGGCAACCTCGTGGCGCCCGACGGCTCGCTCGTCGTGACCTCGCAGACCCCGATCACGCTGACTGCCGCCGACCTCGGCAGCGGCCTCGCCGAGATCAAGTACTCGATCGACGGCGGGGCCTGGACGACCTACACAGGTCCCCTCCTGCTCAAGGGCGACGACGGGCCGCGCAAGGTCACCTACTACGGGGTCGACAAGCTGGGGAACACCGAGGCGAAGAAGACCGTGGCGTTCCTCCTCGACAACCACGCCCCGAAGACGACGCTCGACGTCGGCGCCCCGAAGTTCGTCGACGGCCGCGGCACGTGGATCACGTCCGAGACGCGGATCACCCTGCAGCGGACCCAGGAGTCGACGTACGGCCGCGCCGAGACCTACTACCAGATCAACGACGGCAACTGGCTGCGCTACAACGGCCCCTTCCGCATCACGGGCGACGACGGCGCGCGCGTGCTCTCGTTCTACAGCCGCAACGCGTCCGGCGTCGTCGAGGCGATCCAGTCGACGACGCTACTCAAGGACGACGCCCCGCCGACGAGCCGCGGCGCCAAGGCCGGGAGCCCGACGGGTGTGACGGTTGGGGCCACGCCGAGCGCGGCGAGTGCGACGCCCGTGGCCGCGCCGGTCGCCACCACGCCGGCCACGGTTTCCCCAACGACGCCGGCGCCAGCGGCTACCGCGCCCAAGCCAGCGACGACGCCCGCGCCGGCCGCCGCCGCGCCGCCGAGCGACCAGAGCGAGTTGTCCGGCGCGGCGCTCGGCCAGGCGGGCGCCCCAAAACCCGTTCAGACCGAGTCGACCGTGACACCGCCCGCGCCGTCCTCGACGCAGACCCCGTCGTCGACCACGACGCAGACGCCCTCGCAGACGGTGCCGTCGAGCTAGGCGGCGGGGACTCATGCTGAGAAACGTCCGCCTCCTGTTTGCCAAGGAGCTCCAGGGCGCCGTGCGGGACCGGCGGACGTTCTTTCTCACCGTCATCTTTCCGCTCGTCTTCTACCCGATGGTCGTCTCGGTGATGTCGCGGATCGGCGACGCCGACCGCGGCCGCGCCGAGACGATCGTCGCCACCGTCCTCGTCGTCGACCAGTCGGCCGACGCCGCGTTCGCCCGCGAGATCGCCGCGGCCCGCGGCGTGCGCCTCGTGCCGGCGCGCGACGTCGCCGGCGCCGTCGACGCCTTGCGCCACGATGCCGGACAACTGGTCATGGAGGTCGCCGCGGCGCGCGGGGCAGGCGCCCCCGCCCAGAGCCTCGCGGTCACCCTGCACTACGACCCGACGAACCCCACCGCCATCCTTGCCGCCGCGGCCGTGCGCCAGTTCCTCGATGCCTACACCCAGCGCGTCGTCGCCGCGCGGCTCGACGCGCAGGGCCTCGCCTACGACGACCTCGCGCCGCGCGTCAGCGTGACCACCGCCGAGGTGGCAACCGGCGAGTCGTTCGGCCGCCTGTTCCTGAGCCGGCTCCTGCCCTACTTCATGGTCCTGGCCGTCCTCACCGGGGCGATGGGCCTCGGCGCCGAGATCACGGCCGGCGAGAAAGAGCGCTCGACGATGGCCACCTTGCTCGTCAGCCAGCTGTCGCGCACCGAGATCGTGCTCGGCAAGTTCCTCACCGTGCTCGCCATCTCGCTCGCGTCGTGCCTTCTCTCCGCCCTCGGCCTTCTCGTCGGCGTCTACGCCTTCGGCGGCGGCCTCACCCCGTCCTCGCTGCCGACGTCGACCGTGTTCCGCCTCGACGCCGTCGCCTTCGGCTGGATGCTCGCCGTGCTCGTGCCGCTCGCCGTGATCCTCGCCGCGCTCGTCGTCATCGTCGGCACCTACGCCCGCAGCCAGAAAGAGGCGAGCACCTACCTCCTGCCGATCTACATGGTGATCGTCCTCGTCGGGATGGTGTCGATGACCGGCACGGCGGCGTTCCGCGGCGCGCAGTTTCTGATCCCCGTCGCCAACGCGCTCTACGTCCTGCAGTCGGTCATCGTCGGCGACATCGTGTTCCTCGACATCGTGCTCACCCTCGCGGCCAACGTCGCCTGCGGCGCCTTGCTCATCTGGCTCGCCGTGCGCCTGTTCCGGCGCGAGGCCGTTCTTTTCCGTTCGTAGACGGTCGCCGGCCCTCGCGCGCGGCGGCTGTCCCTGGCTATTCTTAGCGGGCGGGGCGCGAAACGAGAGGGAGGCCGAGAGGCGATGGCACAGCGGGGCGAGAATCTCAGGTTCGTGCGCGGCGGATCCATGGCGTGCGTCGTTCTGGCCTGCCTTGCGCTGGCCGGCGCAGCCGCGGCGACGTCGTTCGCCGACCCGACGCTCGAGCTCGTTGTGCGCGCCGCCTTGCTCGTCCCGGCCGACGGGCAAGACGTCGCCGCGCCGCTCAGCGAGAGCCAGCTCCTCGCGCTGACCGCGCTCGATGCGCGCGGGCGCGGAATCCGGTCGCTCGAGGGTCTCGAGCGGTGCCGCAACCTGCGCGAGCTGACCCTGTGGGAGAACGCGGTGACCGACCTCGCGCCGCTCGGCGCGCTGACGGCGCTCACCTACCTCGACCTCGACCACAACGCGATCTCCGACCTCGGTCCGCTCGCCGGCCTGACCGCGCTGCAGAGCCTCTACGTCGGCCAGAACGAGGTTTCGGACCTCGGTCCGCTGGCCGGGCTCACGGCCCTCGAGACGCTCAGCGCCTCTGCGAACCAGATCTCCGACCTCGGCCCGCTGGCCGGGTTGGCCAGTCTGCGAAGGCTCGACGTCGCCGACAACCGCGTCGTCGACCTCGCCCCGCTCGCCGGCCTGCCCGGCCTGGAGTGGCTGAACGCCGCGCGCAACCCGCTTCTCAATCCGGAGGTCCTCGCCAGCCTTGCGACCCTCGCGTCGCTCAACCTCGCCGGCACTGGCCTCGCCGATCTCGCCGTGATGGGCCCGCTCGCCGGACGCCCCTTCTGCTGGCTCGACGTCTCCGGCAACCAGATCGCGTCCGTCGCGGCGTTGGCCGGGCTCGCGCTCGTGCCCTGCGGACGGCGACCGTTCCTCGACCTGTCGGCCAACGCGATCGCTGACTTGGCGCCGCTCCTCGACGTGACCGCGCCGGCCGGGACGACGATCGACGTGCGCGGCAATCCGTTTGGCGACCGTGACGGCCACGCCGACGCCGTCGTCGACGCCCTGCGTGCGCGGGGCCTGGCCGTACTCGACCGATCGCCGCTCCCCGTCGGACAGGCGGCGCCGGACTTCGCGCTCGCGCGCCTCGGCGCGGAAGGCGAGGTTGCGCTCGCGGCGTTGCGAGGCCAGGTCGTGATCGTCGACTTCTGGGCCAGCTGGTGCGGCCCTTGCCGCCAGTCCATGCCGGCGCTCGACGCGCTGGCTGGCGCGTATCGCGAAGACGTCGTGCTCGTCGCCGTGTGTCTCGACGCCCGGGCGAGCGATGCCGAGGCCTACCTGAGCGAGAATCCCCTGCCGCACGCCGTCGTCGTGCGCGGCGCGTACGCCGAGGCCGCCGCCGTGTCGCGCGCCTACGGCGACCTCCTGACCCACGGGATCCCCCACACGTTCGTCGTCGACCGCAGCGGCGTCATCGTCTACTCCGGCCATCCGGGCGCCCTCGAGCGCAGCGTGCTGGAGGCGGCGATCGAGGCGGGCCCGTAGAGGCGGATTTGGCGATGCCGTCTGGGTCAGAGTATGATGGCCGCGGTGCACGATGCCACGACACCGAGCGTTCCGCCTGACGAAGTCCCTGGTCGGTCCCGCCGCGCTGTTCCTCTTGGGGCTGTTTCTGACTGCGTGCACGGCGCCCCCGCCCTTCACGGTCGAGATCGTGCTCGAACGCCAGAGCGCCGCGGGCATCGCCGTCGACGTCCGCGGCAGCGTGCCGCCCGCGTCCGTGTCGTGGTCGTTTGGCGACGGGGCGAGGAGCGACGCCAAGAAGGCGACGCACACCTACGCCGCGCGCGGCACGTACACGGTCAACGTGAACGCGTTTGACAGCGAGGGTCGCCACGCCGCCGCGGCCGTGACCCTCGATGTGGGCCACGACTGGCGCGTGCCCGAGGACGTCGACGCGCAGAAAGGCGAGACGATCCACACGATCTTCGATCGCGCCGTGCCCGGCGACACCGTCTGGGTCAGCGCGTCGCAGCGGAACGTGGTCGTCACGAAGGAACTCGAGATCGTGGCCGCCGAGCCGTGCACGCTGACGTTCGTCCAGTATCGCGGCGTCGGCGGCGTGTTGCGCGGGTTCACGATCGAGGGCCAGAGCGGCACCGACAGCGACGTCTCGGCGCTCAGCCTGTCCGACGCCCCCGTGCGCGTCGAGCGCTGCGTGTTCCAGAACACCCACGCTCTGCGCGGCGGGGCCGTCTTCGCCCAGGAGTCGGCCGCCACGTTCGAGGACTGCCAGTTCTTGAGCAACCGTTCCGAG
>JBFYQX010000111.1:0-18747 GCA_041302525.1 Candidatus Bipolaricaulota bacterium | reverse complement strand
TGGACACCGCGGGCTTGGAGCCTGGGGTGTACGAGGTGTGGATCGGGGCGGATGACGGCCGAAGCGAGAAGCTTGTGCTGACGCTGACGCTGACGCCGTAGGGCGAGGCCAGAGCCTTCGCGGTGGAGGTGGGCGGGCCTTCGGGCTTCGCCCACCTTCCTCCATGTGCAGGAGGTCAGGATGCGACGATGGGTGGTGGCGTTGGCGATTGTGGCGGCGCTCGGCGTGGCGGCGTGCGCGGCGACGCGGTTCCCTGCGGGATCCCTGGAGGTTGCCTGGAGCGATGACGGGCTGCTGTCTGTGGAGGTTGCTCTGGACGTGCGGCCTCCGTCCGGCGCCGCGCTGATGTGGGTCGTCACCGTGAACGCGCTTCGGTTCGCTCAGGGCATCCACGCGTGGCAGCTCCACCTCAGCCCGACGCATCAGAGCGTCGTCGTCGTTCCGAACGACTTCCTCGTCACGCAGCGCTTCAGCTTCGAGCAGCTCGGGATTCGCGTCGGAACCCACGAACCCGGGCTGCGCATGCAGCTCTCGATTCCACGCTCGGGGGCGATCACCGACCTCGTCATGCCTGGGGACACGCTCGCGGTTCACGCCCTGTGGCTCCAGCAAGCGCCGCTCGCGACCGTCCCCGTGCCAGAACCCGTCGCCCGGACTCCGTACGTGCCGACGCAGACGGTCTACGTGCGCGGAACCGCGATCCAGCACTCCTTCTCGCTCGTTGACCAGGCCACTGGATCCTCCGTGGTCGCGGGGTCGGCGACGATCGGTCTCTTGCGTGTGGACGAGGGCAAGGCGGACGAGATCGTGCGCTACATCTACCGCGAGCCCGACGCGTCGACGGGCGTCGTCACGTATGAGTTCGACACGGCGAAGCTGCCACTCGGGCGCTACGCGCTCGTGGTGTGGGTGCAGCCGTTCGACGTCACGGTGCGTCACGAGTTCGAGATCGTCGAGTCGGCGCCGTAGTGGGGTCATCCGGGTTTGCCGTTCGCCCGCCGCGCGGCACAATGAGCGCAGGGGCGAGATCACATGGGCAATGGGATTGCGAGGGCGCTCGAGGCGGCCCGTGAGCGGGCACGGCAGGCGGAAGCGTTCTACAAGCACTGGGCGCAGCGCGCCGAGGAGCCGCAGGCACGCCTCCTGTTCGGCGAGCTCGGCGCCGCCAAGCACGGGCAACGCCAGGCCCTTGATCACCTCACGCCGGCGGATGTGGCGCGATCGCCCGGCGATGCACTGGGTGCAGCGGGTCGGGACATGCGAGCGCGGGCGCCGGCCGATGCCGACTCCGCCGTCGCAGCGATCGCCGCAGGACTGGCTCGCGAGGCGGCCGCGGAACGTCTGTACAGCGAGCTGGCCGGCCTTGAAGGGGAGGCAGCCACGCTCTTGCGGTCGTTGGCCGCACAGGCTCGCGCCCACATCGACAAGCTACGGGCCCTGTCCGCGGACGTAGAGCGGGGTCCACGCCGCGGCGAAACCGACGGCGGTGGCGCGGGGTAAGTCCCGCGGGCGGCGGCCGTCGGCCGCCGGCGTTTGAGCGGGAACTCGTGGAGGTGGAGACATGCGGCGATGGGCGTGGGTTTCTCTGTTCTTGGTGCTGACGATCGGTCTCACGGCGGGGGCCGACTGCGGCTGCGCGCAGGGCGTCGAGCCGCCGTGCTACGTGACGTTCCGCTCGAACGAGGAGATCCTTTTCTCGACGGTGTTTCCGGTTGAGTACTTCGTGACGAACGCGACGGCCGAGACGCCGTTCGTCCTCGGCTGGATGATCACGGCAGCCGACGGCGCGGTCGTGCGGGGCGCGACCTTCGATGACGTGGTCGGTTGGCTCACGGACTTCGTCTGGGATCTGAGGGACGAGACGGGGCGCGACGTCGCGCCGGGCTTCTACCAGATTGCCGTCCTGACGACGGCGGGTCCGGTCGTGGCCGATGTCCGGGTCGTCTCGTGCTGCAACCCGTGTGTGTCGTGCTGGTCGTGCTGCGTTTGCACGTCGTGCCCGGGTGCCGGGGGACGTTGCCCGACGGCCTGCGGAGCGCCGTACCTTGAGCTCAGTGTGGCGTCGATCAAGAGCTGCTGCGGCTTCGGCGTTACGTTCCACTGGGAGTGGACGAGCCCGTGATCAGACAGCCGTCCGCGCGGCGGGTGCGGCACGTCTCCACGGAAACGGTCGTCCCGCCATGCGTCGAACGCGGTGCGGCGTAGAGTCAGCGTGAGGGGTTCACGACCATGACGCCTCCTTGACTCCGGGAGGGAGGAAGCATCCAGAGAGCCGGCTTCCTCCCTCCTCTTCCTTTTGGCCCCGCGTCCTGCTGCGTACACTGGCGTCATGTCGGGATGTCGCAAGGTGGCGCGGTGCGTCGTGCTGGGAGTCACGAGCTTGGCGCTTTTCGTCGCGCTCGGACCCGCGTCGCCCGGGCGCGGCGTTCTGCTCGTCGATCCTCGTCTTGAGACCGCAGTGCGTGCGGCGATTGCGCGGCCGACGGGCGCTCTCCGCGCCGCAGACGTCGCGGCGCTCGGCGAACTGCGCGCGGTCGGCGTCGGCATCGTCTCGCTGGCTGGGATCGAGGCCCTCAGGTCCCTCAGGGTGCTTGATCTCGGGGAGAACCACATCTCGGACCTCACGCCGCTGGCGGCGTTAGCCGACCTGGAAACGCTCGTCCTACGCTCGAACCTTGTCGAGGACGTGACGGCGCTCTCCGGGCTCAGGAATCTCCGACGACTCGACCTCGACTTCAACAGCGTGGCGCAGGTCGACGCGCTCGCGGGGTTGCGCAAGCTCGAGTTCCTCGGCCTGTGGGGGAGCAGGATCCGCGACATCCGCCCGCTCGCCGGACTGGCCGCCCTGACCGAGCTTGGCCTCAGCGCGTGCCCGATCGAGGACCCGACGCCGATCTCGGCCTTGACGCGGCTTCGCTGGCTCGGTCTGCCCAACACCGGGCTGTCGAACCTCGACTTCCTGCGGCCGCTCGTGGATCTCGAACGGCTCAGCCTGGGCGAGAACCAGATCGCCGACGTCTCGCCGCTTGCCGGCCTGACGAGCCTGCAGTTCCTCGGCCTCAGCGAGAACCGGATCCGCGACGTGACGCCGCTCGCGCGACTCGTGCAGCTCCGCCGGCTGAGCCTCTGGGAGAACGAGATCTCGGAGATCTCCGCGCTGCGCGGCATGGCGGCGCTCGAACGGCTCTGGCTCGACGACAACCCGATCGCTGACATCGCCGTGGTCGCGGGAATGCCTCGGCTTGAAGTTCTAGGGCTCTCGGGGACGCGCGTGAACGACCTGTCACCGCTTGTCGCCAATCCTGGCCTGAGCTCTGGGGACGACGTCCGACTCGAGGGCGTAGCCGTCTCCGGCGCGCTGGCTTCGGCCGTCTCCGAGCTCATGGCGCGCGGCGTGGCGGTGCGCACGGGGGAGCGCCAAGTCTCCGCTCCGCCGTTCGGCGCGCCGTAGCCCATCCCGCGGGCGCGCCGATGCGCCGTTGATCCGGCGCGACGCGACGAGCGACGGGTCCTGCCACGCGACCCGCGGAAGGTCGTCCGGACGCCGTTCGTTGAGCGATCTACCTCGCCACGCACGGCCGACGACGCCGAGGCGCGGCTCCGACGAGGAGCCGGCCGAAATGGCGCGCTGTCGATGTCTCCCTAATCGCGCGCAGCCGGGTCGATCGGCCCGTCGCCTCGCTCGACGTACTGGTTGTGGTAGAGGAACAGCTGTGCCGAGTCGAAGCTCGTGAACACGAGCTTGTACAGGTTCGTCAGGATGTAGACCCACAGCATGACGATGGGCATTGGGTCAGAACGGCTGGCGATGTCGTCGGGCACCCTGCGATCGGCCCACCACGCCTTGCGCAGTGCTCGTTCGCCCCGCCAGTCCTTGAAGCTGCCGACGTAGCTCTCGAGCAGCCAGACGAAGTCGCCGAAGCCGATCTTGGTCCGGACGCCGCTCCGCGTCGACGGGAGCGGGGCGACTTTCTCGCCCATCACCATGCGCAGCCACGCCTCCACCAGGTCGCAGCCTCCGTAGTAGGCCATGGCGGCACCCGGCGTGATGCGGCAGTTCCCGTCCACGAGGAACGGGATGCCTGTCCCCTCCTGGATGACGAAGTCGAACCCGCAGAAGCCGTGGAAGCCCAGATGCCGGATCATCTTCTCCGCGGCCTCGTGGCACGCGGGATCGGGCCGGCTCTCGCGGCAGACCGTGGTCCCTCCCGAACGGGGCATCGTGCGAATGCCCTGGTACATCACCTCGCCTAGCACCCGGCCGTGGTCGCAGAGGTGAAGCGTGCACGTCGTCGGCCCGACGATCGGCTCCTGGATCAACGGGAGGTCGTTCTCCGGAAGCTCGTTGACCCGGATGACTTCCGCGTAGTAGGTCTCAAGCTCCTTCCTCGTAGAAGCCTGGCGCAGACCGGCGGCACTCGACGTCTGATGCATCTTGATGATCGCGGGCAAGGGGACGCTGGCAAGGATCTCCTTCGCCTCCGCCATGTTGCGCGGGGCGTAGGTGGTCGGCGTGGCGACGCCGATCTCGCGCGCCATGCGATCGAGGCGCGCCTTGTCGTGCAGCGTGAGCAGCGTCTGCGTGTCCATCATGGCGGTGCGGGTGGCCGTTTGGATCCGCTCGCGCTCGTGACTCAAGAGGATGATCTCCTCGAAGGAGGGGAAGTAGATGTCGTAGTTCCCGGCCTCGATCTCGTGCAGGACCGCCTCGGCGTAGCGTCGCGGCGCGTGTCGCATGTTCGGCACGCGGACCCGCCGCGCGACGTGCTTGGAGAAGCCGGCGTACGCCAGACGGTGTCCCTCGGCCGCGACAACCTCATGCCCCAGCTCGCTCAGTCTCCGAATGGCGAACAACGCCGCCGGCTCGAACAACCCGGTGATCAGTACCCTCATGCACAGCTCCTTGTTGTCCCATTTGCCAAGACGCCCTGGCCGAGCAACAAAGCCGGAGTGTACTCGCGCCGGGCGGGAAAGAGAAAGACGCAATGGAGCGCGGATTCGTCGCTATCGGCCGGAGCCCTCTACCGGCTGAGGTCGCTCAACTCGCGCGCGACCTCGCCTTGGTCCATGCCGGCGCGCCGTGCGAGCACGACCGCGCGGCGCAGGCGCGCGGTGGCGCGGTGCTGCACGACAGCCCTCTGGGTCACCCGCCTCTTCTCGGCCTCGGCACGACGCTCGACGACCATCGCTTCCGCCGCGCCGCACAGAGAGCCCAGGTTGTACACCGTCACGACATCCCGCTGATCTCTCGCTATCTTCTGCATCTCGACCACGCTCCTTCGGCCGCTCCTCGATCGCGTGCGCGCCGATGAGGGCATCCCCACAGATCCGTCGCCGATCGGGCGGTCGGAGGTTCGACGCCGCGACGCCGAGCCGGGTGAGGGTGCGTGGACCGTTCAGGAGAGGTCGCGGCAGGGGGAGTTGGCGCGGTCGAGGCGGCGGCATAGACTCTTGCCAACCCACGGCGCCGGCGCTCGCTACGGGAAGCGCGCGGGCTTGAGGGGTGTGGCGGTGAGGGGGAACGGGATGGCGCAGAGTGGGGTTCGTGCTTCACAGTATCGTTACCTTGTCCTGGCGGGGTTCATGGTGGCCGTCGCGGCCAACCAGCTCCTCTGGATCAGCTTCGCCCCCATCACCCGGGTGGCCGCGGCGTACTACCAGGTATCCGATCTGGCGATTGGCCTCTTGTCTCTTGTGTTCATGCTGGTGTTCATCCTGGTCTCGATCCCGGCGTCGTGGGTCCTCGATACGTACGGGATCCGGGTGGGCGTCGGGATCGGCGTGGTGCTCACGGCGGGGTTCGGTCTTCTGCGCGGCCTGCTTGCCGCCGACTACGCGTGGGTCCTCGCGACCCAGATTGGCATAGCGGTCGGCCAGCCCTTCATCCTCAATGCGATCGCCAAGCTCGCCGGGCGGTGGTTTCCGCTGCGCGAACGGGCTACGGCGGCGGGGCTCGGGTCGCTGGCCATGTATGCGGGCATCTTCATCGGGCTCGCGGTGACGCCGCACCTCGTGCTGCGCACGTCGCTGCCCGACGCACTGATCAGCTACGGGATCGTGGCCGTGGTGGCGGGCGTCATCTTTTTCGCCGTCGTGCGCGAGCGGCCACCGGTGCCCGTCGGGCCTGAGGAGCGATCGCTTGTCTTCGATGGGATGCGCGCGATGCTGCGCAACCGCGACTTCCTCATCTTGCTGGTTCTCTTCTTCATCGGGCTTGGGGTGTTCAATGCCGTCACCACGTGGATCGAAGACATCGTTCGCCCGCGCGGCTTCTCGATCGACCAGGCGGGTCTCGCGGGGGGGATGATGGTTGTCGGGGGCATCCTGGGCGCCCTCGCACTGCCGGCTTTCTCGGACCGACGGCGACGTCGCGTCCCGTTCATGTGGATCGCTCTGGCCGGCGCCATCCCCGGGCTCCTTGGCGTCGCGCTGGCGACGAGCTACGCGCTCCTCCTCGCCTCGAGCTTCGTACTCGGCGCCTTCTTGCTGGCGTCCGGCCCGCTCGGCTTCCAGTATGGTGCGGAGATCACTCATCCGGCGCCCGAAGGCACGTCGAATGGCCTGCTGCTGCTGGTGGGCCAGGTGTCGGGCGTCGCCTTCATCGTGGGGATGGACGCGCTGAAAGCGCCGTCGGGATCGATGACGCTGTCGCTGGCCGTGCTCGCGGGCCTGCTGTTCGTGGCGCTGTTGTGCTCGACCCGCCTGCGTGAGTCGCCAGCGTTCGCGCGACGCGCGGACTCCTAAGGTTCCGGAGACAGGTGAACGTCCGGGAAGAGACGCACGGACCCCCTCGGGCGCGGTCTTCTCGCCTGGCGGGCGACGCAGGCCGGCCGATCAGCCAAAGTGGCCGGCGGAGCGGAGCGACAGATACCCGTCTCTTGTCACGATCAGGTGGTCGAGAAGGCGGATTCCGAGGAGTTCGGCTGCACGTTGTAGACGCGTCGTCAGCGCCAGGTCCTCCGGGCTTGCGGCGAGGGTCCCCGAGGGGTGGTTGTGCGCGACGAGGATGGCTGCCGCGCGGTCGGCCAGAGGATCGGCAAACACCTCGCGAGGGTGAACCTGGTTCTGATCCAGCAGTCCGACCGTCACCACACGTGAGGCGAGCACCTCGTGGGCCCCATTCAGCGAGAGGCAGACGAAGTGCTCCTGTTTCTGCGCGCGGATCGGGGCGAGAAACGGGAGTGCGTCCGCGGCGTGCTCGATCACCACACGGGGCCTCTGCAGCTCGCGTCGAGCGAGCTCGAAGGCGGCTTGGATCTGGCAGGCCTTGGCCCGCCCGAGTCCGGGGAGCGTCTGCAGTTCGTCGAGCGATGCCTGGGCCAGCCGGCCCCTGTACCTCTCGACGACGCGCGCGGCGAGGTCGAGGATCCCGTGGCGGCGCGACCCGGTTCCAAGCAGTGCGGCGAGCAGCTCCACGTCCGTCAGCGCTGCGGGGCCACGCGCGAGGAGTTTCTCGCGCGGGCGATCCAGGTGTGGCAGAAGACGCATGGGTCTCGCCCCATCAGGATCCCAGCGTGTTAAGCTGGGTTCCTCTGTCAAAGAAGGTGAAGACATGAGAAGAGCATAGCGTACAGAGAGGGAGAAGGCAAGCGCTCCCGCCGTCGCGGCGCCGCCGAGTCCGATGGCTCTGGGGAGAGCCGGTGCTGGCGCCTATCGCTCGCCTCCGAGCGATCCGGCGTGGGTCCGAGGCGCAGGTCGCGGGGCTCGACGGCAGGCGAACGCGGCCTCCGTCTTGTGCTGCCGCGGGCGAAGCGCTGCCTCATGAGCTGTGCCCGGCGAGGTCCGGCCCGTCTGGGACGGCCGCTCTCCAGAGGCGAGGGGGCAGGCGGGGTCTCCCCCGCGCTAGCGGACGTGAGCGATGAACGCGAAGCTGCTGATGGGGCCGACATCCTCCCACGCGCGCGCGTAGCGGTAGAAGAACGTCTGCGAGCCCTCGCGCACGGCCCAGTAGCGGTAGATGAACAATCCGCCTCCGCCCAAGAGTGTCGACGTAACGCGGTACTCGTCCTCGCTCGAGGCCTGGATGGGCTCGAACCCGTAGAGCGGAGACGGCGACCACGCGTACCCCGTGGTGGGATTGCCGGCAAGGACGACCATCACGCGATCGCCGATGCGGAGCGTGATCTCTGCGCCTTGATCGGGGTCGGACAGCGCGCGGTACACGCGAAGGGCGTTGTCGCACAGCGGGACGCCGGCGACAAAGCGGTCGAGCGAGGCGAACTGCACCGCCGGCACGACGCGGAGTCCGGCGGTGAACGTCCCGGCCGACGTCAGAACTCGTATCTCGTACGTGCTGGGCGGGAGGTCCGTGCCGTCCGACGCGCGAAGGGCGACCCAGACCAACCAGTCAGGTCGGAAGACGAGCGTCTCATAGACGACGCTCCAGAGCGTAGCGCCCTTGGCGTCCGCCAGCTCGACCGCCTGGACGAGAAGATCGTCGCCGAAGCATGGCGCGCCGGGCGACGAGACGAGCTCGAGGGCGACGGTCGAACCGGGTTCGAACACGAAGCCATCGATGCGCACGTCGAGCCGGTCGCCGACAGCGCCGGCAGCATCGTGTGTGGTGAGTGCGATCAGGAATAAGGCCAACGACAGAATCACAACCGTCTGCGGCAGTCTCTTCATCCCAGGTACCTCCTCGGAAGACATACCCCTGACGCGGGAGGGCGTGTCGCGGCGCACAATCATGGCGCTGCGGCGAAGTTCATCCCGAAGTTGCTCGTCAGGCGCGTGGATAAGACCCAATCGGACCCGAGCGGCAGCACGGGCGGCGCAGCGGGCGTCGGCATGCGCAGGAACGTGAACGTCACGGCTTCACTGACTTCGAGCCCGGTCTGGAGCAGGAACCCGCCACCGAACGTGAAGCTCGGCGAGAAGGACGCGATCGCCGGGGCGCCGGCCACCGAAGCAAGCGTCCAGCTCACCGGGAAGACCGCCAACTGGTAGGAGAGGCCGCCCGGGCTTCCTCCGGCGAAGCGTATCCCGACGCCGGCCGTGGAAACTGGGCCGCGCGCGCCGACGCTCCATTGCATGCTCAGGTCTGCCTCGGCGAGTAGGTGCGGGCTCAACGCGCGCAAGGCGCCTAGGGCGAGGTAGGGGCCGGCGTGGAGAACGTCGAAGCCCGCCGAGGTCCGCAGGCCCCAGCCGGCGCCGAAAGTGAAGAGCGCATAGCCGCCGATGTCGAAGTTCCATCGCGCCTCGCCGCCCACCAGAAGCGGCTGGAGCGTCAGGTCGATGCGCAATCCCACCTCGCGCACTCCCGCGGACTGCGCGTCCATGCCCGTGCCCAGCACCACGCAGATCGCGGCCGCCAGAGCAGCGAGGGCTCGTGTCCTCCGCTGTCGCAACATCCCTTCCTCCTCCTCCGCCGGACGTCGCCGCGCCCAGCCGTTACGTCGGTTTCCCCGGCCTTGAGATGGTCCCGAGATCGGCGAGGAGGCCTCGACGCGTCTCCGCATCGCCGACCCGATCCGAGGCGCGACGCGCCAGCGTGATGTGGTCGTCGGCCCGAGCGTCATCGCCGGCGGCCGCGTGCGCGAGGGCGAGCGCCTCGTATGCGTAGGCGAGGGCGTACGCGACCACACCAGGTCGCCGCGCCTCAGCGAGGGCCAGTTCGCCGTAGCGCACGGCCTCCGCCGCACAGCCTGCCACCGCGTGAACCCGCGACACGAGCCAGTACCCGACCGAGAGGTTCTCCGGGGTGACGTCCGCGCGCTGCGTCCAGTGCCAGAGGGATGCCATGGCGCGCAGGCGCATCTGCTCGTTGTCTTCTTCCGTCCGCTCTGCTTGGTCCAAGAGCTCCCACGTCGCATTGAAACAGCACGACGAGAAGAAGCGGTGTCCCGACGCTGCGTCGAACTCCCCCTGTCCCACCGTGGCCTCCTTTGACGCCCGATCATAGGCCAAGCCGCTCTGGCGGGGAAGTGAAGCCTCGGCGGAGGAGAACGCCGATCGATACGGGGACATGCCTGGCGGCGTCGCAACCCGCGCGCTAGCGACGATAGGGCGATCGGCGTTGCGGCGGCTCCGCCGACCCGCGACGCCCCGGGCGGACAGGGCTTCGCTCTGGCCACCGCGCGCGAGACGCGCGGTGCTCTCACCAGGGCATGGCGGCCGCGTTCCTCGTATCATGCGCGCGGGGGTGAGTCGGTGGACCGGGTGGCCGAGGTTCTGCGCCGGCACTGGGGGTACACGCAGTTCCGTCCCCTGCAGCGCGAGGCGATGGAGAGCGTGCTTGCCGGCCGCGACTCGCTCGTCGTCCTCCCGACCGGAGGTGGCAAGTCGCTCTGCTTCCAGGCGCCGGCGCTCGTCCTGCCCGGCCTTGCCGTCGTGGTGTCGCCGCTCATCTCGCTCATGAAGGACCAAGTCGACGCTCTGCGCGAGTGCGGCGTCGCCGCGGCGCGGCTCGACAGCTCGCAGACCCCCGACGAGCAGAGTGCGGTCGTGGACGCCGTCGTGCGCGGCGTGACGAAGATCCTCTACGTGTCCCCGGAGCGCCTTATGATGGACGGGTTCTCGCGCTTCCTGCGGCAGCGGACGGTGTCGCTCCTTGCCGTCGACGAGGCGCACTGCGTGAGCCTGTGGGGGCACGACTTCCGCCCCGAGTACCGGCAGCTCGGCCTGTTGCGCGACGCGTTCCCCGGCGTGGCGCTGCACGCCTACACGGCGACGGCCACCGAGCCGGTGCGGGAGGACATCGCTCGTCAGCTCAAGCTTGACGCCCCGCGGGTCCTTGTGGGGCCGTTCGACCGTCCGAACCTCATCTACTCGATCGAACGACGGACCGACGTCGTGACGCAGGTCCGCGAAGTCCTCGATCGCCACCGCGGCGAGTCGGCGATCGTGTACTGCATCCGGCGCGCCGACGTCGATTCTCTTGCCGCCAAGCTCGCGGCGGCCGGGTACCGCGCCGCCGCCTACCACGCCGGGCTCTCGGACGAGGCGCGAAAGGCGGCGCAGGACGCGTTCATCCGCGAGGACGTCGACACGATCGTCGCTACGGTGGCGTTCGGGATGGGAATCGACAAGTCGAACGTCCGCGCCGTCGTCCACGCCGGGATGCCGAAGTCGCTCGAGCACTACCAGCAGGAGAGCGGCCGCGCGGGGCGGGACGGGCTTGATGCGGAATGCGTCCTCCTCTACGGCTCGGGCGATGCCGCCGTGTGGCGCTACATCATCGAGCAGTCCGAGTCTGACGAGGCGAAGGCGATCGCGCACCGCAAGCTGGAGGACGTCGTGGCCTACGCCGGGGGCGCCGTCTGCCGCCATCGCGCGCTTGTCGGCTACTTCGGGCAGACGCTCGCCGGCGCATCGTGCAACGCATGCGACGTCTGCTTTGGCGACCTCGACCTCGTCGACGAGGCGCTCGTCATGGCGCAGAAGATCGTCTCGTGCGTCTACCGGCTGCAGGAGCGGTACGGTGGGGACTACACGGCGAGCGTGCTCACCGGCTCGCGCGAGGAGCGGGTGCTGGCCAACGGGCACGACCGGCTGTCGACCTACAACCTGATGGACGGCGTCTCGAAGAGGCTCGTGCGGGACTGGATCGAGCAGCTTGTCGGGCAGGGCGTGTTGGCGAAAGAGGGCGAGTACGACGTCCTCAAGATCACCGAACGGGGGTTGCGCGTCTTGCGCGGCCAGGAGACGCCGCGTCTTCTCCAGCCCGCCGAGACGCGGGCGAAGCCCGACGCGCGCGGCGTCGGCGCCGACTCCTGGGACGGCGTCGATCGGGGGTTGTTCGACACGCTGCGTGTCCTGCGGCGCCGCTTCGCAGAGGAGAGGAATGTCCCCGCCTACATCGTGTTCACCGATGCCGCGCTGCGCGACATGGCGCGACGGCGGCCCTCGTCGTCGGATGGCTTCCGCGGCGTGTCCGGCGTGGGCGAAGCCAAGGCACGCCAGTACGGCGACGCCTTTGTCGCCGCGATTGTCGAGGCCTCCGAGGCCCGCGGGCTCGAGATGGACGTTGATCCGACGCTCAAGCCAGTGCCGAAGCCTGTGAGGACGCGTGGTCGCAGGGCAGCGAAAGCCACCGTCGACCTTGCGAAGCAACTGGCCTACGGACGGTTCGACCGCGGCGAGTCGCTCGCTCAAGTCGCCGACGCCGTCGGACAGCCGTCCGACGGCGTGCTCGAGTACCTGCTCGACTACCTCCGCGAGAAGAAGCGGAGTTCGCCCGAGCCGTGGGTGGAAGGCTCACTGTTCGCCCGCATCGCCGATGGGGCGGCGCGGCTCGGGGTCGCGCGGCCAATCTCCATCCTCCGCGAGCTAGAAGGCGCCGCGACCTACGAGCAGGTCCGGATCGCGATCGCGTGCATCCAGAACGGGGAGTGAGGGCGACGGCCGGGAAGCCGCTCCAATGTCGGAAGGTCGTCCGGCTTGGGCTCGCGATGCGCGGCTCAAACCACGGGCGGCCTCTCTGACCATCGCCGCGAACCGCGGGTCTCCCGGGTTCGGCCACTCGGACTACCCCGCCAGGGCAAGCGACTGCGCCACTCGTTTGCGGCAGCCAGCGTAGCGGCCACGGGTTCGCCGTCCGCATCGTGGACGAGCTAGCCGCTCGGCAACGTGGATCGCCGAGCGCCCCTTCCCCAAGCCCACGGGCAATGCATCCGGGGGCCGAAGTCAATCGCTGCTGAGCAAGACCGACCGCTCAGCAACCGCGGACTCTATGCGCTCAACGAACGCGTCTTGGCCCATGGACCCAGAGCCCGGCGACTCAGGTCGCCCGAGCTCCCTGGCTGCTGGCAACGCCCAATGGCCGATAGCCACGGGTCCCGCCTAGCCCTCTCCGCCGATCCTGAAGACGTACAGACCCCCGGCCTGGTCTGCGACGTACGCAAGATCGCCCTGGACGGAGACGTCGTTCGCGCGGTCAGCTGTGTCCAAGAGGGCGATCTCCTCGGGCTTCATGAGATCCGCGAACGAGACAAGAGCCACTCCGCGCCAATCGAACGCGACGACAGCCATGTCGGCGACGACGTGGACGCGCGTTCGCAGGCCCGCGGCGAACGCGCCGACCTCCGTTGGCCGGGTCGGATCGTCGACCGAGACGACGGTCAGAAGGCTCTGCTCGGACAAGTAAGCGAAGCGACCTGCGGCGACGACCGAGCACGCTGCGCCCGAGGTCGCGAGGGAGCCGATCTCGGCCGGGTGCGCCGGGTCGTCGATCGCGACGATGCGCAGTCCGCCTGTCCACGCGGCCACGCAGGCGAAGCTCCCGAAGACATCCACTCCGTAGGCAACCCCGGGCAACGCGAGCGAGCCGACGAGCGTCGGGGTCGTCGGATCGGAGACCGACACGACGGCGAGGCCCGCGCGGTCGATGGCCGCGACCACCACCTCGTCTGTCACCTTGAGATCTCGCACGGGACCGGGCAGCTCAAGGCGCGCGACTTCGGTCGGAGCGAACGGGTCGGTCGCATCCACCACGACGAGCGCCGTGCCGATCCCGAGGAAGAGGTGCGTGTCCGATCGATCGAAGCACAGCGCGCCGTTCGCGGGGAAGACCGCGAGCTGGCACGGTGCGGCGGGGTCTTCCACCGAAATCACGCGCACGCCGCGCGCGGAGTCGAGGAGATAGACCACGCTCTCCGCCGCGACCACGGCAGAGCCGTAGCTCGCGGTGTCGACGGCCGCGATCTCGGTGAGCGCGACGTCGGCTGCAGCGAGGACGATGCGCAGCCCACTCGACCACGCAGCGACGAAGGCCAGCTCGCCAGACAGCGCGAGCCCGCGAGCGCCATCGTCGAAGCGCAGCGTGTCGACGACAACCGGGGCCGTGGGATCGGCAACCGAGACGAGCTGGAGTCCGGCGCTTTGATTCGCAACGTAGGCGAGCGTTCCCTTGATCGCCACGCCGACGGCCTGCGGTAACTCGACGGCGCCGACCTCTTCGGGCCGGGCGGGATCGGCAATCGAAACGGCGACAAGACCGCGAACCTCATCCGCCACGTAGGCCGTGTCGCCCTCTACCGCGACAGCGAGAGCGCTCGCGAGCGTCGTGCAGGCGCCCAGCTCGACCGGCGTCGTTGGATCGACGAGCGAAACCAGGCGCAGGCCCTGTTCGCCGACGGCGACGTAGGCGATGTCGCCCATGAGCGCCACGCCCGTTGTCCGGCCGGGCAGGACGAGAGACCCCGTGCGCTGCGGCTGCGTCTTGTCGGCGAGCGACACGATCGACACGCCCTGATAGCGTTCGGCCACGACGGCGCGATCGCCCTCGACGCAGACGCCGAGGATCGCGTCCCGCGATACGAGCCGGCCGACGACCGCGGGCCGAGATGGGTCGGCGAGCGACAGGATCGCGAGCCCGTAGAGGTCGAGCGCGACGTACGCGTAGCCATCGGCGACGCAGACATCCATGATTGCGTTCTCGAGCGGCGCGCTGCGCCCCACTTCGACCGGCGACCCCGGATCGGACGCATCGACGACGACCAGCCTCGGGCCCTCGGAGAAGTAGACGAAGTCGCCCTCTGCCGCGACCGCCGCGCACGTTCCGCCGAGCTGCGACACAAACCCGAGCGACGGCGTCGCCCATGCGCCGCCGGAGACGCCCACGGCCGTGCACGCCAAGACGGCGGACACACTCCTCATCACACAACTCCAGCGCGCGTTGCGCATCTCGATCCCTCCCGATCTCCTCGGTCCTGAGACATCACACAGTCGTCCGCTGACTTGACTGCGCGAGCGCAGAATGTGAGGTGCTTTGTATCCAGTCTGCCGATGCTGCGAGCCCGAGGCAACTGACTGTCGCTATAATCCATGCCGACCCGCGTTCGGCGAGGAGGGAGGCACGATGAAGTTCTACTCTTTCCAGATCGTCATCGAGAAGGAGAAGGACGACCCGAGTTACTACGCGTACAGCCCGGGGCTTCCTGGCTGCTTCAGCAACGGGAAGACGATCGAAGAGACGAAGCGGAACATCCGCGAGGCGATCGAACTTCATGTCCAGACCCTCTTGGCTCACAACCAGCCTGTCCCGCAAGCAGATGATCTCGTCCACGTGGAGGAGCTCACCGTCGGCGTCCCGGAATGACGCGAGCTCCGCAGATCACGGCGCGAGAGCTTCTCGCATTCCTGAAGAGGGAGGGCTTCGTCGAGGCTCGTCAAGTGGGCTCGCACATGACGCTCCGGCATCCGCGGTCGGGGAGAGTCGTCACGATCCCTGTGCACACTGGCTGCGATGTGGGTCGGGGACTGGCCGTTCGCATCCTGCGGGATGCCGGGTTCACGCTCGACGACTACATCGCCTCACATTCATAGAAACGCGCCTCTTGGCGTTCGATTCACGCAGCAGCAAGCTGCGGCGCCAGGGCGACGCCTGAGGCGCACTTGGCACGGCGGGCGGTCTCGGCGATCCTCTTGCCATGGCGGATCGATGGGTCGGGATGCGAAGCAAGGTGACTGCTCTGACGCTGTGTGCTGCAGCAATCGCCATGGCTGCCTCGTCTTGTTTCCTCATGCCCAACTCTGCGCCTATCGCCGACATCGAGGCCGACAAGACCGGCGGCATCGCGCCGCTGGCCGTTCGCTTCGACGGGTCCGGCTCGTTCGATCCCGATGGCTCGATCCGTCGCTACGAGTGGGACTTCGGCGACGGGAGTCGCGCCGACGGCGCGCACGTCACGCACACCTACACGCTCGCCGGCACGCACGAGGTGACGCTGACCGTGACCGACCGCCGCGGCGGGCGCGGCACGGCAAACGTCGAGATTGAGGTCCGCGCCTCGAACGCGCTGCCCGTCGCCGCCTTTTCAATGGCGCCATCGCCAGCCTATCCACGCCAATCGGTGCGCTTTGTGGCCGTCGCGTCGTACGACCCTGACGGCCAGGTCGTGTCGTACGCGTGGGCGTTCGGCGACGGAGCGACGAGTGACGGCCCCTCAACTTCCCACTCGTACACGACGCCGGGCACCTACGCCGTCAGCCTGACCGTGCGCGACAACGACGGCGGCGAGAGGACGAAGACGGCCTCCCTCCAGATTGCGACCGAGATCGACACCTCCGGGACCATCGCCAGGCACTACGAGTGGACCTACGACAACAGGCCGCAGAGCTGCGACCTTGAGATCTCTCGCGACCTCTACGCCTACTACAAATCCCAGCCGCGCGGACCGTTCTCGCAGCGCGACTACGACGACTACGTGCTCGACCCACTCGACGACGACTACCTCGAGGAGGTGACGACCGAGATCCTCGGCACGTCGGCCGGCGACCGCCACGCGGCGATGGAGAACGCGCTCTTCTTCGTGCAGCACTGCATTGAGTACGTCTACGACCCGCTCTGGTACGAGTACCCGCGCTACCCGGTCGAGATGCTCGTCGACCAGATCGGCGACTGCGAAGACACTGCCATCCTCTACACGAGCCTCGTTCGCACCCTCGGCTACGGCGCGCTGATGGTGGCCGTCGACACCAGCGGTGATGGTCACGCAGACCACATGGTCGCCTGGGTGCCCGTCGAGGAGAGCTACGTGCTGCAGCACCCGGACCGCAGCTTCTGGCAGTACCACGGGAAGACGTATGCCTTCGCCGAGACAGCGGTCGAGGGCGGGTATGTGCCGCTGGGCGTGGACCCGTGGGGCCTTACGTCGGATGACATTGACACGGTCTATGACGTATCCAGCGTCGATCGGTCGCCGCTTTCGATCCGACTGACTCCGTAGCGACCGACCACGAGGACTGGAGCTCGGCACCGAAGGTGCTCGCAGCCGAACTCCCTGGCGGCTGAGCAACAGAGATCGCTCAGCAGCCGACATCGACACCACCTGCGACGTCTCGTCCGTCGACGCGATGCCGAGGGTCGTGCGGCGCGCCCCAGAAGGCCGGTAGTCGTCGCGAGCGGGGCGGCGAGCCGAGAAGGGCATCCCGTCGGACTGATTCCTTCGTCTCCCGGGTGCTTGAAATAAGTCGGAGAAATGCGTAAGATGTCAGACATCATGAGATGTGTCTGAGGTGCTGTGTGGCAGCCGGCAGGAACGTGATGATCGGACAGGGTCGCCTTCAGGGGGGCTTCGTGGAGAGCCGGATCCTTCGGGTTCGCGGGATGAAAGTGATCTTGGACTGCGATCTCGCAGCGCTCTACGGTGTAGAGACGCACCGCCTGAACGAGGGCGTGCGCCGGGCGCCACAGCGCTTTCCGAGCGACTTCGCGTTCCAGCTCACCGCGGACGAGGACGACGACTTGCGTCGCCAGTCGGCCCGAACCCGCGACGTCCGGCGGACGCCGGGAGACAGGCCGTACGCGTTCACGGAGGCGGGAGCCCTGATGGTCGCGAGCGCGCTGGACTCCCCGCGCGCGGCGGAGATGAGCGTCTTTGTGGTTCGGGCCTTCGTGCGCCTGCGCAGCGTCTATGCCTCGCACGTCGAGCTGGCGCGGCGGATGGACGAGTTGGACACCAAGACAAGCGAGCACGACGTCGCGGTTCGGTCCATTGTCGAGGTCGTGCGCCAGCTCATGGCGCCGCCGCTCGCGGCGTCACGCGTCGCCGAGCCCGGCGCCGGCCGCGCGCTCGAGACCCCCAGCTCCTAGTTGGAGCCGTCGCGGCCGTGTCGAGCGCTGCCCGGGGCAGGTCTCGCCCATAGGGCGCTGGCGTGCCCGCGTGCGGTCGCCGGGACGCGCAGCCGTCGCCGCGGCCCAAGTTGCCTACCCGGCCTCAGGTCCCGGAGTTCGCGGCCGGTGTGCGGTGCGCGCGTCGGTCACTGTGTTGGGGATGCGGCAAGAAACGCTGCGCCGATTGCCGCTGCCGTCTTGTCATCCCGCACGGGAGCGGCGAGGGCCGCGCGGATGGCCTCGGCATACTCAGGGTGGCGGAGGAGTGCCGCCTCCATCTGGCGCTGACCTTCGGCGGGCGAGGTCTCGGGGTGCGGCTGGAGTCCCCAGACGGGGAGAGTCCCGTACCGCATGGCCTGAACGGCGCACGCTATGTTGCGCGCTAGTGTGCGCCACGGCGGAGGGAGGTTGGCCACCTCGTCCAGATGTCCGGCGAACGTGTGCCAAGGGCTGGACACCTGAGCAAACAGCGGGTCGGGCTCGATGAGGTCGACGGCGACCCAGCCCAACTCCGGAATCCGAGCGCGCTGGACACACGCGGGTCCGGTGAGCGCCCAGGCGAGCATCTGATGGCCGAAGCAGCTGCCGAGGATGACCCGTCCGCACGCCACGGCCTCGCGTACCACCCCGGCCTCCCGCGCGTACCACGGCTGTGGCTCCACGAGCGAGGCGTTGGAGCCCGTGAGAAGGAGGTGCGTGTAGCGGTCAAGCGGCGGCAGGGGCTCGGATCGCGGCATGTCGACGACATCGAAACGCACGCCGCTCATGTGGCGAACCCACTCGGCCACAGGCTGGTACGTCGCGTGGTCGGTGGCGTTGTCGAGGATCAGAAGACGCGGAACCATGCCAGAGAGTACCCGATGCCGCCGGCAAACCGGGATCGACGGCGACAACGTTGGCCTCCTCGGTGCAAACTGGCTAGAGTGAGGGCGTGCATGCACGTGTCTGGTTTGAGGAGGGGGCTGGCATGAGACACAGAGTCCTGGCGTTCGGGCTCTTGAGCCTGGGTCTTCTTGTAGGTGTGGCGGCGTGCTCGTCCGATCGAAGCGCTCCGAGCGCGCCACAACCGGTTGCGCCGGCTGCGGCGACCGTGCCGGCCTCGCCGGGCGCGTCGGCCACAGCACCGGCGCCAACGAGCGCGCCGGCGGCAACCCCGACGACGTCCACACCGCCCGCGCCCTCTGCGCCCGCGG
>JBFYQX010000059.1:0-5164 GCA_041302525.1 Candidatus Bipolaricaulota bacterium | reverse complement strand
TCCGCGAGCCCGGGCGTGGAGACGAATCCCGCCACCTCAGGGCAGAAGAACGGGCGATCGCTGTAGTAGGCGCTCGGCCCGGTGTTTCGGAGCCAGGAGTACATGTGCTCCTGCCAGTAGTGGCGCGTTCCTTCGGCCGGCCGCGGACGGCCGCCGTGAGACTCCGCAACCGCCTCGGCCTCCTGGAGCCGAGCTTGCGCGACGGCCGGGCGGTCGCGAACGATGATGTGAAGAAACGCGTCGCCCTCTTCTCCGGCCGGCTTCGGTCCGCCGAACAGGCCCACGAGGAACGTCGCCGCTCCCCGCCCTTGGATCCCGGCGGCCGCATCCACGAGTCCGTGGTAGTCGTCGTAGGCGTAGAAGCGGAAGAGCTCCGATTCGGGGATGCGGCGGATCCGATAGACGACGCGCGTGATGATGCCGAGAATGCCGTAGGATCCGATGAACAGGCCGGCCAGATCGGGACCGTTTGCGTTGCGCTCGATCGGCTCGGACATCGGGTTGGCCCAGGACCCCGTCCGCATCACGGTCCCGTCGGCGAGAACGACTTCAAGCGCCAGGACGTGATCGCCCGTCATCCCGTACTCGGTGGCTCCGTGCGGGATCGCGTTGACGGCAACGGTGCCGCCGATGGTGCAGGAGAAGAGCCCGCCGCCGCCCGGAACGCCGAGCTCCCATCCGAGACGATGCAAGTCGGCGTCGATCCCGTGCCAGATCGCCCCCGCCTGGACGTCGACGTAGCCGGCGCGCGTGTCGATCCGCTCGATCCGATTCATGCGCGTCGTCTCGAGCAGGATCACGCCGTCCTTCACCCCGCTTCCGAGAAACGTCGTCGCCCGGCCCCGCGTGTACAGCGCGTGCCGGTGCTCGTTCGCCCAGCGAACGACGGCGGACACCTCCTCGGTTGACGACGGCCGCACGACAACGGCCGGGATGCCCGCAGGATCCGGCCCGCAGTCCCGCGAGTAGCAGATTCGATCGGCCATCCGATCGGATACGTTCCCCCGTCCGACGATCTTCTCCATCGCCCCGGCGAGGCCCTCACGCATAGCGTTCACCTACTCTCTTCGCTTCGGCCATCAAGGCCGGCTCATCGATTGTTAGGATCTGTCTTTCCCTCATCACGAGGCGTCCGTTGACGATCACGGACTCCACGTCACCGGCTCGCGCGCAGTAGACGAGCGCGGGCACAATTTCGTCCGTCAGCCGGAACAGATGGGCGCCGCCCAGATCGACCAAGACCAGGTCGGCAAGCTTCCCTTCGTCGATCGTGCCCGAGTCGAGCCGACACGCCCGCGCCCCTCCCTCGGTCGCGAAGCGGAACGCGTCGCGCGCACTGAGCGCTGTCGGGTCTTCGGCCGCTACCTTCTGAAGGAGGACGGCCGCGCGCATTTCCTCGAACGGATCGAGGAGATCGTTCGACGCCGCGCCGTCGGTGCCGAGCGCGATCGTCGCTCCGGCATGCCGCAGCGCGACGATCGGTGCGATCCCGCTCCCGAGCTTCATGTTGCTCTTCGGGTTGTAGACTGGGATGACGCCGCGCTCCGCCGCCAACTCGATCTCCGCATCGGTGAGATGCACGCAGTGCGCGGCCGTGATCGGACTTGTGAGGAAGCCGACGGACTCGAGATACTCCAGCGGCGTCTTCCCGACTCGCTTCTTCGACTCCTCGACCTCCCACGTCGTTTCCGATACGTGCGTCTGGATTCCAAGATGGTGCGCGTCAGCCTCGTCACGGATGAATCGCAGGAGCGCGTCGCTCGACGTGAACGGCGCGGAGGGGCCAAGGAATACGGTCACAAGAGGGCTCTCCCGCGGAGTCCGATGCCACGTTTCGATGAGTCGCCGCGCATCGTCTTTCGTCTTCTCGAGCGGCAGCATGAGATCGTCCGGCACCCAGCGGTCGACGAGCTCCATCGCCGCGACCCCGCGGATGCCAACCTCGATCCACGTCGAGATCACACCGTCGAGGTCCATATCCATGTCGACGAACGTCGTGATCCCGCCTTTGATCATCTCGACGGATGCCAGTCCCGACCAGAGACGGCCGATTTCGGTCCGGCCATGACGCCACGCGTCATCGAGCACGCGACGAACGAACGGGAAGGTCACCTCCTCGCACCACTCGACAAGGGGGAGGTCGTCTCGCCGCCCCTTGAGCATCGACTGGTAGAGGTGCGTGTGGGCGTTGACGAACCCCGGCACGAGAGCGCGCCCCTTCCCCTGGAGAGTGATGGTGCCCTGCGGGACCAGCCGCTTGTCCACCGCCCCGATGCGCCGGATGCGATCTCCGTCGACGAGCACGTCGACGTCGTGCTCCACCCGATCCGCGTCGCGGACGAGGCACGAGACGCCCTGAATCAAGATCATGTCTTGCTCCTTCCCCAGGCAAGTGCGCGGGTCGGGCAGGTCGAAGCGCAGAGCCCGCAGCCGCGGCACGATGCCGCAACTGCCTCCGGGCTTCGCCGAGCCAGGTACGGACAGACGCGGACGCAGGCGCCGCAACGCGTGCATCGGACCTCATCGAGGCGGAACGAGAGCGTCTCATCGATTGGGGGCTCCAGAGCCGCAACCGCGTCGCGAGCCGACGCAAACCCGAGCTCGTCGAGTCGCTTCGCGATGTGCTCGCGGATCCGCGCCAGGAGACCCAGGCCGTGCACGAGCGGCGCGCTGCACAGGCCGACCGCCGTCGCTCCGGCAAACAGCATCTCGATCGCGCTCTCCCCGTCGCTCACCCCACCCGTTCCTAGGATGGGGAGAAGAGCCGCCTTGCGCGTGACCCGTACCGCGTGCAGTGCGAGCGGCAGGATCGCCTCTCCCGACAGCCAGGCAGAACCCGCCCCGAGGATCGGTAGACGCCGCTCGATGTCGATGCGCAGCGTCGGGCCGACCGAGTCGATCGCCGAGATCGCGCGCGCGCCGCGCGCCGCGCAACGTCTGGCGACTCCGGCAAGGTCGCGTCCGTTCACAGAGAGCTTGGCAAAGACCGGAATGCGCACCTTCCGCACGGCGGCGCGCACCATTCCGGGCAGAGCGTCCTCGTCATACGCCACGACCTCGAGGGCGTCCGCGCCGGCGTCCTCCAGCGCTCGTGCGAGCGCGGCGACATCGCCTGAGCACAGACCCACGCTGGCGATCACCGTGGCGCCGCCCTCTTTGGCGCGTGGAAGCTCGCGATCGATCCACTGGCGCGCAGGCAGGTCGGACCACCTCTCGGCGTTCAGCATGCCGCCGCGGATCGCCGCGATGTGCGGCCGCGGGGAACTCGCAGCCGTGCGGGAGATCGTCTTGGTCACGACGGCCGCCGCCCCGGCCTCATGCGCACGAACGATCGCATCTCCGTCCCACGAGAGCGGACCCGACGCGAGGACGATCGGCGAAGAGAGCGGAAGCCCGGCAAGATCGACGCGCAGGTCAGCCACGGGCTCCTCCTCCCGACCACAGCCGCGCCGCCTCGCCTCGCGCCGCGGTGCGCACCGCCTCCGCATCCAAGGTCGTGGGCTCGCCGCTGCGGAGGAGCACGCGACCCGCCACGATGGACAGCTGCACGTCGCCGCGGCCTCGGTACAAGACGAGTTGGTCGGCCACGTTTTCGGCGGTGAGCGGCGTGTCGAACTCGTCGCGGATTCCGATGATGTCCGCCGGTCGGCCGGGGGCGAGGACGCCGACCCCGGGGAGCCCGATCGCAGCAGCTCCCCACGCCGTGCCCATTGCGAGCACGGTGCGAGCCGGCATGACCGACGCGTCTCGCGAGGCGGCCTTGTGCAGGAGGAACGCACCGCGGAGAACGTCGAACGGATCGTTGATGTACCCGTCGGTCCCGAGTCCGGGAACCAGACCGTGCTCGAGCATCCGCGGGACCGGCGCGATTCCGCCTCCCACCTCGCAGTTGGACAGGGGCATGTGGGCGACCCGAACCCGCCGCTCGGCGAGTCGCGCGATCTCCTCCTCGGTCACGGCAACAACCTGCGACGCGAGGACCGTTTCGTCCCACAGCCCCATCCGGTCGTACCAAATGACGGGCCTTACGCCGTGCCGCCGAACGCATTCGCCCGGCTCGTAGGCGCTCTCCGAGAGGTGAAGGTGGAGATCGCAGCCGACTCGCGCCGCGCTCTCTTTGGCGGCGCGAACGAACACCTCCGAGCACGTGAAGCTCGTGTGCACGCACTGCATGCCGCGCACGAGGCCGTCTCGGCCGCGCTCATGGGCGAACTGCTCGTTCTCGCGGAGCGCCTGTCGTCCGAGCTCGGCGCCGCATCGCTCCGACGCCTCGAGGCAGAGGACGCCGCGCAGGCCTGCTTCGTCGACGGCGCCCGCTACGCGGCCAAGGATCCCGGGCCCCGCGCGCGGGGCCTCGAGCACGTCGCAGAACGACGTAAATCCCGAGCGAATCATGTCGAGGCAGGCGAGACGCGTCGCGGCCTCGATCATCGCCGGATCGAGGCGATCCTCGACGCGCGGCCACCAGAAGTCCTGGAGGAATCGGTCGAACCCACGCGGCGGATCGCCGCCGAACGGCATCCCGTGCGAGAGGAGTCCGTACGCGTGAAGGTGCGCGTTGACGAACCCGGGAGCGAGGATGAGATCGCGCGCATCGAGGATCTCTGCCCTGCCGGCCTCGCCAATCAGCGCCGCGTTCGACCCGAGGCCGACGATCTCGGACCCCTCGATCACGACGCCGGCGTCGAGGCGCAGCGATGCGTCGGCGGCGGGGAGAACCGCGGCGCCAAGCACGATCCGTCGCGTCATCCCTCTCCCCCCCACAGCGCGGCCTTCGCCTCGGCGAGGCCGAGTCGGTCGAGCGTCTGCGGCGTCGGCCACCCCGCCTCAGCTTCCCAGCCGCGCAGCGCGTAGTACTCATCGAGTAGCTCCGCCGCGTGCGCCACCTCCCCACGCGCGCCTCGCGCAGGCGAAGGCTCCGTCCCGAAGCGTGCCGGAAGCCGGTCGTCGGCTCGTGTGATCCCCAAGCGCGCGTTGTAGGCCCGCGCCTGGTTCACGATTCGCTCTCCGATCTCGCGCAACTCCGCTTCGTCCAGCGCCCATCCCGTGGCCGCCGCGACGCCGGCCGCGATCTCCGCCCAGTAGATCTCGGCCATCACGAAGGTCCCTCCCGACTTGCAGACCCCCACGGAGTCGACGACCGCGCCGAAGTCTTCGCCGTCCT
>JBFYQX010000031.1:0-8491 GCA_041302525.1 Candidatus Bipolaricaulota bacterium | reverse complement strand
GCCGTGGTGGCCGATCGGGCGCGCGCGCCGCGGGGCCGCACGTGCGTCGTCGTGCGAGACGGTCTGGCCGCCCTGCATGCCGTGGCCGCGGCCTGGCGCGCGCGCTTTGCCGTTCCGCTCGTGGGCATCACGGGCTCGAACGGCAAGACGACGACGAAGGAATTGCTCGCGCACCTCGCCGCAGAGACGTTCGCCGCCCACGCGGCACAGGAGAACTACAACACCGAGATTGGTCTTCCGCTCGCGATTCTGGCGATGCCGGAGGGTACCAAACTGGGCGTGTTCGAGCTGGCGGCGGACCGTCCCGGCGACATCGCGCTCCTCGTGCACCTGCTCCGGCCGTCGATTGCCCTCGTGACGTCGATCGGCCAGAGCCACCTCGAGACGTTCGGCACCCAGGCCGCGGTGGCGGAGGAGAAGTGGGACCTCGTGCGCGGCCTCGCGCCGGACGGACGCGCGTGGGTGAACGCCGACTGCCCCGAACTGCGCGACCTGGCCGCGGCGGAGCCGCGCGGCCGCCTCACGACGGTCGGCTTGGCGCACGGCGACGCGCGCGGCCGGCTGGTCTCGGCGGTGCCGCGCCTCGTCCTGGACGTTGTCGCCCCGCCGCTTCACCTGGCGACGACGCTCGTCGGCGAGCACAACGCGTCGAACCTCCTCTTGGCCGCGCTGTGCGCGGCCGATCTCGGCGTGCCGCCGGCGACGATCGAGCGCCGCGCCGCGTCGTTCCGACCCGTCGCGCACCGGCTGAACGTCCGGCCCACGGGCTTCGGCTGGCTCCTCGACGACGTGTACAACGCCAACCCGACGTCGATGGCGGCCGCGCTCCGGGCGCTTGCGGCGTTTGGCGGGCCGCGAAGTCGGCGCGCGGTGGTGTTCGGCGACATGCTCGGGCTCGGCGCGCAGACGGACGTCCTGCACGACGAGATCGCACGGCTCGCGCTCGGGCTCGCGATCGAACGTGTCTACCCGGTCGGGGATGCTTCCTGCGCGGCGTTCGCGCGGACCGGGGATCCGCGCGTGCGATGCCTGGCGTGCGACGAGATCGGCGCCGAGCTGGCCGGCGCGCTCGCCGGTGCCCGCGACGCGGTCGTGCTGGTCAAGGGATCGCGCGGCATGCGCCTCGAGCAGGTCGCCGACGACCTCGAGGCGCGCTCGCCGCGCTGTGTCTAGTCGCCGGGACGCGAGGCGATCGGGCGAAAGCCCAGGGTCTCAAGAACGGCGACGTCGGAGTGGGGCACAAACTGGCCACGCACGATCTGGTAGGTCTCGTGCCCCTTGCCCGCGATGAGCACGGCGCTGCCTGGTGCGGCGGCGTCGACGGCCGCGGCGATGGCCGCGGGGCGATCGAGGACGCGGAGGCAGCGCGCGGGGGTGCGCGCGACGCCACGGGCGATCTCGTCGGCGATCTCGCCCGGCTCCTCGTCCTTGGGGTTGTCGGCCGTCAGCACGACGAGGCCGGCGTGGCGGCCGGCGATCTCGCCCATCTCGGCCCGCTTGCCGCGGTCGCTTCCGCCGGCGCAGCCGAACACGACGGCCACGGCCGGGTAGAGGCGCGCGAGCGATCCGAGGACCTGAGATAGCCCGTCGGGTGTGTGAGCGTAATCGACGATGGCGTCGATCCTGTCGTCGCGCGCCAGGACCTCCCACCGGCCGGAGACGGGCGGCAGCGTCGCGAGGTGCGGGACGAGGTCTTCGAACGGGCGCCCGGCGGCCAGCGCCGCGCCGAGTGCGGCGAGCGCGTTCGCGACGCCGTGGCGGCCGTGAACGGGCAACGAGACACGGGTCTGCGCACCGCGCCAACGGATCTCGGCCTCGATGCCGCGTCGATCCTCGCGCACGGCCGTGGCGACGAGGTCGGCGGCCGGATCCTGTCCGTAGCGTAGTGTCGGGCAGCGCGAGACGGCGCGCAGTGCGTCGCTGTATGGGTCCTCGGCGTTGAGCACGGCGCAGCCGTCGGGCGGCAGCCGGCGGAACAGAAGGGCCTTCGCCTCGCCGTACGCGGCCATGGTGCCGTGCAGGTCGAGGTGGTCGCGGGTCAGGTTCGTGAACACGCCGACCCGGAAGTTGACCTCGTCGAGCCGGCGCTGGACGAGCCCGATCGACGACGCCTCGACGACGAGGTGCCGACAGCGAGTGTCCGCGGCGCGGCGGGCGAACGCCTGGACGATCGGGCTGGACGGCGTGGTGAGCGCGCGCAGGCCGCGTTCGAAGTTGGCGACCGTGCCCAGGACGGCGGTGTCCGCGGCGCCGAGGAGGTGGGCGATGAAGTGGCAGACGCTCGTCTTCCCGTTGGTGCCGGTGACGCCGATCGTGAACAGCTCGCGCGTCGGGTGCCCGTAGAACACGGCCGCGAGCCGGGCGAGCGCGGCGCGGCCGTCGGCGACGACCCACGCGGGGACGTCGGCAAGCGTCGCGCGTTCGGCGACGAGGGCGGCGGCGCCGCGGGCGAGTGCGTCGCCGATGTAGTCGTGTCCGTCGGCCTGCACGCCGCGATGGGCGACGAACAGCGCACCGGGCTCGACGCGCCGCGAGTCGTCGGTCACGCTCGTGATGTCCAGGTCGCGCGGCGGGGGCGCGAGGCCGGCGCCGCGGGCGAGCTCCGTGAGGCGCATCATGCGGCCCCCCGCGGGGTGTAGACGTAGATCGGGTAACCGTCGCGCGCCTCGCCGACCAGGTCGGGCTCCCAGCCCCAGATGGGGTGGTAGTACGAGACGACGCGCGCGCCGGGGCGAAGCTGGCTGCGGATCCGCTCTTGGAGTCGGAAGTTCGACGTGGCCGACAAGAACAGGATCACGACCGTGGCGTCGGTCACGTCGGCCGCGTACATGTTGCCGCGCACGATGCGCGCCCGGCGGCGCAGTCCGGCGCAGAGGATCCAGGCCTGACCCCACAAGACCCGAAAAGGGTCGATCTCAACGCCCGTCGCCCGCGCCCCGAAGTCGCGCGCCGCGGCGATGACGATCCGCCCGTCGCCGCACCCGAGGTCGACCACGTGATCGTTCGGCCCCACACCGCCGAGCAAGAGCATGCGGCGCACCGTCACGCGGTCCGTCGGTTGCCACAGGGCGTCGAGCGTCAAGTTCCAGCCGAGCCAGCCGAGGGACAGGGCGGCGAACGCGATGCCGACGGCGAGCCACGTCACTAGAAGCGCACCTCAATCCCCGCCTCGTACACCGGGCCGGACGTGAAGCCGCCCTCGAGCCAACGCACGATGAACCGCGCCTGGGTGAAGAGGGCCAACGCGTCGAGGAGCGCGATGCGCACGCCGGCCGTGGCCTCGAGGACGAGACCGGTCGTGAACGGCGGCGGGGTCAGCGCCACGCCGGCGCCGAGCACGAGGAACGGGTCAAAGGGCGGGAACTCCTGGTGCGCGAGGATTCCTGCGGTCACCAGCATCAGGCCGGCCATGTTGCCGGTCGCGACGCCGAGCTCGGCCCGCACGTCGAAGTTGGCCGAGATCGGGAGCTCCGTCAGCGCGTTGATGAGGAAGATTCCCGTCGGGTCCAACCCGACGCCGAGTCCCACGTTGGTTGCCGCCGCCGCCCCTCCCACGAGCGACAGGATGAGAACAACACCGCCGATGCATCGTGCTCGCGTCATGGCACCCCCCTTGGAGCCTAGATGTCGAGAGCCGTGATCTTGTCGCTGTTCTCCATGATGAAGTCGCGGCGAAGCGCGACGTCGTCGCCCATCAGGGTGGCGAAGATCTCGTCGGCTTCCAGCTCGTCGCGGATCTCGACCTTCTTGAGGATCCTCTTCTCCGGATCCATCGTTGTCTCCCACAGTTCCTGTGGGTTCATCTCGCCGAGTCCCTTGAATCGCTTCACGCTGTAGTTCCCGGCGTTCGCCTTGCGGAACGCGTCCAGCTGTTCGTCGGAGTGCATGTAGTGCGTCGCCTTGCCCAGCTTCACCTGGTACAGGGGCGGCTTCGCGATGTAGATGTGCCCCTGCTGGACCAGCTTGGGCAGGAATCGGTAGAAGAACGTGAGGATGAGCGTGCAGATGTGCGCGCCGTCGATGTCGGCATCGGCCATGATGATCAGCCGGTGGTAGCGCAACCGGTCGAGCGAGAACTCGTCGCGGATGCCGGTGCCGATCGCCGTGATCATCGCCTTGATCTCCGCGTTGTCGAGCAGCTTCGCCAGGCCGGCCTTCTCGACGTTCAGAACCTTGCCGCGCAGCGGGAGGATGGCCTGGAAGTCGCGGTTGCGGCCCTGCTTGGCGCTGCCGCCCGCCGAATCGCCCTCGACGATGAACATCTCGCACTTCTCCGGGTCTCGGTTCGAGCAGTCGGCGAGCTTCCCGGGCAGCGACGTCGACGCGAGCGGACCCTTGCGGCGGGCCATCGTGCGTGCCTTGGCCGCGGCCATGCGCGCCCGCCCCGATTGGACCGATTTCTCGATGATCAGGCGCGCGACCTTGGGATCCTTCTGGAAGACGAGGTTGAGCTGCTCGGCCAGGACGTTGCCCGTGATGCTCTGCACTTCAGGGTTTCCGAGTTTCGTCTTCGTCTGGCCCTCGAACTCGGGGTTGGGGATCTTCACGCTGAGGATCGCCACGAGGCCCTCGCGGATGTCTTCGCCGCGCAGGTTGGGATCGGTCTTCGTGAGGATCTTCTTCTCGCGCCCGTAGTCGTTCAGGAACTTCGTCAACGCGGCCTTGAACCCGACGAGGTGCGCGCCGCCGTCGATGGTGTTGATGTTGTTGGCGAAGGTGTGGATCGCCTCGTCGTAGCTCTTCGTGAACTGCATCGCGATCTCGATCTCGATCCCGGCGTCGCTCCCCTTGAGGTAGAGCGGCTTGGGATGGAGCGGCTCTCGTTTCGCGGCCAGCTCGGCGACGAACGACTTGATGCCGCCTTCGTTCTGGAACTCCCGCGTGACGCCGGCCGCCTCGTTCGTGAGCACGATGCGCAGGCCGCCGTTCAGGTACGACAGTTCGCGCAGGCGGTGAGACAGCTGGGGAAAGTTGTAGTGGATCTCGCCGAAGACCTCGCGGTCGGGCAGGAAGGTCGTCACCGTTCCGGTGTGATCGCTCTCGCCGACGACCGTGAGCTCAGTCGTCTTCACGCCGCGCGAGAACTCCTGGTGGTGCACCTTGCCGTTGCGGTGCACCTCGACGGTCATGTGCTCGGAGAGCGCGTTCACGACGGAGACGCCGACCCCGTGCAGGCCGCCGGAGACGTGGTAGCTCTTGTTGTCGAACTTGCCGCCGGAGTGAAGCGTCGTCATGACCAGTTCGAGCGCCGGGATCCCGGTTTCTTGGTGCATGCCGACGGGCATGCCGCGGCCGTTGTCGGCGACGGTCACCCGGTTGTCGCCGTGGACGGTGACTCGGATCTCGGTGCAGAAGCCGGACAGCGCCTCGTCGATCGAGTTGTCGACGATCTCCTCGATGAGGTGCATGAGCCCCGACTGGCCCGTGCTGCCGATGTACATGCCGGGGCGCAGCCGGACCGGTTCGAGCCCCTCGAGAACACTGATCTGATCCGCCTCATAGGCCTGAGGCTCTTTGCGCTTCTCGGCCATGTCACCACCCGACGGAATTCTATCGAAACGCCGACGGGGTTTCAACAAACGCCTCGTCAGCCGGCCGACGGCGGGCCTCGGCGGTCCGAGGCCCGCGCCGGGCTACTGGTGGTCCTTGACCACGGCGACGACCTCGGGGAAGTCGATGCCGAGCTCTTTCAGCTTGGCGAGCGTCGGCACGCCGTTCGGCGTCCAGCCGCGACGCTTGTAGACCGCGTCGGTCAGCTTCTCGTACTGCATCTCGCGGTGCGCGCGCAGCGCGGCGACCTTGTCGCGTGTCGGCATCTTCGCCGGATCGAGGCCGAGCTTCTCCTGGAGCTGCTTGTCGTAGCGCTCGCGGCGCGACTCGTACTCGTCGACCGTCACCGGTCCGGCCGAACGGTAGGGGATCCTGTCGTGCTCGCGGGTTCCGAACCCCATGCGCACGCTGAAGGCGCGCTGGAAGTTGTACACGCGCTCGGACTGGCGGATCAGGTCGGCGGGCTTGACCTCGATGCCGGTGACGCCGGAGAAGACGTCGCAGTAGTTGGCGACATGCGCCGGAACCTTGGCCGGTTCGGCCGTCTGGGCGTTGTCGGCCGGCTCGACGTCGTTCCACGGGAGCTTGCAGTGCCCCACGAGGCCGAACCAGGTTCGCCACATCGGGAAGTAGTGGAGCGCCTCGGCCTTGTCCTCGAACGTCGGGATCTGGTTGTTGACCATGTCCATGAAGATGAGCCACGCCTCGTCGTGCTGCGGACCCTTGAGGGCGAGCCCGTAGCCGCCCTGCATGGCGAGGGACTCTTTGGTCACGTACTCCGAGTACTCGAGACCCTTGGCCTCCATGCCGATGGCGTCGAGGAACGCGCGGTCGGCGCCAAAGGCGCGGACGAAGTGGTCTTTCATGCGGCGGATACCTTGGCCGACGAGGGCGCCGAACCCCTCGCCGCGGCCGATCTGATGCAGGATCTCGAGCGCGGCGTCGGCCTGGCCGAAGCGCAGGTCGAGTCCGCCCGTCTTCGCGCGGTCGAGCACGCCGGCCTCGAAGCACTCCATGACGAACGCCAGCCCGGTTGTGAACGAGATCGTGTCGATGCCGTACGTGTCGCAGTAGAAGTTCATCTCCAAGACGAAGTCGGGGTCGAACACGCCGAGGTTGGCGCTGCCGGCCGCGGTCTCGTACTCCGGGCCGTCGACGAGGACGCGCTGGCCCTTGTACGGGCCGGTGCGCAGAAGGAAGTTGTCGACGGCGTGCGAGCACATCATCGTGCAGCCGATCCAGCAGCTGTCGGGCATGTTCTGGCCGAACCGCGCCCGCCAGACGTGCGAGGCGATCTTGCCGGAGTCGGGGTGCGAGCCGTAGCGGTAGTTGTGCGTCGGCAGGAGGTCGTACTCGTCCATGATCTCGACGAGGTGGGCGGTCCCGACGCGGCGCATGTCGCACTGCTTCTCGTCCAGCTCGAGGATCTCCTTCGTCAGCCGGGCGCCGGCGGCCTGGAGCCTCTTCAGATCGGCGGGCGCGTTCGCGTCGGCGCGCACGGCGGGGCTTCGGACGACGACGGCGGCGATCTTCTTGTCGCGGAAGACGGTCCCGATCCCACCGCGCCCGGCCTGCTTGATGCGCGCCGCCTTGCGCTTCAGGTCGAAGAAGCTGAAGTTGAGGCATCCCCAGCGCGAGTGCTCGGCCCCGACGCCGGCCGTGATCGTCGACACCGCGGCGACGTCGCGCGGCTCTGGTGACGCGGCGAACGCGTGCATCAGCGCCTCGGAGAGGACGTGTGTGTTGAGGTCCGTCTTCGGGCCGGCGAGCACCTGGACGACGCCCTGCGTGCCGTCGATGAACACGACGACGTCCTCGCGCGCCTTGCCCTGGAGCTCGAGCGCATCCCAGCCAGCGAACTTCAGGTAGGGTCCGAAGTAGCCGCCGACGTTCGAGTCGATGACCTGGTTCGTGAGGGGCGAGAGCGAGACGACGAGCGACTTCCCGGATCCGGCATAGCCTGTCGTCCCGCCGACCGGACCGGAGGAGACGACGATCTCGTTCTCCGGGTCGTTCCACTGGGTCTTCGCCGTGACGGCGTTCCAGAGGCGCCACAGGCCGAACCCCTTGCCGCCGATGAAGATGTCCTTCATCTGCGCTGTGACCGGGCGCGGCTCGATCGCGCCGGTCCCGACGTTGACGTAGAGCGTCTGACCCGTATAGCCGCGCGCGAGCGGCTCGGGCGTGTAGGCCATCTCGGCGACGACGCGATATCCAGCAGGCACTCCCATGGACCCCTCCTCGAGAGGCGGCGCACAGAGCGCCGCCGACGCGGCGAGAGTGTAGACGCTGCGTGGATTCGGCTCAACCCGGTGGGCCGTTGCCCGGGCGGGCGCCGTGGACTACCCTGTCGGCGTCGGGAAGGGAGTCAAACCATGGACCAAGAGCGGATCGAGCGGGGCGTGCGAGAGATCCTGGCCGGGATTGGCGAGACGAAGCTGCATCACGAGGTGTGGGCCAACACGCCGCGCCGCGTCGCCGCCATGTACGCCGAGTTCTTTGCCGGTCTTGACGAGGACCCGGCCGACGCGCTCGGCGTCGTGTACGACGCGCCGTACGAAGAGATGATCGTGATGCGAGACATCCCGTTCTTCTCCATCTGCGAGCATCACCTCCTGCCGTTTGTCGGCACGGCCGACATCGTCTACGTTCCCAAGGAGGGGCGAATCGTCGGGGCGAGCAAGCTGGCGCGCGTCGTGGACATCGCGGCCGGCCGGCCGCAGCTCCAGGAACGGCTCACCTCGCAGATCGCCGACGCGCTCGTCGCCCGGCTCGACCCTCACGGCGTCCTCGTGCGCATCGAGGCGTCGCACCTGTGCATGACCCTGCGCGGTGTCAAGAAGCCCGGGGCGACGCTGGTGACCTCGGCGATCCGCGGGCGGTTCTACAAAGACGAGGCATCGCGGGCCGAAGCTTTCGCTCTCATCGCGTAGCGCGCGCT
>JBFYQX010000098.1:0-11683 GCA_041302525.1 Candidatus Bipolaricaulota bacterium | reverse complement strand
AGGCCGAGTTGTCGCTCGAACTTCGGCGCACGCAAGACATCCTCGAAGCGGTCGGCAAGGTCGCCGTGCGCGTGAAGGTTGGGTTCGCCGCCGAGACGGAGGACTTGGCGGAGAACGCTCGCGACAAGCTCTGCCGCAAGCGCCTCGACCTCGTGGTCGCGAACCGGGTCGGCGGGGAGGCATCGGCGTTCGGCAGCGACGAGAACGAGGTGATCCTCGTCGATGCGGTGTCCACGACGCCCACGCCACGCCTGTCGAAACGGGCGCTCGCCGACCTGATCCTCGATCGCGTCGTCACGCGGCTCGGGGACGCCTAGGAGGGAGATGGACGAGCCAACGCGACCCACGCTGGGGTTCATCGGAACGGGTCCTGTCGCCACAGCCCTCGCACAATCGTTGGCCGTTGCGGGGTACCGGATTGCCGCCCTGCACGGGCGCGACGCCCGGCGCGCCGCGGCGCTCGCCCAGTCGCTGCCGCAGGCCGCGGTGGCTGCGTCCCGGCAAGCGGTCGCGGACGGCACGGACCTCGTGCTCCTCGCGGTGCCCGACGACGCAATCGCGTCAGTCGCAGACTCGATCGCCTGGCGACCCGGGCAGGCGGTCGTTCACTGCAACGGCGCGGCCACGCGGGCGCTCTTGGCCGGCGCGGAGGCAGCCGGCGCAGACGTCGGCGTGTTCCACCCCCTGCAGTCTCTCCCCCACCCCAACCGGACGCGCGAACGCCTCAAGGGGTGCACGTTCCGCGTCGAGGCTTCGAGCGCGCGGCTGAGCCGGTGGCTTGAAGACATGGCCCACGCGGTCGGAGGGCGCCCTCTCGCCCTCGACGTGGATCCGACCCTCTACCACGCGAGCGCCGTGCTGGCGTCAAACTGCCTGGTCGCCCTGCTCGACCTGGCGTCGGAGCTGTGGGCCGAGCTTGGCGTACCGCGCGAGGAAGGGCTGCGGGCGCTGTTGCCGCTCGTGCGCGGCACGATCGCCAACGTGGAGGAGGTCGGCATCCCGGCCGCGCTGACCGGGCCGATCGCGCGCGGCGACGTGGGGACGGTCGCGCACCATCTCGCCGCGCTGAACGAGCTTGCGCCCTCCGTAGCGTCGGTGTACAAGCAGCTCGGGCTCCGCGCCGTGGAGTTGGCGGTGGCCAAGGGGACCCTCGGCCCGGACGGCGCGCGGAGGCTGCGCGAGCTGCTCGCGCAGCGAGAGCGAGGGACAGGGGGCGTGCGATGAGGATCACGACGTCGGACATCCGCAAGCTGAAGGCCGATGGAGTCCGCTTCGCGACGCTCACGGCTTACGATGCAGTCACAGCTCGGCTGGTGGACGAAGCCGGCATCCCGCTGGTCCTCGTTGGCGACAGCCTGGGGATGGCTGTCCTCGGGTACGAGAACACGATCCCCGTGACGCTCGGCGACGTGCTCCATCACACCCGCGCCGTGGTCCGCGGCACGCGGCACGCGCTGATCGTGGCCGACCTGCCGTTCATGACGTACCACCGTTCGGTCGAGCAGGCGCTCGAGAACGCCGGCCGTTGCCTGCAAGAGGGCGGCGCGCAGGCCGTGAAGCTTGAAGGCGGGCGCGTCATGGCGGAGACGATCGCGCGCCTGACCGCCGTCGGCATCCCTGTCCTCGGGCACATCGGGCTCACCCCGCAGTCGGTGCATCAGCTCGGCGGGTTCAAGGTGCAGGGCAAGACATTGGCTGCGGCAGAGCGTTTGCTCGACGACGCCGCGGCCGTCGAGGCCGCGGGAGCGTTTGCCATCGTCCTCGAGTGCATCCCGGCCGAGGTGTCGCGCCTCATCACGGGACAGCTGACGATTCCGACGATCGGCATCGGCGCCGGGCCGCACTGCGACGCTCAGATTCAGGTGTCTAGCGACCTCCTCGGCTGGCTGACCGACTTCGTGCCGAAGCACGCGCGGCCCTACGCGCACTTCGCGGCCGACGCGCTGGATGCATTCCGACGCTATGAGGCCGACGTCGGGACGGGCGCCTTCCCGACGGCGAAGGAGAGCTTCGCGGTGTCCGACGAGGTGCTCGCCGCACTCAAGAAGGAGCGTCGAGCCTCGCCATGATCGTCGCGCGCACCGTCCAGGAGCTTCGCGAGCGGCGCCGGGACCTGCCGTCGCCGGTGGGTCTCGTGCCGACGATGGGGTTCCTGCACGAGGGCCACCTCGCGCTCGTTCGCCAGTCGGTCGAGGAGAACGCGGCCACGGTGGTCAGCCTGTTCGTCAACCCGACGCAGTTTGCCCCCACCGAGGACCTCGCGAACTACCCGCGCGACGCGGAGCGCGACCTCGCTCTGCTCGAGGCCGCGCGCGTCGACGTCGTTTTCGCCCCGACGGCCGAGGAGATGTACGCCCCGGACCACGAGGCGTGGGTGGTCCTGGACCGGCTCACGCGGCGGCTGGAAGGCGCCGTGCGCCCGACGCACTTCCAGGGGGTGGCCACAGTCGTGTCGCAGCTGTTCCACCTCGTCGAGCCCGCCCACGCATACTTCGGCCAGAAGGACGCCCAGCAGGTGCTGGTCATCGATCGCATGCTCCGCGACCTCCACTTCCCGGTCCTCCTCCGGGTGGGCGACACGGTGCGCGAGCCGGATGGGCTGGCGATGAGCAGCCGTAACACGTACCTGTCGCCCGACGAGCGCCGCGCGGCGCCCGTCTTGCGACGGGCCCTCGATCTCGCCGAGCAGTTGTGGGTCGAGGGAGAGCGCGACGCGGAGCGCGTCCGACGGGAGATGACCGCGCTCATCGAACAGGAGCCGCTCGCGCGCGTGGACTACGTCAGCCTCGCCGACGCGCGGACGCTTGACGAGATCCACGTCGTGGACCGCAAGGCCGTGGTCTTGCTCGCCGTGCGCATCGGCAAGACGCGACTGATCGACAACGCCGTGCTTCCGCCCGGGGAACCCCTGCTCACCAGGAGGCCGTCGTGATCCTCGCATACGACATCGGCAACACCAACGTGGTCATCGGGCTGTTTGACGGCGAGCGGATCGCCGGTCGATGGCGCTTCACGACCCGGCGGGAGCGCACGGCAGACGAGATGCGGCTCGAGGCGCGGAGCGTCCTCGCCGAAGCGGGCGTCCGTCCGGAGGAGATCGAGGGCATCGCCGTCGCCTCGGTGGTTCCGGCGCTGGCGCCGCCGCTCGCGGCCGGGCTGCGCTCGCTGTGCTCGAGCGAGGTCCTGTGGATCGACGCCCGGACCGCGCCGATTCGCCTCGACGTGGACGAGCCCTGGTCGGTGGGCGCAGATCGGATCGCGGACTGCGTCGCCGGCTACGCGCTCCTCGGCGGCCCCCTGTTGATCATCGACTTCGGCACGGCGGTGACGTTCAATCTGGTGTCGCGCGACGGCGCGTTCCTGGGCGGCGCGATTGCCCCGGAGATGCGCCTGGCCGCCGACGCCCTGACGCAGCGCGCTGCGCAGCTGTTCTCGGTGTCGCTCGACGTGCCGGAGAGCGTCGTCGGCCGCACGACGGCGAGCAATCTGCGCGCCGGACTGGTGCTGGGAACCTTCGACCTCGTCGCGGGCCTGATCGCGCGGTTCCGCCGCGAGGTCGGCGCCGATCTGCGCGTCTTGGCCACCGGCGGAAAGGGCGAGCTGTACCACAAGCACATCGAGGCCATCGAGCACTACGACGCGGATCTCACGCTGAAGGGCGTACGCCTCTGCTGGGAGAGGTCGCGCGCCGACGGCCGCACGCGGCCGCGCGGCTAAGGTCGACGAATCCTCTCCGTCTGTCCGCGTGTACGTCATGCGAACGTTGGCGAGGAGGTCTTGATGCTTCAGCGAAGGATGGCCTGGGCGGCGTTGCTTCTTCTGGTCGTGTCCGTCTCGAGTTGGGCCGACGGGATCATCGTCCCCGATGACCCTGCCCGCGGCGGGCTCGTCACCGTGTACCATGACGTGGACGTCACCGTACGGGACGGCCTGGTCACGACGCGCGTCGATCAGGTGTTCCGCAACCCCAATCCCTACGACGTGGAAGGCCGCTACCTCTTCCCGGTCCCGTCCGGCGCGGCGGTGGCGAGCTTCGCCCTGTGGGTCGACGGACAGGCACTGGAGGCACGCCTCCTCGGCGCCGACGAGGCCCGCGCGATCTATGAGGACTACGTGCGGCGCGCCATCGACCCCGCGCTGCTCGAGTACGTCGGCCGCGACACGCTGTCGGCAAGGATCTTCCCGGTTCCAGGCGGGGGCGAACGGCGGATCGAGATCGTCTACAGCGAGTTGCTCACGACGTCGGGCGGCTTGTACCGGTATCACTACCCGCTGGACACCGAACGGTTCTCCCTGCGCCCCCTCGAACGCGTCCGTCTGAGCGTCGACCTCTCCACCACCGAACCGCTCGCCGCCGTCTACTCGCCGACCCACGACCTGGCAATCGTTCGCGCCAATGCGCGGAACGCGGCGCTTCTCTACGAGGCGTTCGACGTCCGCCCAGACCAAGATTTCGTGCTGTACTACGCGGCAAGCCCCAGCGCGCTCGGGACGAGTCTTCTCACCTATCACGCGCCGGGCGAAGACGGGTTCTTCCTGCTCGTCTTGACGCCGCCAGAAGGGGGCGCGGAGCCGGCCCTCGCCAAGGATCTCGTCCTGGTGCTCGACCGCTCCGGCAGCATGTCGGGCGAGAAGATCGCCCAGGCAAAGAGCGCGCTGCGCTACGTGGTCGAGAACCTCTCGCCCGAGGACCGGTTCGCGGTCGTCGCGTTCAGCGACACGACGGCGGCCTTCTCGACGTCGCTCGTCGCGGCCACGCCGCAGGCCGTCGCCGAGACGTCAACATGGATCGACACCCTGCGCGCGTCGGGCGGAACGAATATCGACCTGGCGCTCACGCAGGCTCTGGGTCTCTTCGACGCCGCGGAACGGCTTCGCTTCCTGATCTTCCTGACCGACGGCGAGCCGACCGTCGGCGAGACGGACTCCGTGCGCATTGCCGCGCACGCAGCCATCGCCAACCAAGCGAACGCACGCCTGTTTGCGTTCGGTGTGGGTTACGACGTGAACGCGGCGTTGCTCGATCAGTTGGCGCTCGAGAACCACGGCACGACGACGTATGTGGCACCCGGCGAGGACCTCGATCTGGCCCTCTCGACCTTCTACCGCAAGATCGCGACGCCGGTCCTGTCGGACGTCGCGGTGACGATCGACGGCGTCCGCACGTACGACCTCCTGCCCCGTGCGCTCCCCGACCTGTTCCGCGGCACACAGCTCCTGGTGCTCGGCCGCTATCAGGGCGGCGGCACGGCCCAGGTCACGGTGTCCGGGCAGTCGGCGGACGGCACCCAAGCGTACGTGTGGCAGGCCGAGTTCCCGTCCGTGGCGATGACCGAGCCCTCGCTTCCCCGGCTGTGGGCCGGACGGCGCATCGCTGCCCTCCTCGAGCTGATTCGACTCTACGGGGAGGACGACGAACTCGTGGCCGAGGTGATTGCGCTCAGTCGGCAGTACGGGATCATCACGCCGTACACGTCGTTCCTCGTCGAGGAACGGGACCTGTCGAGCCAAGCCGAGGCCGATCTGGTCTACCGGGCCGCCGCTCCCTCATCGGGGGCCGCCGCGGTGCAGGCGGCGAGTGCGCTCAAGGACCTCGCCGAGAGCGCCGCAGCGCCCGCTTCCCACGAAACCGTGAAGGTCGTCGCGGACCGCGCGTACTTCCTGCGCGACGGCGTCTGGACCGACAGCCTGTACAGCGGCGAGGCGACGACGGACGTTCAGGCGTACAGCGCCCTGTACTTCGACCTCTTCGACCTCGTGCCGTGGATCGGCCCGCACCTCGCGATCGGCGATCGGCTGATCGTGCGCGTTGGCTCGGCCTTCGTGCGCGTCGGCGCTGCCGGGGCCGAGACCCTCACGCCCGAGATCGAGGCCGCGCTGCGCTCGGCTTGATCCGAGCGCCGTTCTCGCCTAGTCTGGCCTCGGCATCTCAGGCGCAGGGAGGAGACATGAAGCGACGACAAGTGGTGTGGATGTGGGTGGCCCTGGGGGCGCTCGCAGTGGGCATCTCTGGCTGCACGCTGTTTGGCCCGGGGACGAAGGCCGTCATCCTCGTCAACACCTTGGAGGGCACGGTGCCGCTCACCATCGCCTTCGACGGGACCGGTTCGATCGGTCGCGACGGGATCAGCACCTACCACTGGCAGTTCGGCACGGGCGACCAGTCGTACGATGCCACGGGCGCGTACACGTACAACCAGGCGGGCACTTTCACCCTCTCGCTGACCGTCCGCGACGTGGGCGGGAAGAGCGTGACCGAAACGGCGACGATCGTCGTAGAGCCGGCCATCTGGGTGACGGACGAAAACCTCGACTGTGTCTATCGCCTCACGATCAGCGGCGCTATGCTCGACACGTTCGCGCTTCCGGCCAAGGAACCCCGCGGCGTGGCGATCGCCGAAGTCAGGGGGCAGACCACGCTCATCGTCACCTGCGCCAACGAGGGCCAGCAGAAGATCCTGTACCTCGACCCCACGGACGGCAGCCTGCGCCAGACGGAGTCGGCGCCTGCCCAGTCGCCGCTCGAGATCACCTTCGGCGCAACGGGACAGAAGATGCTCTGGCACGTCGATGGGCAGTCGCGCATGATCTACCGCCTCAACCCCGACTCAGCGCAGGTGTTCGACTCTTTCAGCCAGACCTACTTCAAGGCCTCGTCGGCTCAGGTGCGCGACGTGCCCTTCCTGCGCTCGCCGCAGGGCCTCGACTGGGTCGCAGTTCAGAACGCCCCGGGCGTCCTGTACTACCTCGAGGGCGAGACGCACGTCTTGTGGAAGCTGCGCATCATCCCTGGCTACGACCTCATGGCCAACACCCAGATGCAGGTCGAGGGCCTCGGCGTCGAACTGCCGGCCGGCATCTTCCCCGTTCGCGCGATCGACGTCTTCCACGGCAAGCTGTGGGCGCTCGACATCGACCGCCACCGCATCGTGGAGCTGGACCTCCTGACCGGCGCCCTGACCGGAAACCAGATCACGGGGTTCCCCGGCTCCGCGCCGTCGGGGATGGAGATTCAGTTCTAGCGCAGGCCGTGGGTCGCTGAGCGACGCCGCGCGCGTTGCGCCCGCCACGCCGATCGCTTGACCCGCGGTCGGCGGTGGCGCACCCTGCGCCGCTCGTGGGTCGGAGAGGAGGCGTCGTGGGCAGTGATCGTGAGCATCTGAGGAACCTTGCGCCCGAGGTCCTGCGCGACTTTGTGAGCGACCAACGCAAGGGAGTCATTCCGCCGCCGCTCGAGAAGCCGGCGCCGCCGGGCGCCAAGCTTATCCCGCTGGTCGACGTCGACAGCGCCTCACCCGGCCAGATGCCGTTGGGCACGATGCCCCTCGTCGAGGCGATCCGCCACCGCGAGAGCCGTCGCAAGTTCGCCACCGCGCCGCTAGCGCTCGAAGAGCTGTCCTTTCTTCTCTGGGCGACGCAGGGCGTCCGCGGCGTCCATCCCCAGCGCGTCTGGGCCAAACGAACGGTCCCTTCCGGCGGCTGTCGCCACCCGATGGAGACCTACCTCCACGTGCGCCATGTTGAATCGATGGCCCCTGGCCTCTACCGCTACCTGCCCCTCGAGCACGCCGTGATCGCCGTCGACGCGCCCGGCGCGGCGCCGCGTTCGCGGCTGGGCGAGATCTGCTACAAGCAGTCGTTCGTCGACGAGGCGGCCGTCACGTTTGTCTGGACGGCCATCCCGTATCGCACCGAGTGGCGATACGGACCCGACTCGCTCAAGGACATCCTCCTGACCTGTGGCCACATCTGCCAGAACCTCTACCTCGCCTGCGAGGCGATCGGCGCCGGGACGTGCGCCATTCTGGCCTACGACCAGGACGCGCTCGACGCGTTTCTCGGGGTCGATGGTCAGGACGAGATCTCGGTCTACGTGGCGCCGGTCGGCAAGGTGTAGGCCTCTCGTGCGGCGCCAGCGCCCCACCGACTGAACCGAGGCGCCCCTTTTCGCCACGTATCTGCGTCCGTGCAGTGCCCAAAGTGAAAGGAGCCAGGTGTGACCTTCTCGATTGTCGCGGTCGACCGAGAGGAGAAGTCCGTGGGGTTTGCCATTGCGTCTTGCTGTTGGGACGCAGGGCAGGTCTGCATGGCCAAGGCCGAGGCCGGCGCGATCGCTTCGCAGGCCCAAGGAAACCTCGCGTTCCTCGCGCAGTTCTTCGAGGAACTCGATGCCGGCCGCGATCTCGACGCCATCCTGGCCCGCTTTCGGGCGGCAGACCCCGAGATCGCGTCGCGCCAGCTCGGCATGGTCTCGTTCGCCGGCCCGGCCGTCGCGTACACGGGCCGCCGCTGCACGCCGTGGGCCGGGCATGACCTTGGCGAGGGCTTCGCGATCCAGGGCAACACGCTCGCCGGGCCGCAGGTGGTCTCTGCCATGCGCGACGCGTTCGTCGAGACAAGCGGCGCGCTGCACGAGAGGCTCTACGCCGCACTCGCCGCCGGCGACGCGGCCGGCGGGGACCTGCGCGGCCGGCAGAGCGCGCGCCTCGCCGTGCGCCGTCGCGGTGCGGGCCAGCCTGGCACCGACGCCTTGGTCGACATCGCGATCGAGGATCACGCGGACCCGGTTCGCGAGCTGGGGCGCATCCTCGGCGTCGGAAAGACGCTGCTTGAGATTCTCGGTCACCTTCGGGCCTTCTCGCGCGCCGCGCCCGCCGACAAGCCGGCCGTGCTGGGCGCGTTGCGCGCGCTGCTCGACGACAAGCGCGATGGACGGTACCTCGATTGGTGGGAGTCTCTCGGCATGGCCTATCACGAGACAGGCGACCTCGACCGGGCGCTGGAAGCATTCCAGATCTATCTCGAGATCAACCCGCGGATGCAGAGCGCGCTGGAAGCCGGCGTCGACCTCGGCACGTTCCCCGCTGACTTGGCCCGGCGGCTCTTTGCGACGTCGTAGGCTCGCCGAGGCAGAGCGTCCGGCCTGGAGCGACACCCGGTGCCGCGAGTAGACTCGACGCCATCTGTGTCGTCAGGAGGCACGATGAAGCCCGTCAACATCCAGGATCTCCTCTCGTACCGATTTCTCTCCGCCGTCGAGTTCTCGCCGAACGGCGAGCGAGCCGCCTTCATCGTCAAGCAGGCAAACGTCGAGAAGAACGAGTATTCGTCGAACCTCTACGTGGTGGACCTCCCCGGCGGCGCGGTGCGCCGGCTGACGGCGAGCGGCAAGGACGGGGACCTCGCCTGGGACGAGGACGGGGTCACAGTCTACTTCCTGTCAAAACGCATCGACATCGAGGACAAGACGGCCCTCTTTCGCATTCGCACCGATGGCGGCGAGGCTGAACAGGTCGCCATCTTGCCGCGGAAGGCCGAGGGCCTGCGTTCGCTCGGCCGAGGGCGCTTCCTCTACACCTCGCGCGTCGCGCAAGACGAGCCGAAGCGCGACGACGCCAAGGACTACGAGGTCCTCGAGGAGATCCCGTTTTGGATGAACGGCTCTGGCTTCACCGACCGGCGCCGCAAGCGCCTGTTTGCCTACGACGTGGCCTCCGGCACCGAGATCGACCTGACCGAACCGAGGATCGAGGTCGAGTCGTTCGACGCGCTGGGCGAGCACGTCGTCATCGCCGGGCGCCGATTCGCCGGCGTCGCGCCCGTCGGACGCGAGCTGTGGATCACCAGGACCGACGGCACCGCGCGGCGCCAGCTCGCGCAGGGCGGCCTGCTGTGCGACATCGCCCGCTTCCGCGACGAGAAGACGCTGGTGTTGACGGCGACGACGGGCGTTCCCTACGGGCTGGGCCAGAACGACGAGGTGTACACGCTCGACCTCGACACGGGCGCCCTGGTCTCGCTGACCCCGGGCTGGGACCGCTCGGTGGGGAACTCGATCGGCGGGGACTGCCGCCACGGCGGTGGCCCCACGATGCGCGTCGAGGCGGGCGCGATCTACCTGACCGTCACCGAGCGGGCGCACATGGAGATCGTTCGGATCTCGCCCCAGGGCAAGGTCGAGACCGTTCTCGTCGCGCCCGGCTCGATCGACGCGTACGCCGTGCGCGACGGGCAGACGCTGGCCGTCGAACTGCGGCCCGGGCGGCTCCAGGAGCTGTACCTCTACGCCGGCAAGACGCCGACCTGCTTGACGACGCTCAACGACGAGAACCTGCGCGACTGCGCGCTCTCCGAGCCCGTGCCGTTCACGGCCACCGCGCCGGACGGCAACGAGGTCGACGCCTGGCTCTTCCCGGCGATCGGCCTCGCGCCCGGCGCCAAGGCGCCCGTCGTCCTGTGGATCCACGGCGGGCCGCGGACAGCGCTCAGCACGGTCTTCTTCCACGAGTTCCAGCTGTTGGCTGGAAAGGGCTACGCCATCCTCGCCTCGAACCCGCGCGGCTCGTCGGGGCGCGGCAATGCGTACGCCGACCTCCGCGGCAAGTACGGGACGATCGACTACGACGACCTGATGGCCGTCGTCGACGAGGCGCTGCGCCGCTTCCCGAGCCTCGACCGCGAGCGTCTCGCCGTGGCCGGCGGGTCGTACGGCGGGTTCATGACCAACTGGATCATCGGGCACACCGATCGCTTCAAGGCTGCCGTGTCCGAGCGCGGCATCACTAACTGGGTGCAGAAGTTCTGCTCGACCGACATCGGCTACTACTTCAACCACGATCAGATCGGCGCGACCCCGTGGTCGGACGGTGGCGAGAAACTATGGTGGCATTCTCCCCTGCGCTACGCCGACCGCGCCAAGACGCCGACCCTGTTCATCCACTCCGAGCAGGACTACCGCTGCACGCTCGCCGAGGGGATCCAGATGTTCACCGCCCTGCGCTACCACGGCGTGGAGACCCGGCTCGTGATGTTCCGCGAGGAGAACCACGAGCTGTCTCGCTCGGGCAAGCCCAAGCATCGCGTGCGCCGGCTCGAGGAGATCGTCGCCTGGTACGAGCGGCACTTGAAGGGAGCACCACAAGGCTAGAGGCCGAGGCCGAAGTCAGCGAGATACGTCCGTAGCGCCTCCGCTTCCGCCAAGTCGAACAACTCCATCCGGTCGAGTCCCGAGCGGAGTCGGTCTTTCATCTCGTCCTCTGACAGACGTCCCCACTCCGCAAGTGTGACCTTGTAGCTGTGGTCTGCCAGACTGTCATACACCTCTTCTCGACCTTCCACGCAGCCCCAGAAGAGGAGTTCGGGAGCCACCACGCGGTGCCGGAGATGCTCTCTCCTCCCCGCTCCAGCGAGTACCGTACCGGAGCTGCCTCGGGAAAGGATCCACTGGGGAGCAAGAGCTCCCCGGCACTCCCCGGGATCAGCGTCATCGACTCAGCGGTCTCCCACGGGCCGAGTTCCTGATCCAACCAGTCAGGACGCTCGACGATCTGCGCCTCGCTGAACGGGCGCGCTACTGTTTCGAGGTGATATGGTCGACTGTCTAGCCCTGGCACCATACTCGCGTGATGGGCGAGGACGGAGTCGAACGACATGGTGTCAGTCTTCGGCAGGAGATTGGTCAGGACGGGCCAACGCACGTAGAGCGCCGGGGGGCCGAGAACCGAAACTGGGCTGACCATCTCGCCCCCGCTCCACCAATCTCGGATTCCCGCCAGGAGCCAGGCGCCCGAGTCTGGGACGAAGTCCTTGCCAAGGACGATCAGCGTGACCTTCCCAGTCTCCGTGCGTCCCCAGGCATCCATGTACGTGGTCGTCGCGTCGTACGTCCAGTACATGCCCGGCT
>JBFYQX010000093.1:0-22974 GCA_041302525.1 Candidatus Bipolaricaulota bacterium | reverse complement strand
GCGAGATGCCAGGAGCAGGGACACCTGGGGCCACGGCCATGCTCTTCACCGCGTAGTGTAGGAACCGATCGCGGTCCGCGGTGTAGATTGGCGATCGCGAAGCGACTGAAGGGGGAGACATGAGGAAGGCTCTCTTTGCGTCAGCTTGTCTCGTCATCATCTGCGGGGCGACAGCCGGAGCATTCGATGTCGGGCCTGTCGCTCTCGGATTCCATCTGATCCCATCCATCGAGGAGAGAGAGGGACATCGAGAGTGGGATCTCTCGATGTCTTTCAAGGTCACGTTGGATTTCACTGCGGCCGACTCGCTCGAGATCACTGCCATCATGGACTCCATCCCGTCAGCTCTCGGAGCGACCGTGGCCTACCAGCGAGACGTCACGGACCACGTCAAGCTCGGCGCCGGAGTCACCGTTCTATGGCCCATTGCGGGTGACGAGAAGCTACGGACACCGCTGTTCGAGTCTTTCGCACGAGCCGCTGCCTACGGCGATGTCGGAGGAGGTCTAGCCGTGGAAGCGTCCACCTCCTTGCCGTTCCTGACCGTGGCGAAGATGGCGGATCGATGGACGCTGATCCCTCTGGCGGAACTCCCATCCCTAGGGCTGGCCGGCGATATCCGTCTCGCTGATCACGGTCTACTGAGGCTGCAGCTCACGCTCCAGCCAGTGATCATGGACACAACGGCTCTCGTCGAGCCGTTTGGGCGCGTCACCAACGACCTGCTCGTACTTCCGATGCTGTCTGCTCTTACCGTCTACATCCCCTAGTCCGGCGGTACTCGGGCGACGGAACAGAGGCGCAGACTCGCCATCTAGTACATCGTCTGCATGTCCAGCAGACCCTTCGCCCGAGCGCGACGCTCCGCGAGGCGGAACCCGAGAATCGCAAGAACCGCCAGGACCGCCGTTGACCCCGCGATGATGCCGATGAGGACCCCATCGGAAAGCCCCGCGAACGAGGCCGTCGCCTGCCCAAGCAGGGCACGGCGGAAGGCTTCGAGCCAGTAGGTGATTGGAATCGCCCGCCCGATCGTCGAGAGCCACGTCGGCAGTGAGTCCAGTGGAAACACAACGCCGCACAGGAGGTAGAGGCCTCCGGCGACCGCTTCTCCGACCCCGTAGTTGTGCCGCGCGGTGATCAGCGTGACTCCTCCAAGCAGGATCCCGAACAAGGACAGCATCGCTGAGCCCAACGCGAGCGCGGCGACGACGAGCGGCCAGTCGATCCCTGCAAGGCGCACAGGAACGCCCAACGCAAGGGTCCCGAGCAGGAGCATGAGGACAACGGCCACGGTGGCCACAACGGCCTTAGCCACCCCGCGTCCGACAAGATACGCAAAGACATTGACGGGAGCCGTGTACACGTACTTCAGCATCCCGTAGTGCTCGCGGTCGTCGATGATCGTCCAGCTGATTCCGGCCAGTACGGCTGGCACATAGATGAACAACGCGTTGCCGACGAACACACCCGGGAAGAGCGGGCTCTCCAGGCCGCCCTTGGCGATCACGGCGTACATGAACACGAGGATGAGCGCGCCGGCCAGCGGCTTCACGAGCGAGTAGATCGCAAACACAAACGGATCGGCCCAGTTTGACTCGATCTGCCAGCCAAGCCAAGCAGCCATGCGAAAGCTTCGCCACGCTTCGCTCTGCGGTCGTTGCCTCGTCATCATTGCCCCCTCACCGACAGACGCCCCTCGCGTCGAGCCAGCATCTCGAAGTACGAGAGCGCGCGCTGCGCGAGGAAGAGAAACAGGACGGCAAGCCCCGCGAGGATCCCAAGCTCGATCGTCGGCGGGAGGAATCGCAGCTCGCCAAGCATCGCCGGGAAGAGGAGCTGGCGCATCGCATCGAGCCCGAGCGTGATCGGCAGAATGGACGCCGCCGCGGCCACGACCTGCCCGAGCGCGCGCACCGGGAAGTAGAAGCCGGACACGAGCGAGACGGGTTCCTGCAGCAGGTTGGAGAGGTGCCACGCCTCCCGCCCAAACAGCAGGAACAGGGACGACAGGAGCATCCCCATGCCGTACAGCGCGACGAGCGTGGTCACGAAGACCCCGAGGAGCAGAGGCACGCTCGCCACCTGCATCTCGATCCCGAACACGAGCGTCCCAATCGTCACGACGGCGATCGCGCGCAAGGTCGTCGCGAACATCCCGCCGAGCGCCATGCCAAGGAGGATGGCAACGCGCGACGTCGGCGCAACAATGTACAACTCGAGGTTCCCTGTCTCCTTCTCCCAGTAGAGCTGGCTCGCCATGCTCCACAGGACATTGAGCCAGTACGCCGACATCGCGCCGCCGAGGACGACGAAACCGAGGAACTCCGGCGGCGCCTCGATCGCACGGTAGATGAAGACGTAGGCCGTCACCTGCAAGAGCGGCAAGAAGATCTCGAAGAACACCCAGCTCTTCTCCCGCTGTGCCCCGATCACGCGCGGATAGGCGCGGCCGATCACAGTGCGCCAGAACAGTGTCCAAGCCGAACGAGATCTCACGTTCCACCGCTCGTGCGAACCTCGTCCTCGAAGCCGTGTCCCACCACGTGCAAGAAGACGTCCTCGAGGGTGGGCTCGCGCTTCTCAAGCGACAGGAGCCGGCCGCCGGCCGCCTGGACCGCGGTGAGCGCGCCGGTGAGCGCGCCATCGCTCGCCAGGATCGCGTCGACCTCGACGCCATCCTCGCGCGGCGACTGCGTGAGCCGACCGACTCCCGGCTGCTCCGCCAGGACGGCCCGGGCGTCGGTGAGGTCGGCGATGCGGAGGCGGAAGATCGCCTCGCGCTGCAAGCTCCGCTTCAGTGTCGCCGGAGCGTCGCACGCCAGGATCCTCCCTTTGTCGATGATCGCTACCCGGTCGCACAGCTCGTCGGCCTCGTGCATCGCGTGCGTCGTCAGCAGGATCGTGCGGTCCCGATGCTCGACGAGCCAGTCGGCCACGAATCCGCGCAATGTGTGCGCCGTCTGGACGTCGAGCCCGAGCGTCGGCTCGTCGAGAAACAGGATCTCCGGCTCGGTCAGGAAGCCGCGCACGAAGTTCATCTTCTGCCGCATGCCTGTCGACAGGTGGTAGATCTTGGTCTTCGCACGGTCGGATAGGCCCACCACCGCCAAGAGCTCCGCGATCCGTTTGCGCGCCACGCTCGTCTGGAGGCCGTAGAACTGCGAGAACATCCACAGGTTCTCCTCGACGGTGAGGAGCCCGTACCCCGACGTCTCGCCGCCCGACACCATGCCGATGTGGCGTCGCACGCTCTTTGGATCCGCGGCCACGTCAACGCCGGCCACCCAGGCCCGTCCCGCCGTGGGAGACAGGAGCGTCGCCAGGATTTTGATCGTCGTCGTCTTTCCGGCGCCGTTCGGCCCCAGCACACCGAACAACTCGCCGCGCCCGACGGAGAAGCTGACGCCGTCCAGAGCGACCACGTCTCGCTTCTGCTTCTTCGCCTCTCGCCGCTTGGCGCGAAAGACGCGACGCAGGTCCTCTGTGCGTATCGCCAAAGCCTCCGACATGACCGATCCTCCGCGCCTCGCGTGAAGTGAGCCCGAACCGGGCCGTTGGGGGGGCGCGAGAGGCTACTCGCAACACGCCTTCGATGCAACCGCTGCCGCGCACCCGAGTGCCGCCCAACCTTCGGCAGTCTGCCTGTCCGGCGTTGCACGACCGTCTCGCCGCTCGATCCCCGGACCGCGACGTCCGGCCCCGTGCTGCGCCCCAGCCCCGCAGACGCGGCGGCGTCGCTTCGTCAGGCCGTAGGCCGCCGTTAGGCCAGTCGGCCGAACGCTCCTCGTCGCACGAGCCACTTGCCGAACTCGAGGACGGGCAGCACGGACGCAGCCGCCCCGAGCACGATGCCCCAGTCGACGAGCGGGAGGCTGTAGGTCCCCATGGGCTCATGGAGGAACGGGATGTAGACAATGCCAAGCAACATCAGCACGCCGGTCACGATCGACAGGTTCAGCCACTTGTTGGCGAACGGCGAGCGCAGTACGGAGTGACGGTCGGAACGGAAGCTGTACGCCTTGAAGAACTGTATCAGGATCAGCGAAACAAACGTCATCGTGATCGCCTCGTCCTTCCGCCCCGAGTTCCACATGGCCGAGAACAGGGCGATGTTCACCGCAGTGGACCAGACGCCTCCGAAGAGCATCAGCGCCACGACCGGACGCGTGAAGATGCCCGTCTTCGGGTCGCGTGGCTTGCGCCGCATGATGTCAGGCTCGGCGGGATCGACAGCCAGCGCCAACGCGGGTAGTCCGTCAGTCGCCAGGTTCACGTACAGCAACTGGACGGCCGTAAGCGGCAGGGGCAGGCCGAGGATCGTCGCGCCGGCCATCAGTCCGATCTCGCCGATGTTCGATGACAAGAGGTACATCAGGTACTTCTTGATGTTGCCGAAGATGCCGCGTCCCTCTTCCACCGCCGCGACGATGGAGGCGAAGTTGTCGTCGGTCAGCGTCACGTCCGCGGCCTCTTTCGTGACGTCGGTGCCCGTGATCCCCATGGCGATGCCGATGTCGGCCTTCTTCAAGGCAGGCGCGTCGTTCACGCCGTCGCCTGTCATGGCCACGACATGGCCTCGCTTCTGGAGAGCCGCTACGACGCGCAGTTTGTGGGTGGGCGACACCCGGGCATAGACCTCGATCTCCTCAGCCGACGCCTCCAGGTCGTCGTCCGAAATCGCCTCCAACTCGGCCCCGGTGACGACCCGGCCGGCCTTGAGCAGCCCGAGTTCGCGAGCAACCGCGCGCGCCGTGGCCGGATGGTCGCCCGTGATCATGATGGGCTTGATGCCCGCCTCTTCGCACGTCGCAATCGCCGCCTTCGCCTCGGGCCGCGGTGGATCGATCATCCCCACCAGTCCCAGGAAGGTCATGGCGGACTCGGCGCTCTCCAGCGTGGTGCGCCGCTTGGTCGCGACGGCCAGCACGCGCAGGGCGGCGTCTGCCATCGCCCGTCCGGCCTCCAGAATCTCGATGCGTTCTGCGTCGCCGAGCTCCGTCTCGCCAATCGGTCCGGCGTACCTGGTGCACGACGCGAGGAGAACCTCCGGCGCGCCTTTCGCGTAGGCAGTCGTCTCGCCCCCCGCCGCATGGAGCGTCGTCATGCGCTTAGATTCTGAGGTGAACGGAATCTCGCCCACGCGAGGGTTGCCGACGTCGAGCGACTCCTTGGATAGCCCCGCCTTGGCCGCAGCCACAACCAACGCGCCCTCCGTCGGGTCGCCCTTGATCTCCCATGCGCCGCCCGCGCCTCGCAGGAAGCGAGCGTCGGACGCCAGTGTGGCGGCACGGAGCAGTGCGATGAGCGCCTCGTCGCGGACCTCCTCCTGCGCCTGGCCAAGGAAACGGCCCTGCGGCTCGTAGCCTGTTCCCGTGACGTCGACCATCCGTCCGGCGACGTAGATCTTGCGCACCGTCATCTCGTCCTTGGTCAGCGTGCCCGTCTTGTCGGAGCAGATCACGGACGTGCTCCCCAGCGTCTCCACTGCCTGGAGCCGTCTCATCAACGCATGCCGCTTGACCATCCTCTGGACGCCAATCGCCAGCGAGATGGTGACGACCGCCGGAAGCGCCTCGGGCACCACGGCCACGGCGAGGGCGATCCCGAACACGACCATCTCGATCACAGGCTGCCCGCGCAGGAGCCCCAGGCCAACGATGACGGCCACCAGAGCGAATGCTGCCAGCGCCAGGACACGGCCGACTCTGTCGAGGTTCTGCTGCAGCGGCGTCTTGCCAGTTTCCACGGACTGCAGCAGCCGTGCGATCTTGCCGAACTCCGTCCCCATCCCCGTCTCGACAACCAACGCCCGCCCGCGGCCGTAGGTCGCGACGGTCCCCGCGTAGGCCATGTTCTTGCGGTCCCCAAGGGGGAGTTCCGGGTCGGCCAGGGACAGCGAGTGTTTCTCGATCGGCAGGGACTCGCCGGTGAGCGCCGCCTCGTCGATCTGAAGGTTCACCGCGTCGGCAAGACGCAGGTCCGCCGGCACCTTATCCCCTGCGCGAAGCAGAACGACGTCTCCGGGAGCAAGCTCTCGAGCGGGCACGTCTCGCTCCTCGCCGTCACGCAAGACCGTCGCGTTCGGCGCCGCCATCTCCCGCAGGGCCTCCACGGCCCGCTCCGCTCTGAACTCCTGCACGAACCCGAGGAGCACGGCGAAAAGGACAATCACGGCAACGGCCACGGCCTCCACGCCGTGGCCGAGGAACGCAGATAACGCCGTGGCGATGAGCAGGATGATGATCAGAAGGTTCTTGAACTGGCTAAGCAGGACCGCCCACGGCGAGGTTCGCCGAACGCGCTCGAGTTCGTTCGCGCCTCCCTCCGCGAGCCTCTGCGCTGCCTCGCCAGACGAGAGTCCCACGATGGGATCGACGCCCAGTGCGGCCGCCGTCTCCTCCACGGACGCCACATGCCACGCCTTGCCCAACCGCTCACCCGCCATCGCTGCCTCCGCTCCTGTGCCACCCTGCGCTTCAGCTCAGCTGCCGAACGACGAACGCCCTCACCGCGCGGCGCTCTCCGCTCGCCCGGGTCCGGACCTCACGGCAAGGAGATCGTGATCTCGCCTGCCGCGCGGTGGCTGTGTCGCTCCGCGAAGTCGTCGCTCGTCGTGTGGTACGCGACGATCACCTTGACCGTCTGGCCCATCGCGAGAGGGCGGTCGGCATCGTCCCCGGAGTTGAGTGGGATCGCGAACTCAAACGTCGTCTTCCCCTCGGCCTCGCGCCCGGCCGCCGCGAGGAGGTTGTCCTGCCCCCCGCGGCTCGTATCCGGCGCGTGGCTGAACAGGCCGGTTCCCACGTCGTCGCGTGCCACGACCGCGCCGTTCACCACGGCCCCGAGGATGATGTTGGCGCGATTCATCATCGACGAGGGATCGAAGCCGATCGAGACCCAGCCGGTGCCCGGGCTGACCAGTCCCACGCGCAGCGCGTTCTTCTCGCTCGCCCAGCTCACAGAGACCCCGTCGAGTTCCATCTGAGAGGCGTACTCGCCCGCGCGAATCACGCCGTCAATCGACGGAAGCGCCGCCGACGTCCGCACGACCGGAGCGCCAGGCTCGGCGGTTCCCGACGGTCCGCTCGGCAGCAGCATGAACACCGCCGCGCCGATCGCAGCGACAAGTCCCAACAGGAGGAGAAGCGTCTTGTCCATTGCGGTGCCTCCTTGCACGTGACGTGTACTCTACTCCCGATGCGCACGCCCGACCAGCGCAGGGCCCTAGGGGACACCGCAGATCTCAAGCTCCCCTTCCGCGCGGTCGAGGAGCTGCGGCGTCTGGACTTCGCCCGCGTGCGCGAGCGCCAAGGCCTGGACGCGCGGTGAGACGTAGGCGAAGCACTCCTCCATCGACGTCATCCCGTTGCCGTTGCCCGCGGCATCTGCCCGTCCGTCGAGCGCTTCGAGCAACGCATAGGTGTAGATGCCGTGTCGCAGCGAGGCGACTTCCCACGAGACCTGGTCCGCGCGGCTGGCCGCCATGGCGACGAGCGTCTTGGGAACGCGACCGAGGTCCTTCTGCATGCGCGTCCAGCCTCGCTCGAGGTCGTCGAGGACGCTTGCGGCACCCGGCAACTTCGGCGTCGCCGCGGTCCGCGCCGATCGCGCGTCGAGGTGGCCGCCCGAGTAGCAGGCGTCGATGCTCACGGCCAGCTTGCCCACGGGGACCTCTTCTAGCCAGAGGACCAGCATGTCGTCAAGCAGGGGGGCATCGTAGAAGATCAGCGCCTCGTCGAAGCCATCTGCCTCGTCACCATTCAGATCCACGTAGTAGGTTCCGTGCCCGGAGAAGCCCACGAACAACAGGTCGTCGGGCCCGGCGACGGCCGCGACCGCGTCGAGCGCCGCACGGAATGCGCCAAGCGTGGCCTGCCCGTTCGTCAGCACCTGGATGTTCTGAGCCCGCCAGCCTGGAAGGGAAGCCAGGCGCTCGCCCAACGCCCACGCGTCGTCGTCCGTGTATCCAAGCGGAATCTGCGGCGGCGGGTACGTCGCCACACCAATCAGGATCGCGTAGTTCGTGCCGGCCCGCACCTCGACCTCGCCCGACGCGGTGCTGGTCGCGAAGCGCTGATCTTCAACGGTCAACCGCACGGTGTACGTTCCCGGCGCGGAGTAGACGTGCGTCGCCGTGACACCCTCCGCCGTCGTCCCGTCGCCGAATGCCCAACGATACGATCGGATCCACCCGTCGGGGTCGTACGATCCGCTGCCGTCGAACGTCACGGTTAGCGGCACACTCCCGGAGACCGGCGCGGCCAGGAACTGCGCGACCGGAGGATCGTTGGGCAGCAGGATACAGCCGCAGAGGAGACTGAGCCCCGCGCTGAGACCCGCCACGGCCAGCTTCCGCCATCTCGTCGTTTCTCTCCGCATGGTCCCTCCCGCAGAACGCGCATCCTAACCGCGATGCGCTCGCGACGCCACCCCGCAAGAACCGGCGCTCCGCGAATCTACCCCCCAGCAGCGCGGGAGTTCTGGATCAAGCCCGGAGGATCCCAAGAGCCGCGAACCCGTCTACAGCCCGGCATCGGCAAGCAGCGTGACTAGCGAGGCCATCGCCCTGCGGCTCGTCGATCGGTAGATCGGCCTGCGCCCGCCCGGCCAGTCGAGGAACACCACCTGGGCAACTCCGCGCGTCCACGCGAAGTCCGTGCGAACCAGCGCACGCACGGCATCAAGCCGCGCCAGGGCCTGTCCGCGGCCGTCACGAAGCAGGCCGTCGGCGCCGTCAAGGATGAGGCGTCGTGCAACCTGATCCTCCGGCAGATCGCGGCGATGGCGGTAGGCACGGTAGAGGAATCCGCCGATCGCCAGAAGCAGCGCCGAAACACCAAACAAGGCTGGGACTTCGGTCGCGACGTCAACCGCGCGCGAGGTGCTCAGCGCAGCCAGCGTGCCCACGGCCAGGACGAAGCCCGCCCCGCCCAGCACGGCGGCCGCGTAGGCCACACCCCACAGGTTTCGATCGATCAGCACCAGTCGCTGGCCTTCACGTCGAACCTCGTAGCCCCACGATCGCTCGCCCCCACGGGTCACACTGCCTCCCCTCATGAGCCGACCGTAGCACACGGAGTCGGGAGGCGCCAAGAGCCCTCGTCCTCGAACCCCACCGCACGGGGTAGTGCGGCGCATGGACAACGACCGTCGGGGGTCGGTACACTGAGGCAGACCTAGCGCGCCCGGAGGTAGGCGGCCCGCTAGGCAAGGGTTGGCTGGGGGACGGAGCCAGTGGCTCCATCCCTACGGACATGGCATTCGGAGCGTCCAGACGGCACCGGACGTTCGGTAGAGAAAGGGAGTCACAATGTTGCGACGTATGAGTCTCCTGCTGTGCGTCCTCGGGCTCGTGGCGACGGTCGTCGCCTGCTCGGGGCCGGACAAGACCCTCACAACGAAGGTAACCGACCTTGAGGCGAAGATCGCTGCCCTGCAAACCAAGGTCGACGCGGCGACGTCTGCGGACGGCACCCTGCGCACGGACCTGACGGCTGCGCAGAACTCCATCAAGCAGCTGACAACCCGCACCACGACGCTTGAGACGAGCGTGCAGAACATCGTCAACCCGCCTCTGGTTCTGGAAGTCAAGAGCCTGACGACGCCGGTTCTCCAGGGCGCGAAGACGACGCTCGTCGTGCACGCCGACCCCGGCGCCCGCGTCTCGATCGGTCTCAAGCTGCCGGCGGGGCAAGATCTCCCGCGCGGCCTGACCGACAAGACGGCCGGCAAAGACGGGATGGTCACGTGGACGTGGACCGTCGCGAAGACGCTCGGCGCGGGTTCGTATCCGATCCAGGTCACCTCGAACTTCAACAACAAGTCGGCGTCGGCGAGCACGACCCTCGTGGTCACCGCGCCGGCTCCCGCACCGGCGAAGCCGGCCACCACGCCCGGCAAGTAACACCTTCCGCAAGCGATCACGGCAAGGCCCGAGAGGGAGCACCCTCTCGGGCCTCTTCACTGTGTCTCGCCGCCCAAGGCCCCACCGCTACGGTGCGGGGTCGAGGGCCATCGTCCCGGACCCCCTCCGGCTGTGCCACGCGTCAAACGAGTCATCCGTGTCGTGGTACGCAATCAGCACGTTGTACGTCTGACCGGGCACGAGGACCTTGTCCAGCGCATCGCCCGAGTCGAGCGGGATCGCGAACTCGAAGTACGTCTTCCCGCCGACCTCTGATCCCGCCGCCTCTAGGATGTCTTGGGTCCCCCCGTTCGCGACATCGGAGGTGTGCACGACGGGTCCGGTGCCAAAGTCATCGCGCGCGATGACCTGTCCGTTGACCACCGCACCCAGGATGTAGTTCGCCCCCTCCATGCGCCGGACGGGGTCGAAGCCAATCGACACATAGCCCGTGCCGGGGCTGATCAGACCGACGCGGAGCGTACGCGCGTCGTTGGACCAGTGAATCGCGAAACCTTCGGCCTCGGTGTTGTGCGCATACTCGCCCGCATAGATCACGCCATCGATGGCCCGCGTGGGGCCAGTCGACGCGGTCGCCACGGCAGGCGGGGGACTCGGCCTCACCGGCACCGCCGCCGCGCTCTGCGCCGCCGGTGTCGGCGCAGGCAGAGGCGCCGGCCGCTCGGATGGGGACCGGGCGGGCGAGCCCAAGAGGAGTACCAGCCCGACGATCCCGAGGATCAGCACGGCACCGAGAACGATCAACCCCTCTTTGCTCACGACCCACATGATGCGCGCCTCCTTGCACAGACCGAGCCCAATCTAGGCCATGTCCCGTCACGCAGGCAAGACGTTGCGCCAACTGGACAGCAGTCACTCGAGGCCGCGAGGGTCAGACGAGAGGGCGCGCAAGGCACGAGCGCTGCCGAGGTGCGCGGCAGGCCAGCCCGCCCATCCTGTTCTCTCGGCTCGGATCCGCGCCCTCGACCTACTCCCTTGGCTTCTCGCCGGACTGGGCCCGGGCGCGCACCGACACCTCGCCAATCCCGACCGACAGGGAGATCGTGGCGTCACCCGTCCCGAGCACCGCATCCGCTGACTGAGTCCACAGGAACCCGCGCTCGCGCAACGACATGCCGGGGAATCCTGTGACGTTGGTGGCCCCGATTCCGGCCGACGCCGTGACCGCTGCGGAGGCCTCGGGCGGCAGGATGATCTCGACGCGCCCGATCCCCGCGTGTGCGCTCAAGGCTCCCACCTGCTTGGCCGACACAGTGATCTCGCCGACCCCCACGGAGAGGTCGAGGCTCGTCGCCTCCACGTCGAGGAGCGCCACCTCTCCGACGCCGAGCGTCGCACGGATCGTGCCCGCCGCATGCCCGACCACGCGGACCTCGCCGGCGCCGATCGCGAGATCGAGGTCCGTCCCGGCTGGAACCCGGATCACGTAGTCCACCGTGCCCCCGCCCTCCGAGCGCAACGTCGCGCCGTCCGGGCCTGTCTCGGCAACGACGGTCGGCATCGCCTCGCCCGCCGCGTCGCCCGTTCGCGTCGCCGACCACTGGACGACGCGCGCAGATCCCGTCTGGAGCTCGCCCGTCGCGACGGACGACACGACCACCCTCCCGGCCCGGTTCACGACCTCGAGCCGCGCCGCGCCCGCCAGTTCGAGCGACCCCGTCAGCGCGGCACCAGGCTCTTCCGACGTGCCCGCCGAGCCCTTGACCACCCCGCCGACGGCCAGGGAGAGGCTGACGTAGGGACCCGATAGAGCCATCGACGGCGAAGGCGACGCCCCCAGGTCGCCGAACTCGAATCCGACAAGAGGCAGGAGGTAACCGATCCGCACCTCCAGTCCGAGGAATGGTAGGACCTGTGCCTGGAAACTGACGTAGGGCATCGCCATCAGGAAGGCCTGTCCCATGGTCCGCGTCAGCGGTTCCGGGACGATGCCCTGCGGCCCCATCCCCGCGGGCTGGACCGGCGGCAACACGAGCTCCAACACCGAGGCGCCGCCGCCGAGCACCGCGCCGATCGTGAGCACCGACGTTGCATCGCCGCCCACGGCCAGCCCCAGATCGAGCCCCCCTGCGCCGAGCGCCAGCTCGGCCGATCGGTCGGCGCCGATCGACGATGCCGTGACGCCGAAGCCCATGCCGCCGATCGACGGGCCGATGAGGATGCCCCCGCGCCCGCTGCCCACACCGCCGAACAGAACCTCTGGCATCGGGCCGAGCCCGTTCTCCGACAGGACCGCGTTGACGCGCGAGAGGTCGGGCCAGAATGCAGCCACGCCGCCTCCCCCGAAGCCAAACCCGTACACGTCGCCACCCTGCGCAAGTCCACCGAGCGCAAGACCGACCAACGCAACGAACATTCCTAGGCTCGTAGCGGCTCTCTTCATCTTCGCCTCCAACACTGCGACGCAGATCCCGTCAGCCCGACCATCGTAGCGCAGCCGCCAGCCCACGGGAAATCGCGCGCGTCAAGGCCGCGCGCTGCGTTCGCCGGGGCGCCGTTCGCCTCGGCCGGCAGTGCTACACTCAGGTCGACCGACACGAAAAGGCAAACCCGTGCGAAAGCCGGGGACGCAAAGTCACGGATCTACGGGAGGTTCCCATGATGGCCGGACTGCCGAAGTCACATCGCTGGTTGCCCCTGGTCGTGGTCGTCGCGCTCCTGCTGCCGTGCCTCGCCGCGGCGCAGGTCATCGATGCTTCGCCACCCATCGAGGAACAGACGCCGTCGAGCACTCTTCAGCCGCTGATCGACGTTGTCAACATCAGCGCGGTCGCAACCGACGCTCAGAAGGCCGAACTCCTCGCTGCATTCGCGACGTCGATCGACGCCGGGAGCCTGACCCTCGATCAGGCGCTCGCCATGGTGGCACTCGTCGCGTGGGAGACGCTCGCCGATCCCGATGACATTGCCACGGCAATCACGGCGATCGTCGCAGTCCTGCAGGGGCTCGCGGACGGAAGCGTCGTTGAAGATCCGCTCATCGCCCTGGCCGGGCTGCTTGCGGTGAGCCTCACCCCAGCCGGTGTACGCAACGCCATCGCGCGCGCAGGCGGCTCCGAGGACCTCCTGGCGCAGGTCGACGACCTCGTCTCCGCCGGCGTGCCGCCGGGCATCCTCGTGCGACTGACCAAGCAGTCGTTTCACGATGGAGTCGACGAAGCAACCATCGGTGTCCTGCTCGACGAGTTGGCAGCGACCGCCGACGGCGATGCGTGGGGCCAGGTTGTGAACGCCATCCTCGACGTCGGCCTGAACCGGCATCAAGACCGCGAGGCCAACGCCAACGAGAATCAGGGCGTCAAGGGCGGCCACGAGGAAGAAGAGGAGCAGAACCAACACGGCAACAGCGGCAAGGGCAAGAAGTAGTCAGACGCCGTCGGGCGGGCGCCAGAACGCCCGCCCGACATCGTGGACGACGATCGAGAGAGTGCAGCTAGGCCGTTCTCGCCCGATCGGCGGGATCATCCGTTTGTTGCGCGCAATGTATCCGCGCTGGGTGGACTTCTGCGCCGGACCATCCAGCTGTACGGCTTCTCGATCCCGTGGAAGTCGCCGTGTCCTTCGTACAGCCCGTGGGCGTCTCGCGTCGCCAGAACCATGAGGGGCAACGAACGCACGACGGGGTGCGCAACGACGGCTTCCACCAGCAGCTTGCCGACGCCGCGACCGCGGTGCGCCTGGTCGACGAAGACATCGCACAGCCATCCGAACGTCGCGCGGTCGGTCACGACCCGGGCGAGTCCGACCTGAGCGCCGTCGCAGTACGCGCCGAAGGCGAGCGAGTGCTCGATCGACGCGCGAACCGTCGCCAGCAATCGGCCCTCCGCCCAGTACGACTCCTCGCTCAGCCACCGGTGGATCCTCTGAAGGTCGAGGAGCGCAGGGTCTGCGCTCACCGTGTAGGGCGAAGCTTGGGTGGGCATGGTTCCTCCTCTCGGTCAGACAGATCTTCCACGGTCTTCGCGCGGGCGTCCGCCGCGCAGTTGCCGCGTCGTCGACCGCCCGCTACGCTGGGAAGACCGAGGAGGATTCCATGGCCAGCTACTCCTACTCGAAGCTTGCCGCGTACCGGACCTGCCCGCTCCAGTATCGGTTCCGCTACGTCGACAAGCTACGGATCGAGGTTGCGCCGTCCGTCGAGGCGTTCATGGGGTCGCGCGTTCACGACGCCCTCGAGTGGCTGTACGGGCGAGTCGCCGCCGGGGCGCCTGTCCCGACTCCCGCTGAGCTTGTCGCCACATACGACGCCCGCTGGGACGCCGCGCGCGAGGGTGGGCTGCGCATCGTCCGCACGGAGCTCGACGAGGGCGCGTACCGTCGCGCCGGTCGGCAGTGCCTGGAGCGCTACGCCGCCCGCCATGCGCCGTACGCAGACGGCATCGTGCTCGGGCTCGAGGTGCCGTTTCGGATCCCGCTCGAGGGCGGGCTCGTCCTCAGCGGGTTCATCGACCGACTGATGAAGACCGAAGACGGAACGTACGAAGTCCACGACTACAAGACGGCGCAACGCCTTCCAACGTCCGAGCAGGCCCGCGCCGACGAACAGGGCGGATGGTACGCGCTCGCCGTCCGCCACCGCTTCCCGACGGCCCGCGATGTCCGCCTCGTCTGGCATTACCTGCGCCACGACGAAGACCTGGTCTCGACGCGCACACCAGAAGAGGCCGCCGCCCTCGTGCAGGACATCCGCGCGCGGGTGTGCGTCGTCGAGTCCGCCTCTGCGTTCCCCGCGCACGAGTCGAAGCTATGCGCCTGGTGCGACTTCCTCTCCGTCTGCCCGGCGAAGGGCCATCGCCTCGCCGTGGAGGCTCTCCCGCCCAACGAGTACCTCGAGGAGCCGGGCGTCGTGCTCGTCAATCGCCTCGTCGAGCTGCAGCAGGCTCTCAAGACCACCGAAGCCGAGACGCAAGCGGACATCGCGCGCGTCGAGGAGGCGCTGCGCGCGTACGCACGCAAACACGGGTACAGCGTGATCGTCGGAGACCTGTACGAAGTCGCGATCTCCGAGTCCGAGGTTCTGTCGCTTCCGCGGAAGGACGATCCCGAGCGCGAGCGGCTCGAACGCGCTGTGCGCAACCTCGGGCTGTGGGACGACGTCTCCGATCTCAGTTTGCCCAAGTTGGGCCGGGCGCTCCGCGGCGACATGCCGCCAGAGGCGCGTGCGCAACTCGAGCCATTCGCCGCATCGGAGATTCGGACAACCCTTCGTCTGCGCAAGAGGAGCAGAGACGAAGACGGCTAGCCGGCGCCCTCACAAGTCGAGCATGATCTCAAGCATCGAGTATCGCGTGTGCTCGGCAAGGAAGCTGTCGAGCGTCGCCTGGTAGGCGAGAATGACCTGAACCTGCTGGCCTGGGAGCAACGCCACGTCCTGGGCATCGCCGCTCGCCAGCGGGATCGCGAACTCCAGCGTCGACAGCCCAGCCGCCTCGTTGCCCCCGAACGCGAGCACCGACGACGCCTTGTCCGCAAGGTGCAGCTTCTTCGTCACGCCGTAGTTGTCCTGAATCGTGACCGTGCCGTTCGCGATGGCGCCAATCAAGATGTTCGAACCCGGCTTACCGACCCGGTCGCTGAACCCGGCGGCCAGCCATCCGGTGCCCGGACTCACGATGCCCACGTAGAGGATGGTCGCGTCGTTCTGCCAGAAGAGCGACATCCCGGTGATGGGATCGAGCAGGCTGTTTCGGTACTCGCCCGCGGAGACGATCCCTTCGCACGTCGGCGCCCCGGCGCCCGACGAAGCCTCCGCAGAGCCGGGTGTGGCCTCTGTCCCACTGGCTGCCGCGTTCGCGCCGCCCGCAACACCCGTGGCAACGCCAACCAGCGCCGCGACCACAAAGCAAGCACCAACCGACGAGTTCTTCATGATGACTGTTCCTTCCCCATCCCTTGGTGGCTCCGCACGTCGCGACACGCGCGTTGACTGTGCGCTCCGGCTGTGAAGCCGGCGTGAGGACCCCGCGCCCAGGGCGTGTATTCGCCTGCACCCGGTACAATCGCCGCCCGTGAGGTAAACCGGATGGCGGAAGGGAAGAAGGTCGGGGGGATGAAGTCGCTGCGGGCGGTCCTGCACCACGTGAGGCGCTATCGTGTGGCGCTCGCCCTCACCATCGTGAGCATGCTGGTCCTCGTCGCGATCCAGCTCGTCGGTCCGTGGCTCGTCAAGCACATGGTCGCGGCGGTCACGGCGCCCGACGCCGGCCCTGAGGTTCTCGGACTCCTCGGCACGCTCGCCCTCGTCACGCTCGGCGTCTACGTCCTGCGGGCGATCATGCAGTTCGTCCGCAGCTATGCGGCGCACGTCGCAGGCTGGCACGTCGTCGCCGACGTCCGCAACGAAATCTACCAGCACCTGCAGCGCCTGTCGCTCCGCTTCTACGAGGACAAACAGACGGGCCAGCTCATGTCGCGCACCGTCAACGACACCGACCTGCTCGAGCAGCTCGTCTCGCACGCGATTCCGGACATCCTCGTCAACGCCCTCATGCTCATCGGCGTCACCGCCGTCTTGGTCAGCATGAGCTGGCAGCTCGCCCTGCTGAGCATGCTGCCGATCCCGCTCATCCTTCTCGGGATGCGCGGATTCGGCCGCTACGTGCGCCCGGCGTTCCGCACGCGCCAGGCCCAGCTCGGCGAATTGAACGCGACGCTCAACGACAACATCTCAGGCATCCGCGAGATCCAAGCGTTCACGCGCGAGAAGAGCGAGGCCGAGCGCATCTCCGGGCGAATCACCCGCTACCGCGACTCCCTCCTGCGCGCCCTTCGCCTGATGGCAGTCTTCCACCCGTCGATCGAGTTCGCCGCCTCGCTTGGCACCGTCGTGCTCATCTACTTCGGCGGCCGACTCGTGCTCGACCGGACGCTGCCCGTCCCCGACCTCGTCGCCTACTTCCTCTACCTCGAGCTCCTCTACCAGCCGGTACGCGCGCTGGGCAACGTCTGGGAGTCCATTCAGCAGTCGATGGCCGGCGCCGATCGCATCGCTGAGCTGCTCGAGCAAGAGCCCGATGTCGCGGAACGGCCGGGCGCCATCGAGTTGCCCGGGCGCGCGCAGGGTGCCCTGCGTTTCGACCACGTGAGCTTCCGTTACGCCGTCGGCGACCTCGTGCTGGAAGACCTCACCCTCGACGTTCCGGCCGGCTCGATCGTCGCGCTCGTTGGCCCAACCGGCGTCGGCAAGACAACCCTCTCGATGCTCATTCCACGCTTCTACGACGTCACGTCGGGCTCCATCACACTCGACGGTCGCGACGTCCGCGACCTCACGCTCGAGAGCCTGCGGCGGCAGACGAGCCTCGTCCTCCAGGAGGTGTTCCTGTTCCACGGCACCGTCCGCGACAACATCCTGTTCGGCCGGCCCGGGGCGGGCGAGGACGAGATGATCCGCGCGGCGCGGGTAGCGAACGCCCACGACTTCATCCGCGAGCTGCCGGAGGGGTACGACACCGTGATCGGCGAGCGCGGCGTGAAGCTGTCCGGCGGTCAGCGCCAGCGACTGGCGATCGCCCGTGCTGTCCTCAGAGACGCGCCAATCCTCATTCTTGATGAGGCGACGTCGTCGGTCGACACTGAGACCGAACTGCTCATCCAGCAAGCGCTCGAGCGACTGATGGAGGGACGCACGACGATCGTCATCGCACACCGCCTGTCGACCGTCCGCAACGCCGATCAGATCGTCGTCCTCCAGGAAGGGCGAATCATCGAGCGCGGCACCCACGACGAACTCATCGCGAGCGGAGGCTTCTATCAGTACCTGAACCAGGTCCAGTTCAAGCTCCCCGCGTAGAGATCTGGGGACACACACCTTATTTCGTTCCCCGCGCTGCAGGGCATGGCGCGCTTCTCTGCCTTGTTGTCTCTTGTATGCTGTGCTATGGTCATGTATGCCCCGCATCGCACGCGTCGTCGTTCCTGGTGTTGCGCACCACGTGACCCAGCGCGGAGTGCGCAAGATGCAGGTCTTCTTCTCCGACAGGGATCGGAGCCTGTACGTGCATCTCCTGCGCGAGCAGTCACGCTTGCGCGGACTGCAGCTTGCCGCCTGGTGTCTCATGCCGAACCATGTCCATCTCGTGGCTATCCCCGAACGACAAGAGAGCCTCGCCGCTGCGCTCGGCGCAGCCCACTGCCGCTATACGAGGACGATCAACCAGCGAGAGGGCTGGCGCGGGTATCTATTCCAAGGCCGGTTCTACTCCTGTCCTCTGGATGGAATGCACACCATCGCCGCGATTCGCTACGCTCTCCGCAACCCTGTACGCGCCGGCTTGGTCGAGCAGCCGTGGCACTACGCGTGGTCGAGCGCACGGTGGATGGTGGGCGATGTGCCTGTTGATCTTCTCGCAGAGCCGCTTGCCCCAATGGCGGAAGTGGACGACTGGCGTGAGTTTCTGTCCGTGGAGGCGTCGGACTACGAGGACGTGCGCCGCCATACGCGGACGGGCAGGCCCCTCGGCAGTCCGGAGTTCGTGTCGGAGGCCGAGGAGGTGACGGGCAGATCGCTCCGTCCCCTACCGACTGGGCGCAGGCGGCGGACCGGCCTTGCAGGGGACACACACCTCATTTCCTGACCGAGACTCGGGAATGAGGTGTGTGTCCCCCGTCGTCAGTCCCGCCACGCAGCGACCTCCTCGCCCGTCCACTCGAGGTACGACGCGCCGTACTCCTCCGACGGCTCAATCTCAGAACCCTCGTGCCACTCGTTCCAGCTCGTGATCAACACCCACTGCGGCACGCTGGCGCGGGCGAGGTCCCAGTACGCGCGGTACGTTGCGCCACCGTCACGCGGGACCACGGGTCCCGATGCACCCGGGTAGCCTTCCTGGTAGCCGGGGATCACGGTCGCCGCGAATAGGCGGCCCGCGAGCCGCGCGGCGAGCGAAGCCGCCGTGTACTGGCGCGCTGTCTCGTCAAGCGTCAGCCCTGCTGGGTTGTAGGCGTGCAATCCGTCGAACGCTGCAAGGTAGGCAGGGTCAAGACGATCACCGATTCCGAACACGCCTCGCCCGGCGGCGTTGAGGGCCGAGAAGATCCCCTGCCACTCTGCGATCGTGAACTTCTCCGCCACGCGAACGTAGAAGAAGACGACAGGTCGCCCCTCAATCGCCAGGAAGGCAGGCGACGCGGCGTAGCGCGCCACAAGCGCGCTCACGTCCGCGATCACTTGAGCTGGCGTGTCGGCGATCTCGTAGTAGACGGTCACGAGGAACGACTCCTCCTCAGCGACCCGCAACAGCACCTTGAACGCACGGTCCTCGAACGTCTCAAGACCCCACCATGACGCAATGAACCCGTCGATTCCGGCCGCCTTCCCCTGTCGGATGTGACGGCGGACGGTCTCGGGGTCAAGCGAGTCGTAGTAGCCCGACGCAGGCGTGTGCGTCGCGTCGTAGTTGGCGTGCGCTGGATTCCAGTGGACCCACCGCCCGCTCGGTCCGGATGGCGTTCCATACCAAGGGTAGTAGAAGGCGAGCACCTTGCGCCCGCCAGGCATGGCGTCGGTCGGCGCAGCAAGCGTCCGCGGGGTGACGTGGCTCGCCAGCTCGACGACGGTCAACGTGAACGCTCTCGCGTTGTCGGGCGGATCTCCCGCGGCGATCCCGCGGTGGCGGAACGCCGCAAACGGGATGGTGTCTCCCGGGGCAAACCATGAGACGGTCGTGTCGCCGATGTGGCCCTTCCCGACCCGCATCGAGAACGCGGGCGCGGAGGGGTTCGCCAGGTAGCCGATGACACGAACCGTGACGCGGGTGTCATCGTAGCCGCGCTTGCCCAGCGCGATCTCGCCGGCCGTTGTCACCCGCAGGTCGGGGGCCGCCGCCCCGCTCTCGACGGCGAACGTGTCGACAACGAGCGTGGCTCCGTCAAGTCGGACGTAGGTCCAATCCGACGTCGTCGTCAGCAGGATCTCCACAGGGTAGAGCACGTCGTCGCCGCTCGCTGCCGGGGCCATGGCGACGGCCAGGCCGAGGGCGACCCAGAGAACGAACGCGGCACTGCGCATCGCGGCACCTCCAGAACGCAGGCTAGCCGACGGCACACCGCCCATCAAGCGCGGCTATTGCGCGATCAGCCCGTAGAGCGCGGCCAGCGCCGGCGCGAGGGCGAGCGCCGGCAGGAGATTTCCCACCTTCAGGTCGCGAATCCCGAGGATCTTGAACGACAGAGCGACGAGCACGGCGCCGCCGACGGCGTTGAACTCGACGAGCGCCGGCGCGGGGGCGAGCGCCTCCGCGGCCCCGGGAGCCATCCACCACCGCGCCGCAAGTGAGATCGCGCCCTGGTAGACGAGGACGCTCACTGCCGACAAGAACACGCCCGGCCCGAGCCCGGCCACGAAGCCGATCGACGAGATCCCGTCCATCACCGACTTGAGACCGAGGATGCGCCAGTCGCCCACCAGGCCGTCGCGGATCGCGCCCAGGACGGCCATCGGGCCGACGCAAAAGAGAAGCGTCGCAGCGACGAACCCCTGCGGCACGGAGCCGCGCACCGACGCCGGGAACCAGCGCTGACTGGCCTTGCCCAGCCGCTCGAGCCGGTCTTCGATCTTGAGCCACGTCCCGAGGCCGCCGCCGATCAGTAGGGCGAACAAGAGAACGAGCGCGTTCTCGGTCCCGATCGCGAGTTGCGTCCCCAGGACCAGCGTGACGAGGCCGATGCCGATCGACGCCGAGCGCGTCATGGCCTCCGGAACTCTCTTCCCCACGAGGAGGCCGAGCAGCGAGCCCAACAAGATCGCACCGACGTTGACCCACGTGCCGAGCATGCGCGGATCCTACCTCGTATGCGCCGTGCGTCTCAATCGATCAGGCTCCCGGCCGGGACGCCTCGGCGGCAGCATCCGCGCACGGGGCGCAGAGACGGCGCGCGCAAACCGCCCGCAGCTTCGTCTCCATGACGAGCTCGCCGCACGCGGCGCACGGCTCCGACCGCGCCACGCGAGCCCGCTCGGGCTCATCCACGCAAACCTGGTGACACGAGACCACGTCGTCCTGCGGCGCAGTGAGGATCCAGCGAATCCGCGCCTCGCGGTTGTCCCCAAGGCTGTCGGGCATGCCCCACCGGTGCCCGACGACGCGCACGCCGCGCCCCGTGGCGCGCGAGAAGAACGTGTAGACGTGTTTGCCGTAGTCGCGGAACACGAGGTTGCCCTTACCAAACGTGCAACCCGCGACAAACTGCACGGCGTCCACACCGCAGGCGTCGTTCTCGACGATCGCCACCAGTTCCTCGTCGGTAGCCCTTGCGACCTCTCCCTCTCCCGCAAGGGTCGCACCCCCCTTCAGCGCCTGGAGTCCCACCACCGTCATCCGGTATCCGATCGCGAGCCCCGGGCACGCGTGTCCATGGAAGCCGACGACGTCGTCGAACGATGGCCCCTTCATGTCCCTCCACTGGGGCGCGTGCCTTGTCCCGGGAATCGCGACAAGGATTGCGCCTCACACGAGCGGCGACGGATCGATCGTCGCCCCCACCTCGTCCCTGGCGATCTGCAGCAAGAGATGTCGATGGCAGGGTTTGCCCTCGCCCTCGAAGCAGATCAGGAAGACGTCGCGCGTCTTCGCTCGCTCGGCAAGGTCCCGAAGCCTGTCGACCGCCTTCGGGTTGCCCAGAATGTGCTCCCGGAACCGCCGCTCGTAGTGGGTCTTGTCCCACGCGAAGTGAAAAGCTGTCGGGTATCCCGCATCGGGCGTGTGCTTCGCCTTCCAGGCGTTGAACTCGTCAAGCAGCTCCTTCGACGGCGCCAGCTCGTCGTTCCCGCGTCCGCGGATCACGATCACGGCCTCCGCCCCCGGCGGGAGCTTGCCCTTCATGCTGAGGTACGTCTGACGCAGGGCCATGCCCTCTCGCCTTTCTCGAACCGCGGCATGTTCCCTCGCCGCGTGCTTCCCAGCGGGCCTCTCACTGCGGCGGCTCGACCACGATCGGTGTGTTCACGTCGGACAGGTCCATCGTCCAGTAGATCGTGCCCTCGTTGCCGTCCTCGTCCAGCGTCGTGGCGACGAGCTGGTACTTGACGGGGAAACCGGACTCCGCGATCCAGACCTCACCCTCGACGCGGATGACATCCTCTCCCCATGCCGCGGACCGCTCGCCGTACGTCGAACGATAGTGGTTGGTCGTCACGCCGTTCACGGTCTCGGCTCCGAGGAACGTCGACGCGGACTCGAGGTCCTGAGCGAAGAGGCTCCATCCATCCACGGGCGCATACACGAGGAGCCCCTCGCTGAGCACCTCGGCGACCATCTCCGGAACCTCGTTCCAGTCTCCGTCTTCGCGCAACCAGGCCCGTGTACCGATGCGGACGAGCGAGAACTCCTCGCCCGTCTTGTGATCCTTCCACGCCAGGGTTTGTCGATCGGCCGAGGCGACCTCACCTCGCACCTCGACCGATGCGGCCTCCGGCTCGTCGCCGCGCGTCCCCGTGTAGCCAAACGTCGTAACGTACCGGTAGCTGTCAAGCTCGGACAAGGTGGCCGCCGACTGCGCGAACACATCATCGCGCGGCTGCGCGGAAGCCGGCGTGAGTTCGGGGACCGCGTTCTCCCGCGTGGCGAGATCCTCGGCCGCCGGAACCTCGCGCCCAGGCGGCGTGACGGGCACATCACCGAGAGACGCGGCGGGCGGAGTCATCTCGATGGACGAGATCGCTGGCACCGTACCGCCAGGCGCAGCGTCGGCACTGCCGTCGGCTGTGGCCGGGCCGTCCGTCGCAGACGTTGCGGACGGGGACTCCGACGCGGCTGCGGGCTCGGCCGGCGCGGGCTCCGTCATGAGCGGCACCATCGGCGGCAGCGGCGCCGGCGGCGTGGACGCCGCGGCCACGGGCGGGGGCGTCGCCGGTGCGGGCAGCGGTAGAGCAGCCGCGGACGTGGGTACGGCCGGCGAGGCAACCGGGGCTGCTGGCGCATCCGGCGGACGAACCGCGGCTGGCGGCTGTGCCGTAGGCGCGGCCACAACAGCCGCAGGAGCCGGCGCGGGCACCTCGGTGGGCGCCGCGACGGGGGCGACGGCCGGAGCCGGCGCGGCCTGGACCG
>JBFYQX010000080.1:0-15583 GCA_041302525.1 Candidatus Bipolaricaulota bacterium | reverse complement strand
AGCAGCGGCCCTCCGTGCCAGGGCGGCGACGCGACAACTCCCGAGACGGCATTGAGCCGGCATCCTGAGACTATGGGCGACTGGGTCGCGTCTTGCTTCTTGACGTCCCACGCTGACCTGTGGACAAACGCTGGAATCTCGTCCACCCATTTTGGCTGCGCCATGCCGCGGCGTCGGGTTACGTTTCCCCGCAGCCGCTGTTGCCACAGCATCCGAAACAGAAGGATGCAAGCGCGTGAGGGCCAGCGGGCCGCTGCGCTAGCAGTGGAGGAGGTCCGAAGCGGAGCCGAGAGACTGCTCTAGACGGTTCGGCAGCGGACCCGATGCGCGTCGAAGCGCATTGGATGCGATGCTGTTCAGAACAGCATGACGGGCGCGATGGTCAGGGGAGACAGCTCCGCCAAGCAACCCAAGGAGGCGCCGGGGTCAGATCTTGCTTCTTGACGTTCCTAGTGACGCGCGGCACATCCTTCACTACGGCAACCGAATTCCGGGGACACAATACTAAACTACGGTTCTCGTACCGACCGCGCCGGCGCTCTGGGGCGCGAGGGTCGGGTCTTGCACTGCAACATCGCGGCGCACCATCCTCTGTCGTGAAGTGGGCTGCCAAGGGCGACGAGGTGCGGCGGCGCCCGCTGCGGAAGCGGTGAAGCGCGCAGTTCGGCTGAGGTTTCCATGAACCGGCGTGTGGCAAAACGTTGACAGATATCAAGAAGTGTATACAATACGCCACATGGAGAAACGAACCGCCGAGAAGAGAACCCGCGATATCCTCGCCCGCCGTGGCCTGGTACGTGCCCGCGACGTGAAGGCGCACAGGCTGCACACACAGGTACTCACGCGCCTGGTTCGCGAAGGCAAGATCGAGCGCTCTTCCCGTGGCCTGTACCGGCTTCCCCTCTCCACCTACAACATGACGGAGCACCACGGCCTCGTGCTCGCAACCGCTGCGGCGCCGAAGGGCGTTGTCTGCCTCATTTCGGCACTCCAGTTTCACGGGATCGGCACTCAGCTCCCGCGGCAGGTGTGGCTGGCGCTGCCGCGCGGCGCCCGAACACCGACGGTCGACGATCCCCCGATGCGCTTCGTGCATGTGTCGGGCGAGGCGTTCACGGCCGGGGTCGAGGAGCACACGGTCGAAGGCCAGAAGGTGCGGGTCTACGGCGTCGCGAAGACTGTCGCGGACTGCTTCAAGTTCCGGAACACGATCGGAATGGATGTGGCGCTCGAAGCCCTCAACGAGGGATGGCGCGAACGCAGGTTCAAGATGACCGATGTCGCAGAGTACGCAAGAGTCTGCCGTGTCTGGAACGTCATCCGTCCCTATCTCGAGGCGATCGCGGCGTGAGACCAACCAAGGGACTCGCCCATTCCATTCACGTTCGGCTGGTAGCGCGAGCGAAGGAACTCGGCACTGAATCGCAGCTTCTGCTCGAACGCTACGCACTTCACCGTCTGCTCTACCGGCTCTCCGTCAGCGAACACGCGGAGCGCTTCCTGCTCAAAGGCGCGCAGCTCATGCTTCTGTGGGCCGGCGAGATGGTGCGATCGACCCGCGATGCTGATCTCTTGGGCTTCGGCAATCTGTCGAACGACAACCTGCAGAGCATCTTCGCCGACCTGTGCGCTCTGCTCGTGCCAGATGACGGCATGGAGTATCTCGTTGACACCATCCGGATCTCGCCGATTCGCGAGGAGACGGCCTACGGGGGACGACGAGTCACTATCCAGGCGCGCCTGGGAAACGCGAGGCTGCATCTTCAGGTCGATGTCGGCCTAGGCGATGCGGTCACACCGGAGCCTGAGTGGGTCGAACTCCCTCAGCTGTTCGACCTCCCCGCGATTCGGCTTCGCGCGTACCGCCCCGAGACGAGCATTGCCGAGAAGCTGGAAACGATGGTCGCTCTCGGGTTGGTGAACAGCCGGATGAAGGACTACTTCGACATCTACGTCCTCTCGCTGAGGGGAGCATTCGATCAGTCAGTGCTAGCACGCGCGATCGGCGAGACGTTTCGACGGCGAGGCACGAAACTGCCGAGCGGACTTCCCGTTGGCCTGAGTGCTGCCTATGCGGAGGAACGTGGAAAAACCGCGCAGTGGCGCGGCTTCCTCGCCAGGGTTGACGCGAAGGGCATTCCCGACGATCTCGGCGCCGTCGTCAAAGCAGGCGCATCTTTCGCTTGGCCTGTCCTGGTCACAGCGCAAGAGGGCCGTGCGGGCACAATGCACTGGCCGCCTGGCGGCCCGTGGCGCGATGAGGCGGAGCGCTAGCTCTCCAGGGGGCCAGGGACACAACACGAAACTCGGCTTCGATTGAGTGTTGTGTTCACGGGCCCCCTCGATTGTGTGAGGCTCTGCGAGACGGGGAGTCCGCTGTGCGGGCATCTTGCGCGGCGTCTTGCCGCTCACGCTCGTCTCCTGCTACAGTGAAAGCGGAGGTCGGCAGCATGCGAATCGACATCGAGCAGGAACAGGACGGTCGCTGGATCGCCGAGATCCCTGATCTCCCTGGAGTCCTGGTCTATGGGCAGACTCGGCAGGCAGCGATCTCCAAGGCACAGGCTCTGGCTCTGCGGGTGATCGCCGACCGGCTTGACAACGGGGAGTCTGTTCCGGACCTGGAAGAGCTATTCGCCGTACAGAGATGAGCGAATGGCCGGCAACGAAGGCTCGTCAGGTTCTCGCGGCGCTCGTCCGCAAAGGCTGGTCCGTCAAACGCGAGCTGCACGGCTCTCATCGGATCCTGTGCCGCCCAGGCTGGGCTGACTATACGTTCGCCTTCCGGGAACACGAGGAGCTGGGGCCGCGGATGCTCGCGCGCATCTCCAAGCACACCGGCCTTGAGCCAAGTGACCTCAAGTAGGACCGGTGTGCCGTCGCGGTGTGTCGGTTGATCGGTGCTCAGGTGGGAGCAGGTTCTCCTTGGTCTTCGCATGGACGCGCTGGAAGAAGCCAGTGCGGGATTCGAATCAACGATCAGAGGCGACGGGGTCGAGGCGACGGGGTCGAGGCGACGGGGTCGCGTCTTGCTTCTTGACGTTCCCCGACAGCCGAGATTGCGCGAATTCCGGGGACACAATACTCAACCATGGTCCTCGTCACGCACGGTGCTCCATTGAATTCCGGGGACACAATACTCAACCACGGTCCTCGTCACGCACGGCGCTCCATTGCGCTGCCGGCGGCGGCACGGTCCAACGTCACAGCAAGCTGCGAGGCTCACTGGCGCGGGGCTTCGGGACACGTCACCGAGCAACGATTCTCGTCATGCGCCGGCGCTCTGGGGACACGATCCCGATCTGGCGAAACGTGGGCCAGATCGGGTCATGTCCCCGCGCGCTGATCCCTAGCCAGAAGGCTCTGCGGTGAACCAATCACGTCCTGCTGTCACGAATCCACTATGCCACTCGACGCTGCTTCCTCGCGGCCGCAAGAAAGCGGCTCGCGCTTCGGGCCCCCCGACGCATTGCGCCTCGATGATGACGGTGCCGGGGCGGGGCTGCTTCCAAGGACCTAACCGGCTGTCTGACCCCGCCGCCCGCGCTGCTACTACGGGAGAGCCCTTCGCTCGAGAGCCCACTGGTGCCAGACGGGGCGCATGCCGACGCTCCGGTAGAGTTCGAGCGCGCCCGTCGTGTTCTCCGAATCGACGTGCAGCTCGGCTATTCGGCACCCGCGCTCGCGCAGCGCGAGGAAGGTGTGCCGCAGGAGCGCGGCCGCGATGCCGCGATGACGCCACGCCGGCCGCACGAACACGTGGTAGACGTAGCTGCCCGTCGGATCGCCCCCGATGCCCGGGAAGCTGCCGATCGAACCCACGATCTCGTCTCCGTCGACGGCAGCAAACCACGTCTCAGGAACGAGGAACTCGGCCCACGATTCGAAGTTGCCGCGCAACTGGCGTATCCGTTCCTCGAGCGGCCCATCGACGTGGCCCCAGTGCTCGGCGAACGATTCGGCGTAGGCCGCCGCGTAGGCCTCCAGATCGGCTCTCTGATCGAGAACGCAGATCGCGATTCCATCGGCCAGCGCGGGTTGCGCAACGCGCTTGTCGAGTCGGACGCGCATCAGTGTCTCGATCCGGACGCGCCCAAAGCCACGCTGCTCCAGTTCGCGGAGCTTCGCCGCGTCCGCTTCGTGCGCCCGGGCGCCGCAGCACAACCCGCGGACTGAGTCCGCGACGCGGAGCTCTTGCGCCCGCCGATCGCACCAGCCGAACACCTCTTCCCACAGGGCAGAATCGTTGCCTACCGCGGGATCCACCGTGATGTCGTAGTAGGCGTCCCAGTGATTGGGGAAGTCGCCTTTGTAGACCTGCGCGTACGCGCGCAGCTCGCCGCCCGAGTCCCACCACCCCTGCGTGTCATCCTGCGGCACGCCGGCCTTGAAGAACCAAGACCGAACCTCGCTTTCTACGATCCTCTTTCCCCCGCACAGCGTCTGCCAATGACCATTGATGAGCTCCACGATCGCTGCGACATCGTCGGACGATGCGGGCCGAACCTGCCAAGACTCTGTTCTGCTCGAAACCATCTGCACTCCTCGTTCCATTGGGCCGAAGGCCAAACTGCACAAGGACTGCGAGGGCATGCCGGAGCGCTAGGAAGGGCGAGATGCGCGGAAGCCCTACGCCTGGGCGTTCCGGAGACCGACACAGCCCGAAGTCCGCACGGATGCAGCCTCAAAGACCACGACGACCTCCTCCGCCCACGTTCAGGGCTCTTTGGCCTTGGCCCCGAGGATAGCCGGAGCGCGATGGGGCGAAGTCTACCGGGGCTCTCGCCGGGCTTCAAGGCAGACGGGCTCAAGCCCTGCCACCACGCATCCTCTACGCCGGCGGCAACGGCGCCAGACGCGCGGTTCGAGTGTCGTCGAGCACGGAACCGGCATTCGTCTCCCGTCAGCTAGTACCGCTGGCCTTGACGGCGCGACAGAGATCGATCATGCTGCCGTATGACAGTCCGTCGATCGATCGAGGAGAAGCCATGGAGAAGGTTAGGATCTCGCCCAAGTACCAGATCGTGATCCCGAAGTCGGTGCGCGTCGCACTGGATCTCGCGCCCGGCCAACACGTCGAGATGATTGCCCATGGAGACCGCATCGAGGTCATCCCGGTGAGGTCGCTTCGCAGCATGCGCGGATTCCTCAAGGGGATCGACTCGAGGGTCGTGCGCGAGACGGACAGGGTATGAACCTGGTCGATTCGTCCGGATGGCTTGAGTATTTTGCCGACGGCCCGAACGCGAGCGAGTTCACCAAGCCTCTCAGAAATCCGGCTGACGTCCTCGTCCCGACAGTCTGTGTCTACGAGGTGTACAAGGCTGTCCTGCGTCAGCGCGGCTCGTCGTCCGCGCTCCAGGCCGTCGCCTTGATGCGGCAGGGCTGCGTCGTCGAGCTCAGCGAGCCGATTGCCCTCCTCGCCGCCGAACTGAGTCTGAGGCACAAGCTCCCGATGGCCGATAGCATCATCCTGGCCACCGGCCAGATGCATCAGGCCCACATCTGGACCCAGGATGCCGACTTCGCCGGGATCGACGGCGCTACGGTCGTACAAAGAGCCGCGTGACCCGCGACGTTGGCACCACCTCTCCCTATCGCGCCAGGGCAATGACAGCCGACACGTCGAGGTCTCCTTCAATCGGGGCGCCGGGGTCTACCATCGGATTTCGCACAGGGACGGGTACGCCCCGGGCGCGAGGGTCTGGTCTTGCGATCCAACACCAGGTCCTAGCACTTCCCGTTGGAGAGGAAGCGACAGCCCGCGTTGACTCGCCAGGAAGGCGTAGGCGCATGCCCCGTCTCTGCCCGCGCAAGATCGGGCGACGGGGTCTGGTCTTGCGATGCGACACTCCGTCGTGCCGGCGTTCGCCGCACCGCTTCCAGGGACACAATACCAAACTGACGCGCGTCCAGGGACACAACACCACACGTGACTTCGATTGAGTATTGTGTCCCCGGAACTCCGGAACTCCGATTGAGTATTGTGTCCCCGGAACTCCGCGTAGCGTCGCGACGGATTGTGGTAATGACCAGCCGCCGACTACGCGTTTCGTGCGGCGCGGGTTCCGCAGCGTCCTGCCCACTCAGGCCACGGCGTCTGCGGACGCGAGGGCACCCTGGGGATACATTGGTTCTCTATGATCGGACTTCGCGCCGCTCTCCTCTGCGCCGCTGTCGCCGCCTGCGGGCTCTCGCTCGCCGCGGCGCCCACGCCAGAAACGAGGACGCAGCCAGACGCTAATGCGGCGCCGGGAGCATCGCACGTCGCGTTCGCTGCGGACTCGCCCGCGAGCGTCGCAGCGACAGTCGCCGACCTCGCGTCGCGCATCCGCCCGCTCTCACGCGCGGCGAGCCTCCGCCATCGCATCGCCGACGCCACGTTTTGCTTGCCGCAGAACGCCCTCGGCATTCTCGTCTACGCCCTCCTGGAGCTGACAGGCGGCGTTGTGGCTACGGCCGAGGGCGGCGGCGTGCGTTTGATCGCCACGCCGCTCCCCATCGGCGTCTCGCTGGGCAGGTACATCGTGGTCGGCAAGCCGTTTCTCAACGAGCGCGTCGTGTCGCACGAGCTGGGCCACACGGCTCAGAGCTACCGACGCGGACCGTTCTACCTTGCGGTCGAGGGCGCGGCGTCGTTCCTGCAGGCGACGGTCGCCCTCTTCTCACCCTCGTTCGCCCGCGGCTACCACGACCGCTGGCCAGAGAGCGAGGCGGACGTCCTCGGGAAGACGTTCCTCCTTCCCCGCTCGCCCTGACATCGCCCGGCGCGCACTGCCCGGCGCCCGTCTTCTGCAACGCCACGCGATGATCCTTCTCGCCAACGGCCGTCGCCGCCCGGCACGTTGCCGCCAACTGCTGGAGTCCGCGGCCAGTCGGCGGTACGCTCGGCGACGAGTCGTCGCGTGAAGGGGGAGACGTGTCGAGATCTAGGGTTCTCCAGCTCATGGTGGGGCTCAGCGGTGTCGCAGCCCTCTCGCTTGCGTCCTCGGCGCTGCCGCCGGGCGTGGCGCCCGACGCCTCCGCCTCGGTGCTGGCATTCGCCGAGACGGTCGACGCGCTCGGGCGGGCCGGGGACTTCTCGGGCGTCGTGCTCGTGGGGCAGGGAAGCGAGGCCGTCTACCAGGCGGCCTACGGGCTCGCCGACCGCGCGCTCGGGACTCCGAACACGGTCGAGACACGCTTCAACCTCGCCTCGCTCGACAAGATGTTCACCGGCGTCGCCGTGATGCAGCTCGTCGAGCGCGGCCTCCTGTCGGTCGAAACGAGAGTGGGCAACATCCTGCCCGACTACCCGGAGCGCCAGGTGGCGGCGCAGGTGACGGTCCACCAGCTCTTGACGCACACGTCGGGGCTGGGCGACTACTTCGACAGCCCGCTCCTTCCTGCCGGCCTGTCGGAGCTCGACGGGCTCGACGACTACTTCCGCCTCTTCGCCGACGAACCGCTCCTCTCCACCCCGGGAACGGCGACGCGGTACAGCAACTCAGGGTTCATCGTCCTCGGGCTGATCGTCGAGAGGATCACGGGGATGAGCTACACCGACTACGTGCGCGAGCACATCTTTGTGCCGGCCGGCATGGCGAGCACGGGTTCGTTCGCACAGGACGAGGACTTCCTGCCGCGCGCGATCGGCTACACGACGGCCGACTTCGCCGGCGACGACACCGGCGTGCTCGCCGAGAACTGGCCGCTCCTTCCGCTGCGCGGGGGCTCGGCCGGCGGCGGGTACTCGACGGCCGGCGACCTGTTCCACTTCGGCCGCGCCCTGGTCGGGCACGCGCTCCTGCTTGCCGAGACGACGCGACTGACGCTCGCGGGGAAGGTGCAGACCGCCAACCCTGCGATGACGTTCGCCTACGGGTTCATGGATCGCATCGAGGCCGGGCAGCGCGTGGTCGGACACGGCGGCGGGTACGCCGGCATCACCAACTCGTTCAGCTTCTATCCCGCGTCGACGTACACGGTCGTCATCCTCTCCAACATGGGCACCGGCGCGATGGAGCTCATCAGCTACCTGGCCGAGAACACGCTCGACTGAGGCCGCGGCGCGTCCGCCTGGTGCCGGGGACTCCTGCGCCCATCGAACCTCAGCCCGTCGGCTTCCATCCCGGACCCGTCGCCGGGCCTGATCCCGGACGCCCCCGCAAGGTCGGTTGGCCCTCCGCGGCGCCGCGCGCTAGGATGCGATCATGACCAGAGACGAAGTCCTCGCGTTCGTAAAGGCGAATCCGGTGTCGTTCATGGCGACCGTGGACCGCGGGGAGCCGCGCGTGCGAGCGATGCAGACGGCGCTCATCGGACCAGAGGGGCTGACCTTCTGCACGGGCGTCCAGAAGGACGTCTACCAGCAACTCGTGGCCGCCCCCTCGGTCGAGCTTGCGTACTGGGACGCCAAAACGGACGTGCAGGTGCGCCTGCGCGGAGAGCTGGAGCGCGTGGCCGACCCCGCGGTGACGAGGCACATCCTCGACAACGTGTTCACGTTCCTGAAACCCGTCGTCGCGCAGTACGGCTACGAGATCTTCGCCTCGTTCCGGCTCGCGAAGGGCACGTCGATCGTCTGGCGCATGGCGCAGAGCGGCGCGCCGCTCGAGGTCGCGGAGTTCTAGGTGCATAAGGGCGCAGCGCGCGGGAGGTTGGCATGAAGGCGCAAGGCTTCGAGACGGACAGGCTCCGGACATCGCAGGGCGACCTCGAGATCACGTTCCTCGGGCACGGGTCGCTCCTGTTTCGGTATGGGGGCAAGAACGTGTACGTCGACCCGTTTAGCCGCGTGGCCGACTACGCGAAGCTGCCGAAGGCGGATGTGATCTTCATCACCCACGAGCACCGCGACCACCTCGACCCGGCGGCGTTGGGCCACATCCGCACCAAGACGACGAGCGTCGTCCACACGGTCCTGTGCCAGGGCGCGATCGAGGGCGGCCAGGCGATGCGCAACGGCGACGTCACGGTCGTGCAGGGCATCGGCGTGGAAGCCGTCGCGGCGTACAACCTGGTTCATCATCGTGAGTCGGGCGACCCGTTCCATCGTTGCGGCGACGGAAACGGTTACCTCCTCACGTTCGGCGGTCTGCGCGTCCTCGTGGCCGGCGACACGGAGAACACGCCCGAACTCAAGGCGCTGCGCGACATCGACGTGGCCTTCCTTCCGATGAACCTGCCCTACACGATGACGCCCGAGATGGTCGCCGACGCGGCGCGCGCGATCGGGCCGAAAATCCTCTACCCATACCACTTCGGCGACACCGACGCCACCCAACTCGTCACCCTGCTTCGCGACCGCCCGGAGATCGAGGTCCGCATCCGGCCCTTGGCCTGAGTTCCGACCCAGAGCCTCGACTCGGCCTCATCTCGCCACCGCATCCGGAGCCTGTACGCCCTGCCGGCCGCGTCGCGGCCCGCCCAGGTTTCCGCGCGTTGGACGACTGCGCAGCGTTCCTTATACTAGGAACCCGTCACTCATCGTCGAGGCAGACACAACGTGCGCGACGGACAGCCGTCAGCATGGCGGCAGGAGGGCGAGGCGCGATGACGGAACTCGATCGCATCCGACAGGCGATCACGACCCAAGGGCTGGCGTGGAAGGCGGGACTGACCCCCATCGCAAAGCTGCATGGCGCGGGCCAGCTCTCACCCGGAGTTTTCGGCCTCGCGCCACGCGGGCGCGAGCCGGGCGGAGGCTGGAGGTCGGCAAGGGCCGTGGAGTTCGGCAGGGCCGGCTGCACGCCGCTCCCCGCGTCGCGCGACTGGCGCGACGTCGAGGGCAGAGACTGGGTGACGCCCGTTCGCGATCAGGGCCTATGCGGCTCGTGCGTCGCCTTCGCGACCTGCGCGGCCCTCGAGTCGCGGATGCGGATCGTGAACCAGGACGCGAGCTTGGACCTCACCCTCTCGGTCGCCGACCTCTTCTTCTGCGGAACGGGCACGGACGGCTGCGAGAAGGGCTGGCAGCCGGGCTTGGCGCTCGCGCGCTGCCGCGACCACGGGGTGGGACGGGACGCGGACTTCCCGTACTTCGGGCGGCAGGCGTACTGCCAGGGCATCCCGCCCGTCGTCCGCGTCAGGCGCTGGCGCAAGGCGACGGCCGCCGAGGCGCGCAAGGAGGCCCTGTGCACGCGTGGCCCGGTCGTCGGAGCGATGGTCGTCTACGCCGACTTCCTCTACTACCGCGGCGGCGTGTACCGGCCGACAACGTCGGAGATCCTCGGACTCCACGCGATCACCGTCATTGGCTATGATGACCCGGCCGGCTACTGGGCGATCAAGAACAGCTGGGGCCGAGGCTGGGGAGAAGACGGGTTCGGCCGGGTCGGTTACGGGAGCACGGGGATCGATGCCCAGTTCGCGTTCTACGATGTCGACGTCGACTGGATCGAGTCCCCGTCCGGGCGGCGCGGTCCGGCCCAGCGAGCGGGACGACGCGCCCCCTAGGCGGAGGGAGAGATGCCGCGGACGACGGAGAGCATGCTGGACGCGCGAGCCGACGCTCCGTTTGAGATCAAGCTGCGCGCGCCGGGGACCTCGGGCTACGAGTGGAAGGCCGACTTCGACCACGTCGCCTTCTCGCTTGTGAGCCAGCGGCGCGTCGCCAACGTGAGGCGGATGGGCGCGAGCGCGCTTGACGTCTTTCTCTTCCGCCCGCTCAGCCAGGGCCAGCACGAGATTCTCTTCCGCCTCCTGCGCCCGTGGGAAGACGAGCCCGTCGAGCAGGCGAAATACGCCGTGCACATTCGCTAGCCCGCCGATCCCGTCTCGCGCCGCCTCGAGCCCGCGCGGGCGCGGCACCGACCAGGCCGCCGGGCCGGGCGACGGGCGCTCCCCGCCCGGCGACCTCGGGCTACAGCTGCGACTCGACCACGAACTGGTACCCGATGCCGATCGCCGTGCCGAAGACGTCGGCTGACGCCGTCTGGCGGAACAGGATCCGCACGTCGTCGCCCACAATCAGGCTTCGCCCGCCGGTCAACTCGTCGAAGTAGACCAGGCGCGCATCTTGCGCGCCGGCGAAAGCCGTGGTGGTGAATGGGCGCTCTTTGCCATTAACGTTGACGCGGATCTCGACCGTCACCTCGTCGCCCGGTCGCAGCTCGGACAGGTCAACCCATCCAGAGAGGTCGAAGGCGGGGGTCACGACGTGGACTTCGTGGACGTCAGCCGTCGACGTCGGCACGAAGGTGTCTTCGGCGTAGACGTAGATCTTCTTCGTGATCGCCAGCCAGAAGTACTCGCGCTCAGCGACCTCCATCTCGGGGCGCTCGGTCGGCGGAACGATGACCGGCGGCGTCTCATCGATCGGCACGAGGCCGCCGCCGCCAAGCCTCCGCAGGATCTCCTCGATCCTCTCGCGAACCCAGACCATGTCGTCCTCGAGCTGCCGAATCTCCGGCTTGATCGCGTCGAACGTCGGCGCCCCGCCCGCCGTGGTCGTCATCCCGAAGCACTGCGCTTCCGTGACGCCTCGGCAGAGGTCGGGCACGAGGAACTCGAACGCCGCGCCGTTCCCATACAGGGCGAGGCCCATCTGACGGACGTAGGCCCGCATGGTGAGCACGAAACAGCAGATCTTCTTCTCGATGTCGGCGAGCTCCGCGGCGTTCTCGTTCACGACGCGTTCGATCTCGCGCACCCGCTCATCGACGGCCGCGATGTCCGCGCCGAGCTGGCCGAGGCCTTCCGCCATGGCGCCGAGGCTGCCTTCCATGCGCTCCAAGCGGCCCCGGATCGACTCGCCCGTGATCCGGCCGAGGAGGCTCTCGAGCTCCCGCTCGGTGGCATTCGGCGGGATGACGATGCCGAACAGCCCGTAGATGATCCCGTCCAGCTTCCGCTCCAGCTCGTACTGGAACATGATGCCGGCGAGGCCGAACACGTCCTCGGCCGCGCCGTTCAGCGCGCGGATGTCGTCAATGAGATGGCCCAAGACGGGAATGTCGCCGGCCCAAATCCCGATCTTCTCGAGGATCTTGTCGAGGGTGCCCGCCGACGAGCTGCCGAGCAGGCCGCGTAGTTTGGGGTGTGTCGCCGGATCGGCCACCACGGTGCCGACCGCCTGGAGAAAGTAGATCGCCTCTTCGGGAACGTAGGTGTCGAGACACGCGCGCTGCGTCGGCGTCAAGGACGCGACAACGCCCGGAATCGCGGCGAGCTCCTGCAAGAGGGGGCCGATGGCCGCTGCGCCTGTCGTCAACACCGTCTGGAGGCCGGGCGACGTCGGATCGATCCTCGGCAGCACGTCGGCGGCCGCCGCAGTCACTTGGGCGCTCGCCGCGGCGAGCGCCTGGAGCTTCGTCCCGCCGGCGGTCGGGAACGGACCTGGGCAGGCCGCCGCCTCGTCTGCACAACCGCCCTCGATCCGCGCGATGGCCGCGTTTGCCGCCGAGACCGCGGGACCGAGTTGGGTCACCAGGTAAGCCGACAGCGCGGCCATGTCGGCGTCGAGCGCTGCGATCTCCGCCCCACAAGTGCACTCCGCGGTCCCGGGCATCGTGTCGGTCGCACCCGGTGGGTAGAGACCCATCAGGTCCGTCACGCCGTAGCCTACGCCCACGCCCGTCAGCGCAGACGTCGCGGTCTGCGCGAAGATGCCGCATACCAGCCGAATCCTAAGCGTCGCTGTCGCGGCCCCCGGGGCGACGGGCGCAAAGCTGAGGAGCCAGGAGACTGTTTGGCCCGGCGCGACCTCGGTCGGCAGGGCCGGGGGCACCACACGGAACGCGCCGTCGGTCGGCGCGTACTCCTCGCCGAATCCGACCGCCTGGAGGAGACAGGTGAACAAGCCCGAGTTCGTGAAGTTGTACGTCGCCTGCTTCGTCTGGCCCACGCTCACGGCGCCGAAGTCGACCGAATCGAGCGCGAAGGCCGCGACCGAGGCGAACAAGAGCGCCAATGCCGCCACCCATGCCTTTGCCATGGTCCTCTCCTTTTGATGTGCCGCCGCCGCTCGTCGCCTTCCAAAGACCATTCCGCGTGAGCCGATCCTAGGACTGCCGCGCCGACGCCGGCAATTCGCGCCGGACGGCGCCGGCCGTCGCAGTGCGTCGCAGCGCGCGAGCGGAGGTGAGAACGCCCGGCAATCTGACCGCGCTACCGCGTCGCCTTTCCGGCCAGTAGGCCGACCAGCGCGGCGAGGAGGCTCTGCGCGGCAGTCCACAGGTCGCGCACAAGCTCGGTCACGGCCGGACTCGGGCTGGGCACGGCGAACGGCACAACGATGCGCGCGACGACGAGGCCGACGAAGACGGCGAACAAGCCGCAGACGAGGAACTTGTACGGCACGGTGAGGATCTGGTCACTTGCCGGCATCGGCCAGCCTCACGGTCTTCTTGTCGTAGTCAACGATGCTCTCGCGCGCCGGGTAGCGAAGGGCGTGCCACAAGACGAGGGCCATGATCTTGGCCGTCCCGGCGACGCCGCGTGCGACGGCCACGAGCCGATTCTCCCCACGACGCTCACGCATCGGATCCTCCCTGAAGCTCTCCCTATCTCGCTGACAGATGCCGCAGTGTAGCGAGAGACGCAGAGACCGGTCAAGGTCCGCGCTCGGTCGCTTTGCTGCGCCGCGTGCGCTCGCGTAGAGTCAAGGCGGAGGCCCGATGAACGCTCGACCGCTGGATCGCGACCGCGATGCGCCCCTGATGCTGCACGTTGCCCTCGAGGCGGCGGTGTCGACGCTGCACAGCGTTGATCTGCCGTACCGGCTCGCCTCGTGGGCGCTCGATCTGCCCGAGAACGCCATTCTGTGGGAGGACAGCCGGCGCGTTGTCGGCTGGGCGGCGATGCAGGCGCCGTTCTGGATGATCGACTTCGCGTTTCTGCCCGAGGTCGAAGAGGCGCTCTTGCCTGCGGCGCTTGAGTGGGCCGACGGGCGCGCCGAGGCCGCGCGCGGCTCGATCTACGAGCGGCCGCAGTGGTTTGTCACAACATTCGGCGACCTCGCGGACCGGCTCGCGACGCTCGAACGCCACGGCTACGTTTGTCAGGCCGACGTGGGCGAGGACTCCTGGTCGCGCGTTCTCTTGCGCCGCGACGCGACGCAGCCTGCGCGCGCTTCGCTTCCGCCGGGATTCGTCATCCGCCCGTTCAACGGCGCGCGCGAGGTCGACGCCTACGTCGAACTGCACCGCGCGACCTTCGAGTCGAAGAGCATGACGCCCGAGTGGCGTACAAGGACGCTCGTTGCGCCGCATCACCGCACCGACGCGGACCTCGTGGTCGAGTCTCCCGACGGGCGCCTCGCTGGGTTCTGCATTGGGTGGCTCTCGCCTCCCGGCCCGGGACCGCGCGTCGGCCAGATCGAGCCGCTCGGCGTCGGCAGGGACTTCCGCGAGGTCGGGCTCGGCGCGGCCCTGCTCGGCGAGTGCGCTCGGCGACTCGCCGCCGCCGGCGCGCGCGCGCTGTACGTCGAGACCGACACGTATCGAACGCCCGCCCTCGGGCTGTACGAGAGTCTCGGCTTTCAGCCGGTCCGCGAGATCCTGGTCTACCGAAAGGACGTTTCGGCCTCGGCCCCGCGCGCGCCGTGAGGCCGTGGGCCTGTGCCGGCGCTACGCTTCGTCGTCGCGCAGCGGGGCGTCAACGAGGTCGAGGACGATCGTGCGCACCCGAACGTCGAACCAGTCCTTGAACGTGTCGAGGTCGCGCACCCCCGGCCACGCCTTCTCGTCGCTCCGCCACGCGTAGAGCTCTTCCTCGAAGATGAGGTCGAAGCACTGGGCAATCAGCGACTCGAAGTCGTCGTCTTCTTCCAGCTCGGGCACAAGGTAGGCCAGGCCGTCCTCGTTCAGTTCGTCGAGGGTCAGGCCCGCTGCCTCGGGTAGAGCAGACACCCAGTCGTGGAATGGCTTCTTGGCCGTCACGGTGATCAAGCATCGGTTGAGCAAGAGATCCTCCTCGTCGCGCCGCCGCCGCGCAGCAGGCTGTCGCGTATCATGCCCCGATCGCTCGCGCGCGCCAAGGCGCGTGCGCCAAGGCGCCTCACGGCTCCTCGACGATCGACGCGCCGGCTTCCGGCGGTTCTGGGGTTTCTGCGCCCGCGCGGGGCGCGACGAGGCGCCCGAAGCGCCAGAAGGCAAACGACAAGACGAGACAGAGCCCCGCGCACGTCCAGACCCACCACGGGTACCCGAGCAGCGACCGCCGCGCGTCGCCCCACGCCCACACGTCGTGCCCGAGGGCGAACAAGACGAGGAAGGCCGCCGCCCAGCCAATCTTGGCGCGACGCGACGCCACCGGAAGGAGCCGCACGGGGCGTGCGGCGGTCCGCCCGCGCAACCAGCATCCCAGGACCAGGACGAGCGTCGTGCCGACAACGACGGGAACGACCGGCAGGGTGCCCCACGTCGGCAGGACGCGCAGGTGGTAGGCCACGACGAGGCCCTCCCCAACCCCGATCGACGCGACCGCGGCCAGTCCGTCGAACCGCCGCCAGTAGAGGGCGGCGATCACGGTCGGGAACAAGACGGCCAGGCCGGTGAACGCCTCCGTCGTGATCTCGACAAACGTGCCCGGCGGCCGGTACGCGATCGCGAGCCCGAGGAGCGCGAGGAGCGCGACGAACGCTCGGCCGACCCACGCCGAG
>JBFYQX010000074.1:0-4637 GCA_041302525.1 Candidatus Bipolaricaulota bacterium | reverse complement strand
GGCCAGATGTCGCCCTGCCCGGTCTCCGGGTCGAGGCCCTCGGCGGACGGAGCGTTGAATTGGGCCAGGTGGGCCAGGGGAAGTCCGCTAGATGCGCACGCTGCCGCTACCTGAGCAAGGGGCTTCCTGACCTCCTCGCCTTGCCCACCTGTGCCCTGCAGCGAGCATCCGCGGTCCGCGACGACAAGGGCTTCTCCATCCGCGAGGTCCACGTCTTCGGGCGACACGCCGAGCATCTCGGCCGCCTTCGTGACGAGGCTGGCGCGGACGACGCCTGCAGCTTGGAGTACGGCGTTGCCGGACATGTAGAGCTGGCGCGTCGCCGTGGACGTGCCGGCGAGCGGCGTGAGCGCCGAGTCGGTCGCGTAGATCGACACGCGCTCGAGGGGCACGCCGAGCACCTCGGCCGCGATCTGGCACAGGCTGTTCGACTGCCCGGCACCGATGTCGGGCACGCCGCAGCGAATGACCACCGTGCCATCGAGTTCCATGCCAACCCAGGCACGCGAGGTGTCGTGGAACCACATGATCCGCCCGTAGCTCTGGAACGTGTTCGAGAACCCGCGCCCCACCTTGCGCGTGGCCGTGCTCGGCGTCGGTTTCCCCAGCGCAGCGAGGGCGCGCGTCGCGCACTCCTCAGACCAAGCCGCCGAGCGGATCGCCTGGCCGGTGACCGTCGTGTCGCCCTTCTTCAGGTAGTTCGTCCGCCGCACCTCGAGCGGGTCCATGATCAGGGCCTTGGCGATCTCGTCCATCTGCGACTCGTAGGCGAACGCCGCCTGCGGACCGCCGAAGCCGCGGAACGCGCTTGTGAACGGCTGATTCGTCGCCGCGGCGACGGAGTCGATCTTGACGTGATCGATCTTGTACGGCCCCGCGGCCATCCCTGTCGCGTAGAGGAGGACGTAGGGCGTGAGGTACGGGTAGGCACCCGAGTCGGCGAGCATCGTGATCTCGGCCGCCGTGATCCTTCCTGTGCGCTTGACGCCGGTGCGGTGCGTGATCTTGAACGGGTGGCGCTTCGACGAGGCGAGGAACGACTCCTCGCGCGTGTAGACGAGCTTGACGGGGCGGTTCGTGGCCCGGGCGAGGAGGGCGAGGAAGATCTCGACCGTCACGTCTTCCTTCGACCCAAACCCGCCGCCGACCATCGTGCCGATCACGCGAACCTTGTTCTGCGGCACGCCGAGCGCTTTGGCCACGGTGCGGAAGTGCTCGACGACCTGGGTGCAGACGCGAATCGTGATCGTGCCCTGCTCGTCGACCCAGGCCACGCCGGCTTCGGGCTCGAGGTAGGCGTGCTCGACGAACGGCACGAGGAACGTGTTCTCGACGATGAGATCGGCCTGCGCCATCCCCTTCTCGACGTCGCCCTTGCGGATGTGATATTCAGCAACGACATTCGAACGGACAGCCGAATCCGCTGGCTCACCTTGCGCGGATTCGGCCCTAGCGGTTCCCGCGGAACCGCCGTGGTCGCTCACAGCGGCCGGTCCAGCCAACTCAGCATTCCCGCCCGAAGCGGAGTTGGCCCCAGCGATTCCAACGGAATCGCCTTCGGCCTCGTAGACTCGAGGCGAGCCGGGTGCGAGCGCTTGCTCCGGGCAGAAGACGCCGGGCGTCGGCTCGAGCTGCAGGTCGATCAGGCCCATCGCCTGCTCGGCGATCTCGAGCGTCTCGGCGGCGACGAGCGCGATGGGCTCGCCGTGGAAGCGCACGACGTCGGTCGCCAGAACGGGCGCGTCGGACCCAGCCCGCGCCGCGCGGCCCGACTGGCCAGGCATGTCGGTGGTAAGCTTCGCGTTCGGCAGGTCGGCGCCCGTGAGGACGCAGGCCACACCCGGCAGAGCGCGAGCCCTCGCGACGTCGAGCCGGACGATCCTGCCGCTCGGGATCGGCGAGCGGAGGACCTTGGCGTGCAGCATGCCAGGCAGCGTGAAGTCAGCCGCGTACTGCGTCACGCCGACGGCCTTCGCGAGCGCATCGACCCGACGCAACGGCTTTCCTACAACCTTCAGCGGCGGAAGATCGTGAGGCGGAAGCGGTTTCGGGGTGACCTGGCTCATAGCTCACCTCGCAAGCCGGCGAAGGCGAACGCCTTCACGTGTAGGGGGCCGTGAGGCCACGACGGGCTCTTCGGCTGCACTCTGTCGGTCACGAAACACCGTCCTTCGGAGCAGAAAGAGCCTTCGAGGCCCGCGTGACAGCATCCAGAATCTGTCCGTACCCCGTGCAACGGCAGAGGTTCCCGGAGATGGCCTCGCGAATCTCGGCCTCGCTGGGGTTCGGGTTCGCATCGAGGAGCGCTTTCGTCGAGAGGACGAGCCCCGGCGTGCAGAACCCGCACTGCACGGCGCCGGCGTCGGCGAACGCCACCTGAATCGGGTGCGGGGCCTCGGCCGTGCCAAGCCCGGCGTTCGTCACGATCGTCGCCCCGTCGGCCTGCCAGGCAAGGATGAGGCAGCTGTTGACGGCCTTCCCATTGAGGAGCACCGTGCAGGCGCCGCAGTCGCCCTTCTCGCAGCCATTCTTGACGTCGGTGTGCCCGAGGTCTCGAAGCGCCTCGAGCAGCGTACGATGCCCCGGAAGTGAGACTTCGCGGGTCCTCCCATTGACGCGCAGGGTGATCTTCCGGTCGCTCACGCCTTCCCCCTCTCTGCGATCTCGGCCAGCGCCCGCCGCACGAGCGCCTCGACCACGCGTCGGCGGTACGCTGCACTACCGCGGAGATCGTCAATCGGGGTGCTGCTGGCCGCCGCCTCCGCGGCGGCGTGGGCCATCGTCTCGGCACTCAGCGCCTTGCCCGCCAGCGCATTCTCTGACTTCGCTACGCGCAGCGGCGTCGGGGCCACGGCGCCGACCGCGACCCGTGCGACGTCGACGGCCCCGTTGGGCGTGAGCGCAATCCGCACGGCGACGCTCACGACCGAGATCGCGTCCGCCTTGCGCAGGCCCAGCTTCTTCCACGCGCACGCACACGGCGTGTGGCCGACCGGCACGCGGATCGAGGTCACGATCTCGTCCGACTTGCGCGTCGTCTTGCCCGGCCCCTTCCAGAAGTCCACCGCGCGGACGAGCCGCTTGCCGCGCACGCTCCGCAGCTCGATCGAGGCGTCGAGGACGAGAAGCGCCGGGGCCATGTCGCCGGCCGGCGAGCCGTGGGCAAGGTTCCCGCCAATCGTCGCGCGGTTGCGCACGAGCGGGGACGCGAAGGTTGCGCAGGCCGCGTGCAGAACCGGAGCGCGCTCCGCAACGACGGGGCTCGCCAACAGCTCGGCGATCGTCGTCGTCGCGCCGATCGCGATCTCGTTCGCCGCGGGTGTAATCCCGTGGAGATCGCCGATCCGGCCGAGGTCGACCAGCACCGCAGGCGTCGACTTCCGCGCGCGGACGTCCACCAGCAAGGCCGTCCCGCCCGCAAGCGGCTGCGCATTCTGGGTTTTCTCCAGAATCTCGAGCGCTTCCCCAAGAGAGCTCGGTTGAAGCAGGTCGAACCTGGGCAGACTCATCGTTGCCTCTCCCTCCGCCTCACGACGCTCGGCCTCCCCAGACCAGAGCGAGCTAGGTTACGTCAGCATACCCGGCAAGATCACGTGACACTCTTGCCCGCTGCTCCCAACACCGCTCGCACGATGATCGAATAGCCCAGACGAACGCCGCGCACGCCACGAGAAGGAGAACGAGCCACCCACTCCTTCTCGCTCGCCGTACGGCGGGCCGCACGGCCGTGTCCCTAGGCTATGCAAGCATCCCGGGAAGGTCATGTGCCGCCCTTCGCGGCCCGAAGAACCGCCCGCGTGATGCTTGCATAACCCGTACAACGGCAATGGTTGCCACGCAGATAGTCCCTGATCTCCGCCTCGGTCGGCTGCGGGATTTCGTCAAGCAGCTTCTTCGACATCATCAGCATCCCTGGCGTGCAGTAGCCGCACTGGAACGCGTTCTCGTCAATGAATGCCTGCTGTAACGGGTCGAGTGTGCCGTCCGGAGCCGCGAGTCCCTCGATCGTCCGCACCTCGGCGCCGTCGGCCGAGACCGCGAGCACGAGGCAGCCGAGCGCCGGCTGGCCGTCGAGCCAGATCGTGCACGCGCCGCACTCGCCGACGCCGCAGCCGTACTTGGCGCCCGTCAGCTCCAGCCGTTCGCGCAAGACGTTCAGAAGGAGCTCGTTCGGCGCCACGTCCAGTTCCATCGCCTCGCCGTTCACCGTCAGGGAGACGATAACGGATTCATCTGCGTCTACCGAGACCGAAGGAAGGTCCCGGAACGTGGACTTCGGGCTCTCACCGCGGAGCGGAGAGCGGACCTCAGTGCCGATCCTTGACCACGCCGCAAGGACGGCGTCGTGGACCACGGCGACCGTCGCCTTGCGGCGGTAGTCGGCCGTCGACCGCACGTCGTCGATCGGCTGGATCTCGGCTGCTGCCGCCTCGGCGGCAGCCAGGACGCGTTCCTCAATGAAGGTCTCTTTGGACAACAGGAGCTCGGCCTTGCGCGCTCGGAGCACGGTCGGGCCGACCGAGCCGAGTTCGATCCGCGCCGACGCGCAGCGTCCGGCCTCGTCGCGTGTCAGGCGCACGGCGACCGAGACCTTCGCCAGGTCGGCGCGCACGCGCGAGATCTTGAGAAACGCCGAC
>JBFYQX010000050.1:0-2825 GCA_041302525.1 Candidatus Bipolaricaulota bacterium | reverse complement strand
CGGACGTGTCGCTCCTCGTCCTCGTGCGCGGCCGCAGCGACGACGAGGCGGCGCGGCGTCTGTCGCGCGCCTGGTGGGACTGGCCGGACGTCCGAGACGAGATCGGGCGGCGCGTCGAGGTCGCCTGCGGCGACCTGACCGTGCCCTGTTGCGGATGGGACGACATCAGGCACGCGGCGGTGGCGCGGCGCATCACGCACGTCGTGCACGCGGCGGCCGACGTTCGCCTCCGGGCGCCGCGCGACGAGTTGCGACGGACGAACGTTGGCGGTACGGCAGAAGCCCTGGCAATTGCGCGCGCCGCGCACGACGACCACGGCCTCGCCGGCTTCTGTCACATCTCGACCGCGTACGTCGCGAGGCGGGATTGCGAAACGGTTCGCGAGACCGACGATGGCGATGATCTTTCGCCAGCCCCGCCGTACGAGGCGTCGAAGCGCGCGGCCGAGCGTCACGTTCGCGAGGAGGCCGGCGCCGTGCCGGTGATGTTCCTCCGCCCGGGGATGATCGTGGGGGACTCCACGACCGGCGAGATCAAGACGTTCAACACCGTCTACACGCCGCTGCGCTTGTACCTGACCGGACGGCTGCGCGTCGTTCCCGCGGCGGCATCGACGCGCGTGAACCTCGTGCCCGTCGACTATGTCGCCGACGCCGCAGCCCGGCTGGCGCTCGACGAGGCGGCGACGGGACTCACGTTTCACCTGACGGCGCCGTGGGACCTCTCGCCAACCTATGGCGAGCTCACCGCGGCCGTCCGGGCGTGGGCCGCCGAGCACCTGGGCGTGCGGTTGCCCCGCCCGATCTACCTTCCCGTGCCCGTGCCGCGCGCGGCACGGCCTCGACGCGGCACGCTGGGACTGCTGCAGACGCTCGCTCCGTATCTCGGCGATCGGCGGCGATTTGCCCGCCAGAACAGCGACCGGCTCCTCGGGCCGTACGACCTCGACTGGCGCAGCTACCTGCCGCGCTTGCTGGAGTACGCGACCACCCATGGGTTCCTGCACCGCTCCGATCGGACCGTGCACGAGCAGGTGCTGTTCCGGCTCGGGACAAGGAGCCGCCCCACGACCTACCACGACGTCGGGCCGCGCGGCGCGCGGGCTCGGCCCGCACACGAGGTTCGCGCCGAGGCGCTGCGGGCCGCCGCGGCGCTCGAGGCGTCGGGCGTCCACAAGGGCGATCGGGTGGCCTGGGTCGCGACGAACAGCACGCGCGTGCTCGCGCTCGACGTAGCGATCGGCCTTCTCGGCGCCGTGAGCGTACCGCTGTACTACACGAGCCCGCCTGCGGAGATCGACGAGATCCTTGCCGACGCGGAGGCGAGCCTGTTATTCGTCGGGGCGCCGGGGGTCCTGGCGCGTCTCGACGAACTGCGAACGGCCGTTCCGGTGGTTGCGCTATGGCCCGGCGAGGCGCCCCCGGACGTCCGTCGGCCGGTCGAGACCTGGGCGGCGTTTCTCGGCCGAGGCGCGGCGACGACACCGTGCCTTCAGGCGCCCGTCGGGTTCGGGGACCTCGCGACGCTGCGCTACACGTCGGGCACGACGGGGCGGCCGAAGGGAATTCCGTTCCACCACGGGAACCTGCGGTTCATGGCCGAGTCGATCGTCAGCCTCGTGCCGTGGCTGGCGAGGACGCGTCGCATCACGATGCTGTCTTTCTTGCCAATGAACCACGTCGTCGAGGGGATCCTCACGACCTACGCGCCGTACTATGCGCCGGCACCGCTCGACCTCTGGTTCCTCGAGGACTTCCGCGCGCTCGCGAAGACGCTGCCGCGCGTCCGCCCGACGTTCTTCTTCTCCGTGCCGCGCTTCTACGAGCGGGTCTGGGGGCAGACGGTCGCGATGCCGCTTCTGGGCGGGATCGCGCGTGGCGACGGGCGAGGGCCGGGGAACCTGGCGCGGCGCGCGCTGGGGCGCCTCGTCCTGCGCAGAGCCGGCTTGGCGCGGTGCGCGCAGCTGATCGTCGGCTCGGCCCCGGCGCCCCGCGAGGTGCTGGACGGCCTTGCGCGTTTGGGGATCGACGTGCACAACGCCTACGGCCTGACCGAGGCGCCCCTTGTCACGCTGACGCGCGTCGGCCGGCGGCGTCCTGGAACGGTGGGAGAACCCCTCCCCGAGACCGAACTGCGCGTCGCAGCCGACGGCGAGATCCTTGTGCGCGGACCGCAGGTGACGCCGGAGGCGCTCCACGGCGGACGAGATCTCGGCGTGCGCGACGGATGGCTGGCGACCGGAGACCTCGGTTTGCTGGACGAGGCGGGCCATCTGGCGATCACGGGGCGCAAGAAAGAGCTGATTGTCACGTCGTACGGGAAGAACGTGGCGCCGGCGAAGGTCGAGGAGCGGCTGCGCGGCGTGCCGGGCGTGCGCGAGGCGATGCTGGTCGGGGAGGGCGAGGCCTACTGCGTCGGTCTCCTGTGGACCGACGAGCCGTCGCTCGACGCGCGGCGCGCGGCAGCCATCGACCGGGCCGTGGCGACCTTGAATGCCGAACTCTCGGCGCCCGAACGGGCGAAGGCCTGGATCGTCCTCCCCTACGATCTGTCCATCGAGCGGGGCGATCTCACCGCCAACCTCAAGCTGCGGCGGCGCCAGGTGCTGGCGCGGTGCGCCGAGGCGGTGCAGGCGTTGTACGGCCGGGGACCGGCGCCGGCACGGACCCTACATCTCGGGCGCGCGGAGCGCGACGCATGAGCGTGCGCCTCGTCTTGGCCTCCCTGTGGCTTCCGCCGTGGATGGCGCGACGCGAGCTCGAGCGGGTCGAGCAGGCGACCGGGGAGGCGCTCGCGCGGCTGCTGACCGCCGCGGACGTGGCCG